>DASTGO010000048.1:0-15671 GCA_035719045.1 Kineosporiaceae bacterium | reverse complement strand
CCTCGGCCGGAGCCGGGCCGCCGTCGGCGGGGCGTTCGTCACTGCTTGTGGGCTCGTCATCGAGCGTCACGGGGCATCTCCCGTCAGCCCCGGGTGCCGACCACACCATGCCGGCACCACGCGGGGCACTCATCGCGTCGTCACGCTGGGCTCAGCGTGACGGAAGTCATCACTGCTGCCGTGGCGTTCGCGCTCGCGGAAACGGCAAGCGCGGCACGCGTCAGGCGCCGCCGACTCCTCGATCGGCGGTCAATGGATCGGCCACCGAACCGTCCTCCTCGTCGAGCGGCCCCTGCGCCAGCCGGGTCATCCGTGGAGGTGACGGCGGCGCGAGGTCGGCCTGCGACCGGAGTGCGGCAAGGATGTCGTCGGGCCGCACGGCAGGTGTGGTGTGCCGCACGACCACCTGCAGTATCGCACAGGGCACCGGGTCGACTTGAGCGACACGGACCCCTGTGCTTCCACCAGGGAGCGCCCGGGCGTCCGCCGGACCCTCACCGGCCCTGACCTCGGCGGACAGCACGGCGGCCCGGGCGTCGAAGGTGCGCAGCCCGTTCTTGGTCATCCGCTGGACCTCGGTCCGGTCCGCCGCCAGGAAGGCCTGCACCGCCGCCGTCACCGGTTCCGGGGCCAGGCCGGGGAGTTCGACCCGCCACACCGAGGCGTCCAGGCGGTCGGCCAGTGCCCCCGGCCCGGCCTCCACCACCTCGACCACGTCGAGACCGTCCGGCAGGGCGTCGTCGAGGGCGGCACGGACCTCGTCGGGGTCCCGGCGCCGGGTCAGGGACAGCTCCAGGTACTCCGCCTCGCTGGCGGCACCGGTCGGGGCGGCATTGGCGTAGGAGATCTTCGGGTGCGGGTTGAACCCCGCCGAGTAGGCGATCGGCAGGCCGGCCCGCCGCACGGCCCGCTCGAAGGCACGCTGGAAGTCCCGATGGCTGGCGAACCGCAGCCGTCCCCGCTTGGCGTAGCGCAGCCGCAGCTTCTGCACCGCCGGGTCCGGGGCGGGGCCGTCAGGCGTCCGCGCCACTCAGGGCTCCCTTCCTGGTCCGGCCGGGGATCTCCGGCCGGGTGCTGACGAACATGATCACGGCCGGGCGGCCGGCAGCACGGTGAGCGGGAGCAGGTCCCGGCCCGTGGGACCGGTCTGGACGTGAGTGCCCAACTGGGGGCAGACCCCGCAGTCGTAGCACGGCGTCCACCTGCAGTCCTCGACCTCGACCTGGTCGCGGGCGTCCTGCCAGTCCTCCCACAGCCAGTCCTTGTCCAGCCCGGAGTCCAGGTGGTCCCAGGGCAGGACCTCGGCATGGTCCCGCTCCCGGGTCGTGTACCAGTCGACGTCGACCGGCTCCCCGGCCAGGGCCTTGTCCGCACAGGCCATCCAGCGGTCGAAGGAGAAGTGCTCGCTCCAGCCGTCGAACCGGCCGCCGTCCTCCCAGACCGCCCGGATGATCTTCCCGACCCTCCGGTCGCCCCGGGACAGCAGTCCCTCGACGATGCCCGGCCTGCCGTCGTGGTAACGGACCCCGATCGCCCGGCCGAACTGCCGGTCGGACCGGATCGCCTCACGCAGCGCGGCGAGCCGGGCGTCGACCGTCTCATGCGAGGCCTGCCCGGCCCACTGGAACGGCGTGTGCGGTTTCGGCACGAACCCGCCGATGCTGACCGTGCACCGGACATCCCGTTGTCCGGACACCTCCCGGCCGGTCCGGATCACCCGCTTGGCCAGCTCGGCGATCTGCAGGACGTCCTCGTCGGTCTCGGTGGGCAGACCGCACATGAAGTACAGCTTCACCTGCCGCCAGCCGTTGCCGTACGCGGTGGCGACGGTCCGGACCAGATCGTCCTCGGTGACCATCTTGTTGATCACCTTGCGGATCCGCTCGCTGCCGCCCTCCGGGGCGAAGGTCAGCCCCGACCGGCGGCCGTTGCGGGACAACTCGTTGGCGAGGTCGATGTTGAACGCGTCGACGCGCGTGCTCGGCAGGGACAGCCCGGTCTGGGTGCCCTGGTAGCGGTCGGCGAGCTGCCTGGTCAGCGGCCCGATCTCGCTGTGGTCGGCGCTGGACAGGCTGAGCAGGCCGACCTCCTCGAAGCCGGTGGCGGCCAGCCCCCGCTCGACCATCTGCCCGATCGCCAGCAGCGAGCGCTCACGGACCGGCCGGGTGACCATCCCGGCCTGGCAGAACCGGCAGCCCCGGCTGCAGCCCCGGAAGATCTCCACGCTCATCCGCTCGTGCACGCTCTCCGCGAGCGGGACCAGCGGCTGCCGGGGGTACGGCCACTCGTCGAGGTCCATCACGGTGTGCTTGTGCACCCGCCACGGCACGCCCGCCTGGTTGGGGACCACCCGCTGGATCCGGCCGTCCGGCAGGTAGTGCACGTCGTAGAGCTGCGGCACGTACACCCCGCCGGTGGCGGCCAGCCGCAGCAACAGGCCCTCCCGGCCACCCGGACGGCCCTCGGCCTTCCAGTCTCGGATCACGTCCGTCACGATGCCGACCGCCTGCTCGCCGTCACCGAGCACCGCGGCGTCGACGAAGTCGGCGATCGGCTCCGGGTTGAACGCGGCGTGGCCGCCGGCGATGACGATCGGGTGGGAGCCGTCCCGGTCCGTGGCGATCAGCGGGATCCCGGCCAGGTCCAGCCCGGTGAGCAGGTTGGTGTACCCGAGTTCGGTGGACAGCGACACCCCGAGCACGTCGAACGCGCCCACCGGCCGGTGGGCGTCGACGGTGAACTGCGGGACGCCGTGCTCGCGCATCAGCTTCTCGAGGTCCGGCCAGACGGTGTAGGTGCGCTCGGCCAGGGCGTCGGGGCGGGCGTTGAGGACCTCGTAGAGGATCGTCACGCCCTGGTTGGGCAGTCCGACCTCATAGGCGTCGGGGTACATCAGCGCCCAGCGGACGGTGTGCTCGCCGGCGACGTCCCAGTCCTTGACCTGGCTGTTCAGCTCGCCGCCGACGTACTGGATCGGCTTGGAGACACGCGGCAGCAGAGGCTCGAGCCGGTCGAAGATCGACTCGACTGGCATGGCGGGACGACCCTTCGGGTGGACGCTGGGGAGTCCGCCCAGACTATCCGCCCCGGAGACCCTGCCGCCGCGCAGGCCGAAGGGCGCTCAGAGCGCGGGGAACCAGATCCCGATCTCGCGGGCGGCCGACTCCGGTCCGTCGGAGCCGTGCACGAGGTTCTCGGTCGGGCCGTTGCCCCAGTCCCGGCCGAGGTCCCCGCGGATGGTCCCGGGCGGGGCGGTCGTCGGATCGGTCGGGCCCATCAGGCTGCGCCATCCCTCGACCACCCGGTCGCCCTCGACCACCGCGGCCACCACAGGTCCGGAGGTCATGAACTCCAGCAGCTCCGGATAGAAGGGCTTGGCGACATGTTCCGCGTAGTGCCGGGCGAGCAGGTCCTCCCCGGCCTCACGCAGGTCGAGAGTGACCAGCCGGTACCCCTTGGCCTCGATCCTGGCCAGCACCTCGCCGACCAGCCCCCGCTGGACGGCATCAGGTTTCACCAGGACGAGCGTGCGCTGGGTCGACCGGCTGCCTTCGGGATCGTTCACGGCCCGCCTCCGTCCTCCGCCCCACCGGTCCCCACCGGCGGACGCGCCAGATTACCGACGGGTGCGGGCCGCGACGAGTGACCATCGGGCCGTCAGACCGTCACCCGGAGGGAGTACGGCCTTCCGGACACCGCGGCACGGAACGGACGCCCCGAGGACCCGGCCGCTCAGAGTTCGGGGAACCAGATCCCGATCTCGCGCTCGGCGGACTCCGGGGAGTCCGAGCCGTGCACGAGGTTCTGCTGCACGCTGGTCCCCCAGTCCCGGCCGAGGTCGCCACGGATGGTCCCGGGGGCGGCCACGACGGGGTCGGTCGCCCCGGCGAGGGACCGGAAGGCGGCGATCACCCGCTCCCCCTCCACGACCACGGCGACCACGGGCCCGGAGGACATGAAGTCCACCAGCGGCCCGAAGAACGGCTTGCCCGCATGCTCGGCGTAGTGCCGCTCCAGCAGGTCCCGGCCGGCGGTGCGCAACTGGAGGGCGACCAGGGTGTACCCCTTCGCCTCGATCCGGCGCAGCACCTCCCCCACCAGCCCACGGCTGACGCCGTCCGGCTTGACCAGGACCAGCGTGCGCTCCGATCCCACGAGCGTTCCTTCCGCCTGCGCGACCGCCCCTGCGGCGGCCGTCGTGACCGCCGGTCAGCCTAGTCAGCGCGCGGACACGGCCAGTTGCCGGGGTTTGGTCCGGTGCGGAACCTGTCCGTCGGCGGAGGCAGGGATGGTGCGCCGCGGGAGAGGGGTGCCGAGACAGGCAGAGCGTGCCGAGGCGGGGACGGCGCGCCGAGGGAGGGGAGGTCAGCCCTGGGGGTGGGCAGCGGCGTAGTCCGCCTTCTCCTGGTCGATCCGCTCACCGATCCGCAGGGCTGCCACCCAGAGCCCGGCGAAGACCACCCCGAGGATGAACATCATCCGTACCCAGAACCCGGTCGCCAGCACGAGCACCTGCAACACCCAGCCGACGGCCCAGCCGATCGGTGTGCGCAGCAGCCCGGCGGCGACCAGGCACGCGACCGCGAGCCCGCCCCCGACCCACAGCGCCGTGGTCAGCCCGAGCGAGGACAGGTCCTTGGCGACCAGGGCGGCGAAGAACACCACCAGCGACTCGAAGGCCAGCACCACGGCAGCCAGCATCCGGCGGATCGACCGGGCGGGGCGGGCGCCGGCCGGGGCCGGGTTCGGGCTGGTCATGTCCGCACCCTAGTCGGCGGGCGGACGCCATCCTCGGGTGGGCCCGGCGGAGCTGATCACCGTGGCCGGGTGGACCGCCGTCCCCGCGTTCGGTCAGCGGCCGGGCGGATGGTCCAGCCGTAGGTTCCCCGGCACGGGCGGTCACTGCGCGAGCAGCCGGGCCTTCTGCTGCTGGAACTCCTCCTCGGTCAGGGCACCGCTGCGGCGCAGGGCGTCGAGCTTGGTGAGCTGGTCGACGACCGTCTCCACCGGCAGCGGCCGGTCCGCTGGGGTCTGCCCGGCCGCGTCCGGGGTACCCCAGGCCGGGGCCGGCCGCCCGCTCGCCTCCGCCGGCTGCGGGTATGCCGGTGGCGGCGGGAAGGCGGGCATCGTGGGCTGGGCGGCGAAGGATCCCCCGCCGGCCTGCACGTCGCCGAGCACCAGCCGCTCCCGGTCGGCCGGGTCGTAGACGACCTGGTAGCGGTCACCGGCCCGCGGGATCGACACCCGGGACACCAGCACGGCCAATTCGGCCTCGAAGTCGCCGGACCCGTCGGCCGGGTGCACCTGCAGCCGCAGCCGCACCCGCGGGTTGTCGTTCACCGAGACGCCGGTGTCACGTACGGACAGCACGGTCGCGGTCCCCGGATGCCCGGTCGCGCGCAGTTCCTCGGCGGCCTTGCGTCCCCGGCCCGCCAGCGACCCCAGGACCAGCGCCCCGCCGCCGACCAGGGTGAAGACCACGCCGAAGATGTATCCGACCGCGGTCCCGTACCCGGTGGCAATGGCCGCGATCGAACCCACCCCAGGAGCGAGGAAGGCCAGCCCGAACCCGACCGCCCCGGCACCAGCGACGGTGGCCACGATGACGGTGATCATCCCTCCGACGAAGCAGGGAATCATCACGCTCGGCGGGACGGGGCAGTTCCCATCGATGGTGCAACTGCCTCCCGTCGCCTCCATGCCGTACATGCCCACGGCGAGCGCGGCCGCACCCGCGATCGAGAAGGCGGTGGCGACGGTCGTCCGGATACCCACGCCGGGACCCTAGTCGCCCGGATCACCCGCAGGTGGCCGGTTCGGCCCGGATCACTGCCCGCGCGCCGCCGGTCCTGATCGCTGGGCGGCGCCGGTCAGCCCCGGCCGAGCAGGATCCGGACCTCGGCGGCGATCGTGATCGAGCCGGTGGCCAGCACTCCGGCAGCGGGGGTTCCGTCCGCCTCGGCCCGGGTGACCGCAAGCTCGAGCGCGTCGTCCAGCCGGGGTGCGACGTCCACCCGGTGCTCACCGAAGATGTCGGCGGCCAACTCCCCCAGCTCGTCGGCAGGAGTGGCCCGCTGCGAGGTGGACTCGGTGACGACGACGTGGTCGAGGACCGGTTCCAGAGCGGACAGGATGCCCTCGGCGTCCTTGTCCGCCAGCACCCCGACCACGCCGACCAGCCGGGCGAACCCGAACGCCTCTTCCAGCGCCTCGGCCAGCGCCTGCGCTCCGGCGGGGTTGTGCGCGGCGTCGACCAGCACCGTGGGACTGCGCCGGACCACCTCCAGCCGGCCCGGGGAATCCGCCCCCGCGAAGCCGGCCCGCACCACGTCGGGATCCAGCCCGCCGGGGCCGGCCCCGAGGAAGGCCTCGACGGCGGCCAGCGCGCAGGCCGCGTTGCGTGCCTGATGGACCCCGTGCAGCGGCAGGAACACGTCGGGGTACACCGCGGTCAGTCCCTGCAGGGTGAGCAACTGCCCGCCGACGGCGACCTCCCGCTGCAGGACGGCGAAGTCCAGGCCCTCCCGGACGGCGGTCGCCCCGGTCTGCGCGATCCGCTCCAGCAGCATCGCGGCAGCCTCCTCGGGCTGGTCCGAGAGCACCGCGGTCGCGCCGGGCTTGATGATCCCGGACTTCTCACCGGCGATCGAGGCGACGTCGCGGCCGAGGAACCGCTGGTGGTCGACGGCGATCGGGGTGACCACGGCGACCTCGCCGTCGGCGACGTTGGTGGCGTCCCAGGTGCCGCCCATCCCGACCTCGATCACGGCGGCGTCCACCGGGGTGTCGGCGAAGGCGGCGTAGGCCATCGCGACCAGCACCTCGAAGAACGTCATCCGCGGCTGCCCGTCCCGGGCGGACCGGGCGTCGACCAGTTCGACGTACGGCAGCACCTCGTCGTACACCTCGGCGAACCGTTGCGGCGAGATGGGTTCGCCGTCCAGGGCGATCCGCTCCCGGATGTCGGTCAGATGCGGGCTGACGAAACGTCCCGTGCGCAGGCCGTGCTCGCGCAGCAGCCGCTCGACCATCCGGGTGGTCGACGTCTTGCCGTTGGTCCCGGTCACATGGACCACCCGGAAGGCCTTCTGCGGGTCGCCCAGCAGTTCGCAGACGGCGGCGATCCGGTCCAGGCTCGGCACCAGGTCATGCTCGGGCGCCCGGCCGAGGATCTCCGCACGGACCCTGGCCAGCCGCTCCTGCACCGCCTCCTGCTGGGCGGCCTCTTTCTCCGCCCGCTGCGGTCCGTGCCCCGCCGTCCGGCTCATTCCGCCTGCCCGCCGTCCGTCGCCGCCCTGGGGTACGTCACTGCGGTCTCCTCGTCCACCCTCGCCGTGACCAGCACGTTCGCCGTCACGTTGAATGCGAGGTGATCACCTGCCGGGCACGGTGTGCCGGGGGAACGGCTCCCGTTCTTCCGGAGGCTCGCCGGTGATGGCCGGGTCATCGCCTGTGCCGCCCATGGTAGCCACGCCGCCGCACCGGCTGCTTGCGAGGAGGTCAGTGGTCGGCAAGGGCCCAGTCGTCGGTGAGGACCCTGCGCTTCCCCACCGGCTGCACCGGGCGGTCGTTGTGATCGTAGGCAGCAGCGAGGGCGCGGAGCTGGCCCTGGCTCACCCGCACCGCAGTGGTCTCCACGGCCCACTCCACGCCCTCACTGCACGGTGGCGTGGTGAGACTGCCCCGGTACCGCACGGTGGTCCGCTTCCGCGGCAGCATCGCGTTCCAGTCCAGGGAAACGGTCCGGGTGGCGCCCTGCGGCGTCGCCAGCGCGTCGACGAAAGGCTGCCAGGCAGGGTTGGTCCGCTCCCCGCGGTCCAGGAAGACGCCCACGACGCCGATCGCCCCGGACTTCGACCGGTACACGAAATGAGCCTCGGCCGGGTGGTGCCGCCCGTCGACCACGTGCTCGCTCTTCACGTGGAAGTGCATCTGCAGCAAGGCGTACCGCCTGTGGTCGATGACGATGGTGTCCGCAGGATTGGTCTGCGCCGGGTCGGCGGCGTTGGCGGCGGCCATCACGGTGTGCCCGTTGTTCGAGACGACGGCGTCGCCCTTGGCGAACCGGTAGCCCAGCGACGGCAGGTGCGCGCCGGTGGCGTGCCCGAGATCGATCGGCGACTGCCGGCTCGCATCGGCACACAGCTTGTACGCCTCATCCAACTCCGCCCAGTGCTCGGGCCCTTCCTCCCCCTCGTAGGTCCAGTGCGGGGCGGCACCGGCGGCGCTGGCGGTGCCGGTGACCACGAGGATGAGGGTGACGGCGGCCAGCGCCGCCAGCCGGGCGCGGGTGAGCGGACGTGGCATGGTTGCTCCCGAGGACTCGGAGGACGACAGGGTGGAGCGCCCACGTCGTCGACACCCGGGACGACGACACACCCGGGACGACAACGGAGCGGCGCACACGTGCCGGACTTCATGAGGAATCCCTCATGATCGGGCCATGCTTCGACCGTAATCGATCTTCCGGGGATCCACCCCTTCCGGACGCGCCCTCCCCCGGGATCCCCTCGCCATCCCCCGGGATCCCCTGCCCGTCGCCGGGGTCCTCCGCCCATCACCCGGGATCCTCCGCCCATCACCCGGGATCCTCCACTGACGTCACGGATGCCGAAGCGTCCGATCCCCAGTCCCGGCACTGCCCCCGAGTCCCGCGTTGAGGCAGCCCTAGCCTGTTCGCGTGCCCGCCCGCCCTGACCCTCGTCGATAGGCGCGGCGCTGGGCGTGCTCGTGCTCGCCGTGGCCCGCCCGCGCGCCCGGCACAGTCCCGCCGGCCCCACCGTCCCGGCCACCGGCCCGGCGGCCGGGGAGCAGCCCGTCAGATCGAACTGAAGGGATCATCCACTCGGCGCAGGTCCGGCCCCGGCGTACCCGAGGGACCGGTTCAGCCGACCGGCAGACCGCCGAGGGCACTCTCCAGCCGCGCAACCTCGGCCTCGGCGACGACGAGCCGTTCCCGGATCTTCGCCACGACCTCATCGGGTGCCTTGGCCAGGAACTGCTCGTTGGACAGCTTCGCCTGGGCCTGCGCACGCTCCTTCTGCGCCGTCCCGAGGTCCTTCTCCAGCCGCTTGCGCTCGGCCTCGACATCGATCGCACCGCGCAGGTCCAGCTCGACCGTCACCTCACCGGCCCGCAGGGTGGCCGAGGCGGCGAAACCGTCCCCGGCGTCGTCCAGGCGGGCCAGCGCCCGGACCTCACCCTCATGCGCGGCCAGGCCGGTGCGGCCGAGCCCGGTGATCCGGCCGGCGACCGTCTGCCCCGGCTTGAGGCCCTGCTCGGCCCGGAACCGGCGGACCTCGGTGACCAACCGCTGCAGGGCGGCGACCTCGCTCTCCGCGGCGGGGTCGCCCGGTGCCTCGGCAGCCCCGGGGACCGCCGTCGGCCAGGCGGCCACCACCACGGACTCGCCCCCGGTGAGCTGCGTCCACAGCGCGTCGGTGACGAACGGGATCGCCGGGTGCAGCAGCCGCAGCACGACGTCGAGCACCTCGCCGAGCACCCGCCGGGTGACCTCGGCCGGGCGCCCGCCGGCCGCCAGCGGGAGCTTGGCCAGTTCCAGGTACCAGTCGCAGACCTCGTCCCAGACGAAGTGATAGAGCGCCTCGGTGGTCTTGGCGAACTGGAAGTCGGCGTAGCCGGCGTCGGCCTGAGCGGTGATCGTGGCCAGCCGGGACAGGATCCACCGGTCGACCACGGACTGCTCGGACACCGGCGGCAGGTCGCCCTCCACGGTGGCACCGTTGAGCAACGCGAACCGGGCGGCGTTCCACAGCTTGGTGCAGAAGTTACGGCTGCCGGCCGCCCACTCCTCGCTGATCGCCTGGTCGGAGCCGGGGTTGGCACCACGGGCCAGGGTGAACCGCAACGCGTCGGCGCCGTACCGGTCCATCCACTCCACCGGGTCCACGACGTTGCCGCGGGACTTCGACATCTTCTTGCCGAACCGGTCGCGGACCAGGCCGTGCAGCGCGACGGTGTCGAACGGCTGCACACCGTCCATCGCGTACAGGCCGAACATCATCATCCGGGCGACCCAGAAGAAGAGGATGTCGTAGCCGGTGACCAGCACGCTGGTCGGGTAGTACCGCTCCACCTCGGCGGTGTCCTCCGGCCAGCCAAGGGTGGAGAACGGCCACAGCGCGCTGGAGAACCAGGTGTCCAGCACGTCCAGATCCTGCGACCAGCCCTCCGGCGGCGTCCCGTCGGCCGCGCTGCCCGGCAGGCTCTCGTCCGGGCCGAGGCAGACCACCTCGCCACCCGGGCCGTACCAGACCGGGATCCGGTGCCCCCACCACAGCTGCCGCGAGATGCACCAGTCGTGCATGTCGTCGACCCAGCCGAACCAGCGCGGCTCCATCTCCTTGGGGTGGATGCGCACCCGCCCGTCGCGCACCGCGTCCCCGGCCGCCTTCGCCAGCGGGCCGACGCTGACGAACCACTGCAGGGACAGCCGGGGCTCGACCACGGTGTCGCAGCGGGAGCAGTGCCCGACGGCGTGCACGTACGGCCGCCGCTCGTCACCGACCCGGCCCTGGGCGCGCAGCGCCTCCCGGACCGCCTCCCGCGCCTCGAACCGGTCCATCCCGTCGAAGGGCGTCCCGGTGCCGGTGATGATGCCCTCGGGGGTCATGATGTTGATCGCCGCGGTCCCGTGGCGCTGGCCGATCTCGAAGTCGTTCGGGTCGTGCGCCGGGGTCACCTTGACCGCGCCGGTGCCGAACTCGGGGTCGACGTGGTCGTCGGCCACGACCGGGATCATCCGCCCGACCAGCGGCAGCTCGATCTTGCGGCCGACCAGGTGCCGGTAGCGCTCGTCGCCGGGGTGCACGGCGATCGCCGTGTCGCCG
The DNA here is from genome assembly GCA_035719045.1 of Kineosporiaceae bacterium. GTDB lineage: Bacteria > Actinomycetota > Actinomycetes > Actinomycetales > Kineosporiaceae > DASTGO01. The sequence continues at coordinate 4,821 of DASTGO010000048.1, read as the reverse complement.
AGCATGGTCTCGATCCGGGTGGTGGCCACCACCACGCGGTCCTCACCGTCCGGCTCGCCGTAGACCAGCTGGACGAGTTCACCCTCGTCGTCGTGGTGGTCGACCTTGATGTCCGACAGCGCCGTGTGGCAGCGCGGGCACCAGTTGATGATCCGCTCGGCACGGTAGATCAGCTGGTCGTCGTACAGCCGCTTGAAGATCGTCTGGACGGCACGGGACAGCCCGGCGTCCATGGTGAACCGCTCGCGGGACCAGTCGACGCTGTCGCCCAGCCGGCGCATCTGGCCCAGGATCTGGCCGCCGGAGTGTTCCTTCCACTCCCAGACCTTGGCCACGAAGGCCTCGCGGCCCAGGTCGTGCCGGGTGATGCCGTCCTTGCGCAGCTCGCGCTCGACGACGTTCTGGGTGGCGATCCCGGCGTGGTCCATCCCGGGCAGCCAGAGGGCGTCGCGGCCCATCATCCGCTGCCGCCGGATCACGATGTCCTGGATGGTGTGGTCGAGGGCGTGGCCGATGTGCAGGCTGCCGGTCACGTTCGGCGGCGGGATGACGATTGAGAACGGCTCACGCCCGCTGTCCGGCCGGGCGGTGAAGTACCCCCGGTCTACCCAACTCTGGTACAGCGGCCCCTCTACCTCCGCCGGGGTGTACTTCGGCGGGAGGTTCGTGGCGGGGCGCTGCAGCGCGGGAGTGGTCTCGGACATGGGCAAATCCTAGGGAGCGCGACGGGGTGCTGCGGACACGGCGTACCGGATCCCGGCGGAACGGGGGAGGATGTGCAGGCACAACCTGCCGGCCGGAGCCGGGGACGCCCAGCAGACGCGCATCGAGGGAGGGGCCGGGATGGATCGCAACGGTGGTGCCCGATGACGGGCCGTCCTGCCTCCAGCGGACGGTTCGAGGACTGGCGGACTCCCCGCGCTCCCGGCACGGATCCCGACGCCGGAGGGCCCCACGCCGCGCAGTCCGCGATCGAGACCGAGACTGCCGAGGAGGCCGCGATCGCCGCCCGGGTGCGCGCCGCGCACGGTTACGCCGGCGGACCGCCGACCGGATCCCAGCCCTACGCCCAACCACAGGACTACTTCCCGGCGCCGCCCACCGGATCCCAGCCCTACGCCCAACCACAGGACTACTTCCCGGCCCCACCCACCGGATCCCAGCCCTACGCCCAACCACAGGACTACGCCACGGCGCCGCCCACTGGTCCGCAGCCCTATCCGCCGTCCGGGTACGACCAGGCCGACCCGCCGACCGGGTCGTACCCGTATCCGGATCAGCCGGCGGACTACCCGCAGAGCCAGCAGTACGACACCCGCCAGCCGTACGGGAGTCAGCCGTACAGCACCGGGACATTCTCCAGGCAGGCCTATGACCCACGGGACTACGTCCGCCCGGGATCCGACGCCGGCACGGTGCAGGACTTCACGGCCGGCGGTCACGGGGGCTACGACGCGGTGCCCGCCTCCCCGTACGCCGACCCCTACGCCCACCCGTATGCCCGGCCCTCAGGTGGCCAGGACCCCGGCACCGGCTCGCTCCCATCCTGGGCGGACCGGGACGCCGACGACGCGCAGTGGTACCCGCCCGGGCTCAGTGCCACCGGGCCGCTTCCGGTGGGACCACCCCCCGAGGCGGACCATCTCATCCGCGCCCAGGAGCCCCGGCACACTCCCGCCGGCCCCTGGCCGACCCGGGTGTCCACGTCGTGGGTGCTGACCGCGACCGGGCTCATCGTGGTGGTCGCCTTCGCGGGGGCGGTCGCCCTGCCCAAGCTGTTCGGCGGTGACGATTCCGGCTCCGTCTTCGATGCGACGACCCTGCAGCAACCGGCGCAGATCAGCGGGCTGCCCCGGCTGGCGGCCGACCAGGTCCGCGCCGAGGACACCCGCGCCGCGCAGGCGTTGCTCACGGCCGTACCAGAGGCCACCCAGCGGGTGCTGGTGTACGGGAACGCGAGCGGAGTCCGGTTGGCGGTGGCCACCGCGCGCCCACCGGCCCCGCTGGACAAGGCCCGGCGGGAGACCCTGACCGCGGGGTTCGGTGCGGGGATGGAGGCCGCCAAGGCGCCGGTCAGCACGGTGGACACCGGGTCCCTCGGCGGCTGGTTCGGCTGCGCTGCCACCAGTCTGGGCACCACGGTCTGCCTGGCCGTGGACGGCGGCGCCGTGGTGGCGATCTCCGTGACGCAGACGGGCCAGGCCGCGATCGACCTGGCCCGTGCGGCCCGGTCGGCGGTGGAGCTGCGCAGCTCCTGAACCACGTCGGGTGGCACCAGGCAGACGACGAGGCCCGGCGGACCTGGACGACGAGGCCGGGGCAGACCTGCTGGTCTGCCCCGGCCTCGTCTGCTCCGGCTTCGATCAGGCCGACTTCTCGCGGCGCTCCCGGGTCTTGCGCGCCGGGGCCTCCCTCGGGACCAGGGTCGGGTTCACGTTCTTCAGGACGACCTCGCTGGTCACCACCACGCGGGCCACGTCGTCACGGCTGGGCACGTCGAACATCACCGGGAGGAGGACCTCCTCCATGATCGCCCGCAGGCCCCGGGCGCCGGTGCCGCGCATGATCGCCTGGTCGGCCACGGCCTCCATGGCGTCCTCGGTGAACTCCAACTCGACGCCGTCGATCTCGAACATCCGCTGGTACTGCTTGACCAGGGCGTTCTTCGGCTGGGTGAGGATGCTGACCAGGGCTTCCCGGTCGAGGTTGGTGACTGTGGTGATCACCGGGAGCCGGCCGATGAACTCGGGGATCAGCCCGAACTTGAGCAGGTCCTCCGGCATCACCTCGGCGAACGCGTCCGCGTCCTCCCGGGGGGTGTGCAACTGGGCACCGAAACCGATCCCGCGCTTGCCGATCCGGGACTGGATGATCTGCTCCAGCCCGGCGAACGCGCCGCCCACGATGAACAGCACGTTCGTGGTGTCGATCTGGATGAACTCCTGGTGCGGATGCTTGCGGCCGCCCTGCGGCGGAACCGAGGCGGTGGTCCCCTCGAGGATCTTCAGCAGGGCCTGCTGAACGCCCTCGCCGGACACGTCCCGCGTGATCGAGGGGTTCTCCGACTTGCGGGCGATCTTGTCGACCTCGTCGATGTAGATGATGCCCGTCTCGGCCTTCTTGACGTCGTAGTCCGCGGCCTGGATGAGCTTGAGGAGGATGTTCTCGACGTCCTCGCCGACATAGCCGGCCTCGGTGAGCGCCGTGGCATCGGCGATCGCGAAGGGCACGTTGAGCATCTTCGCCAGAGTCTGCGCCAGATAGGTCTTTCCGCAGCCGGTGGGCCCGATGAGCAGGATGTTCGACTTCGCGATCTCGACGGTGTCGTCGCCGCGGCGGCCGGACTCCCCCGCCTGGATCCGCTTGTAGTGGTTGTAGACCGCGACGGCGAGGGACTTCTTGGCCGCCTCCTGGCCCACCACGTACTGCTCGAGGAACTCGAAGATCTCCTTCGGCTTGGGCAGTTCGACCAGCCCGAGCTCACTGGCCTCGGCCAGTTCCTCCTCGATGATCTCATTGCACAAATCGATGCACTCGTCGCAGATATAGACCCCGGGCCCCGCGATGAGCTTTTTGACCTGCTTCTGACTCTTGCCGCAGAACGAGCACTTGAGCAGGTCGCCGCCGTCACCGATCCGTGCCACGAGTGATCCTTCCTGTTGGGGGCCGATTGACCACCAGCGCCCGGCGCCGCGCACCGGCCCCATCACCATTGAACGCCAACCCGGCTCGGCTGTCAGCGAAAAGCCTGCCCGGATCGCGTGCCGGGCCCAGCCGCGGGGGCCGGGCCCAGCGAAGGCCTCAGGCCTCGTCCGTGCCGTAGGCCGGGGTGCTGGTCTTGCGGGAGCCGAGCACCTGGTCGACCAACCCGTACTCCACGGCCTGGTCGGCGGTGAGGATCTTGTCGCGCTCGATGTCGCTGCGGACCTGCTCGACGCTGCGGTTGGAGTGCCGGGCGATGGTCTCCTCCAGCCACTGCCGCATCCGCAGCACCTCGTTGGCCTGGATCTCGATGTCGGAGGCCTGGCCGTAGTCGCCCCCGGACATCGCCGGCTGGTGGATGAGCACCCGGGCGTTCGGCAAGGCCAGCCGCTTGCCCTTGGTGCCCGCCGCGAGCAGGACGGCGGCGGCCGAGGCGGCCTGGCCGAGGCAGACGGTCTGAATGTCCGGCTTGATGTACTGCATGGTGTCGTAGATCGCGGTCAGGGCGGTGAAGGCCCCACCCGGCGAGTTGATGTACATGATGATGTCCCGCTCGGGGTCCTGGCTCTCCAGGACGATCAGCTGCGCCATCACGTCGTCGGCGGAGGCGTCGTCCACCTGCACGCCGAGGAAGATGATCCTGTCCTCGAACAGCTTGGTGTACGGGTCCAGCCGCTTGAAGCCGTAGGCGGTCCGCTCCTCGAACTGGGGCAGGATGTACCGGCTGGACGGCGGCTGGTAGAGGCCACCGGGCCGGCGGTCGAACGGCGTGGGGACGGTCATGTCTGCTCCTCGTCAAGCCTGGCGTGGGCCGGGCCGGCCGGGTTCGGGTCGGCGCACCGGCGGGGCGATCGGGTCGGGGGCCTTCGGGCGGTCGGAGTGCTCGCTCCGCCCGGCCTCGAGTCAGGAGGAGGTCGTCCCGCCGCCGCCCCGGACGTCGCTCGCGTTGGTCACGACGTGGTCGACCAGGCCGTATTCCAGGGCCTGGTCCGCGGTGAACCAGCGGTCCCGGTCGGAGTCCCGCTCGATGGTCTCCAGCGGTTGGCCCGTCTGCTCCGCGATCAACTGCGCCATCTGCTTCTTCATGTGCAGGATCAGCTCGGCCTGGATCTTGATGTC
>DASTGO010000047.1:0-2190 GCA_035719045.1 Kineosporiaceae bacterium | reverse complement strand
CCGGGCGCCCCCCGTCCGAGCACCGCCGACCCCGAGCAGCTGCTCGTCGGGCTCAACCCGCAGCAGCGCGAGGCGGTGCTGCACGAGGGCGGTCCGCTGCTCATCGTCGCCGGCGCCGGCTCGGGCAAGACCCGGGTGCTCGCCCACCGCATCGCCTACCTGCTCGCGGCCCGGGGCGTGCAGCCCGGCCAGGTGCTGGCCATCACCTTCACCAACAAGGCGGCCGCCGAGATGCGCGAGCGGGTCACCTCGCTGGTCGGCCGGCGGGCCAAGGCGATGTGGGTGATGACCTTCCACAGCGCCTGCGTGCGCATCCTGCGCCGCGAGGCTCCCAAGGTGGGGCTGCGCTCGACCTTCTCGATCTACGACGCCGCCGACTCGCAGCGGCTGATGTCGATGGTCATCCGCGACATGGACCTCGACCCCAAGCGCTACAACCCCCGCTCGTTCAGCCACCAGGTCAGCAACCTGAAGAACGAGCTGATCGACGAGGAGACCTACGCCAGCCGGGTCGGCGAGGCGAGCCCGCACCAGGAGCAGGTGCTGGCCGAGGCCTACACGGCCTACCAGCGGCGGCTGCGGCAGGCCAACGCCATGGACTTCGACGACCTGATCATGACGACGGTCAACCTGCTGCAGGCGTTCCCCGACGTCGCCGAGCACTACCGGCGCAGGTTGACGGTGTCGTCGGGATTCGCCAGCACCCGCAAGTAGGCCAGGGCGTCCTTGACCTCGCGGCGCTCGTAGAACCGGGTGCCGCCGACCACCCGGTAGGGCAGCCCCACCCGGACGAACACCTCTTCCAGCGCCCGGGACTGGGCGTTGGTCCGGTAGAAGACGGCCACGTCGCCGGGCCGCACCCCGTGCTCGTCGTGCAGCCGGTCGATCTCCTCGGCGATGAACGAGGCCTCGTCGTGCTCGTTGTCGGCGACGTAGCCGATGATCCGCGCACCCGCGCCGGCATCGGTCCACAGCTTCTTGGGCTTGCGGTCGGGGTTGCGCTCGATCACCCGGTTGGCCGCGGTGAGGATGGTCTGGGTGGAGCGGTAGTTCTGCTCCAGCAGGATCACCCGGGCGTCGGGGTAGTCGGTCTCGAACTCGACGATGTTGCGGATGGTCGCGCCACGGAAGGCGTAGATCGACTGGTCGGCGTCCCCGACGACGGTCAGCTCGGCGGGGGGCACCGCCGGCCCGTCGTCCTGCGGACCGGCGGCGGGGCGGACCAGGGTGCCGTCGACGGCGCGGATCTCGGCCCGCTCCGCCTGCTTGACCGCCTCCGACAGCGACCCGCCGACCAACTCCCGGACCAGCACGTACTGGGCGTGGTTGGTGTCCTGGTACTCGTCGACCAGGACGTGCCGGAACCGGCGCCGGTAGTGGGCGGCCACGTCGGGGAAGGCCTGCAGGATGTTGACCGTGGTCATGATGAGGTCGTCGAAGTCCAGGGCGTTGGACTGCCGCAGCCGCCGCTGATAGCCGGTGTACGCCTCCGCCAGCATCCGCTCGGTGTGGGTGCCGTCGCCCGACTTGGCCGCGAAGGTCTCCTCGTCGACCAGTTCGTTCTTGAGGTTGCTCACCTGGTTGCTGAACGCCCGGGGCGGGTAGCGCTTGGGGTCAAGGTCGAGTTCGCGGCAGACCAGGCTCATCAGGCGCTGGGAGTCCGCGGCGTCGTAGATGGAGAAGTTCGACCGCAGCCCGACCCGCGTGGCCTCGCGGCGCAGGATCCGCACGCAGGAGGAGTGGAAGGTGGACACCCACATCGTCGCCGCGCGCGGCCCGACCAGCGCCGACACCCGCTCACGCATCTCCGCGGCGGCCTTGTTGGTGAACGTGATGGCCAGCACCTGGCCGGGGCGCACCCCACGGGCGGCGAGCAGGTGGGCGATCCGGTGGGTGAGCACCCGGGTCTTGCCCGAGCCCGCCCCCGCCACGATCAGCAAGGGCGAGCCGCTGTGCAGGACGGCCTCCCGCTGCTGCGGGTTCAGCCCCTCCAACAGGGTCTCGGCGTCCAGGGCCGGGGCGACGCCGCCCCGCCCGCCGCGAGGGCCGGTGTCACCGTCCGCGGGAACCAGGGCGGGCAGCGGGTGCCGGCCGCCGATCCGGGGCACCCCGGAGGAGGGCAGCGGTGCGGTCCCCGGGCCGGCCTGCGGGGCAGCGGCGGGGACGGCGGCGGCCGACGGGAGGCCGGGC
>DASTGO010000046.1:0-14274 GCA_035719045.1 Kineosporiaceae bacterium | reverse complement strand
ATCATGGATCTGTTCACGGGAGTCCAGATGCGAGTAGTCCCGCCGTCCATGCCCCTCATTACTACCCGGCCGCTGGCCCCGCTTCGGGCGCTCACCCTCGCCATCGGTGCTGTCGCTGCCGTCGGCCCGTTCCCCGGGTCCGTCCGTCCCTTGCAGGTCGCCCGTACCGGCAGACACCTTCTCCGACGAGCGACCGAACAGCATCCGCGACAACACCGCGACCTGCCCGACCAACTCCTCGATCCGCGCCTCCGCCGCAGCCAGCCGCTGTTCCCCAGCCTCAGCACGCTGCTCAGCCCGCTCCGCAGGCCCGCGCCAGGACGTCACCTCAGTGACGTCAACAACCAGCAGTTCGGGCCCCACCCGAAGATCCGACAGGTCCGCCCCCGGTCACATCAGCAACCCGGCATCCCGGGGCGAGTCGCGCACGCACCCAGCTGTTCCACTCAACCGGGAACGCTCCACCAAGTACTTACGCGTGGGTGTCGCGTGATGGTGGGTGTGTGGGTCCATCTATGACACTGGCGGGTCTTTTGGTGGTGGTCGGGTTGGTGTGGCTATCGGTGTGGGTGGTGGGTGGTGGGGCTTGAGGTTCCATCGTGGGCTGCGGAGATGTTCCATGTCCTGACCGGTGATGGGTGGCCGGTGGTGGATGAGGTTGAGATCAACGATCTGGCGCAGTTGTGGCTGGCTGCCGGTGACGGGTTGATGGCGATGGCGCCGGAGGTGACGGCGGCGGCGCGGTGGCTGGCCGAGTCCGGCGCTCTGGTGGGGGACGCGCAGAAGGCCCTGTCGCAGTCGGTGGCGGTGGTGACCGGGGACGGGGATCTGGCCCTGGCCAAGCTGGCTGCGGGGTTTGAGGAGCTGGGGAACTACCTGCACAACGTGGCGGTGCAGACCCAGTACATGAAGATCATCGTGATCGAGCAGCTGATCATTCTGGCAGCTCAGATCCTGTACCTGATCGCGATGATCCCGTGGACGTTCGGCGCCAGTGCGGCGGGGATCGCCGCCCTGCAGATCTTCGGCAAGCAGTTCCTGTTCACGATGGCCAAGCAGTTGGCGATCGCGGTCGCCACCGGTGAGGTGCTGCAACTGGGCCTGGACGCGATCGCGCAGTTCGCGCAGATCATGGAACGGCAGACCGGGCACTCGATCGGGCGCACCCAGTGGGACAAGAACCTGACCCAGTCGGCGGCCATCACCGGGGTGATCGGGGGGGCCCTCGGCCCGCTGATGGGGGCGCTGGGGCAGTACCCGGCCCGGGCGTTGGGCAGTGCCCTGGGCGGGGTACTCGGCCGGGACGCCGGGCACGAGGCCGGACACTGGGCCGGCGAAACCATCAAGGGCGCCACCCACGAATGGCTCACCGACGGGATGTCAGGGGCGGCGCAACACCAGGGCTGGAACCCCGACACGTTCTCCACCACCGCGGGTGCGATCGACGAGGGTGTCTCCGGCCTGGCCGGGCTGGGCGGACGCAAGGGCGGACACCGCGTCTGGCGGAATGCTCTGGGGACGAGCGGCATCCGGATTCCCGGCACCGAGATCACCATCCCCGCCCCCATCCGGGCCGACGGAACCATCCCCGCAGACGCGGACACCGGGAAGCAGGGCCCGGTCACGGCGGGGACGAGCCGGAAGGCCCCGGCAGACCCCACCCCAGGGCGGCGGCCAGAGCCACGACGACGGCCCCCGCGACTGGAACCCGCCCCGGTGACACGGGTCCAGCGGATGGACCACACCCCGACCATCAACACCACCCATCACTGGACCCCCGCCCCCACCCGCCAGGTCACCAGCCACGACACCACCCCCACACGGGCCGGACACCCAGCACCAGCCGCCAACCCGCGGCAGGAACTGGCCAGGAACCCCACCAACCGCCCCACCCCGGGCACCACCCGACACCACCCGACCCCACCGCAGCTACCACACCACCCACACCCCCAGCCGCACCCACACCCGCAGCCGGTCGCCGGGTTCGGGTGGGCCCGGGCCAGCCCCTTCGACCTGTCCACCCTCGGGACAACACTGCCGGCCCACAACCCGTCGGCCCACAACCCGGCGACCCATGCTCCCGGCGCCCTGGACGGGTCGGGGGTCGCGGGGAACACCGGGATGGCCCGGCCGGACCCAGCCGGACCCGGCGGGTCTGGTGGCTCGGCCGGGTCTGGACGGCCGGGCGGGTCCGGGGCTGGGGGGTCGGGTGGGGTGGTGGGGGTGGTGGGGGCGGCTGCGCGGGTGTTGGCGGTCACGGATGTGGATCAGGCTGTGGGTTTGGCTCTGTCGGTGCGTGAGGCGGGCGGGCGGTCACGGGTGTTGACCGAGGTGGCGTTGGTGGTGGCGGCCACGGACATGGAACGCGCCGAGGCGGTGGCCGGGCTGATTCCCGGGGAGTTGGCGCGGGTGAACGCGCTGGAACTACTCGGTGATCTGGTCGCCGGCCGGGACCGGCAGCAGGCTCTGCGCCTGTACGCCGAGGCGGACCGGGTGGCACGGACGCATCTGCGGGCACTGGCCGCGGCCGACCCCGGTGCCGCCGCGGACCTGGCCCGCGCCGTGCCCGACCCGTCCGCGCGGGCATGGGGACTGATCGAGATCGCCGCCACGATCGGGACCACCGATGCCCTGGCCGGACAGCAACTGATCAGCGAGGCCCAGGCCAGCCAGGGAACCGGCCAGGACCCGGTCTCGCAGATGGCCCGCGCTGCGGCCAGCGATCCCGCCTCCGCCGAACGCATCGCCCACGCGATCAGCGACCGCACCGCCCGCGCCTGGGCATTGACATCAGTGGCCAAAACACTGCTGGACACCGACCCCACCCGAGCCGTACGGCTACTCGCCGACGCCGCCGACCTCCAAGCCCGCGCCGTGCTGACCGGAGACACCCACCCACACTCAACCTGGCGCACTGCCCGCGAAAGAGCCCACCAGAAAGTCACCGCCTGGACCCTCGACCCCACCACGACCCAGACAGGCCCGACACCATTCACCGGCACCGACCACCACAACCCCACCGGACTGCTCCGGCCACACACACCCCCACCCGCCCCTGGGTCCGGGCTGACCGCGGCCGAACGACAACTCCACCACGAGATCGACGAACTGGAACGCCAACGCGAACACGCCCGCACCATCGAAGGACACCACCGCACCCACACCACCGGCCAGCCCACGAACGGCCAGCCCGGCCGGTCTGCGGCCGCTGAGGAACCGGGGCGGACCCCCCGCGAACACAACCGCGAACAACGCGCCCAAGCCTGGTTCGAACACCACCTGACCCGCACCCCCCGACCCTGCCTGCTCACCCGTCTGCTGACCGCCATGGTTCCCGGCAGGCCCGCCCCCCGCTGGCAGGACAACACCATTCAGAACTGGGGCGCCATCGGCGACGACGACACCGACACCACCCCCTCCTCCACCGACGACTACCAGCCCCCCACCCAGCGCCAGCGCACCCAACCCCCCACCGCCAGCCCCTACACCGCCACCGGCCAACACACCACACCCCAATACACGGCCCCCCAGTACTCCACACCCCAGTACACGGCCCCTCAGTACTCCGCGCCCCAGTACTCCGTGACACCCCAGTACTCCGTGCCCCAGTACTCCGTGCCCGGCGACTGGCCCTCGACCGCGGCGCCCTACTCCACCCCGGCCGCCCGCTACCCGACCGCACCCACAGCCCCGCCATACCCGACGGTGAGCCACGACGCCCAGTACGGCGCACCCACAGCCCCCCAGTACTCCGTGCCCGCGCCTGTCACGGCCACCGAGACCGGTGGCCGGTTCTCGGACAGGTATGGGACTACGGCCGGTCCCCGTAGCGGCACCAGGACGGGAGACCGAACGGAGTCCAGTGGCGTGGGTTCAGGTCCGGCGCCGGTAACCCCGCTCTGGGACACGTCACCGGGAGTTGGCTCCTCGGCTCCGCTCCTCTCCCAGGACCCGTTCGCCTCCCCGAGCCGACCGCCGACGGCCCTGCCCTCATCCGTCCTGCGGTTCACCGGCACCGGCACCTGGGCCGGACGTCTTCACGCCACCGGCGGCGCATCAAGTTCGACCGGCCCCCGCTTCACCACGCCTTCCGAGTCAGACCGCCAGTTCGCCACACCCCAGGCCACGGCCTCCGTGTCGGCAGCGGAGGGACCCTCCACCGCCCCCGCCTGGGGCACGGGATCCACCTCCGGCCACGCCGGGACACCGTTCGGCGGGACTACCACTGCCTCCGGCGGGACAGATCCGGCTCCCGGAGACGGGGAAACCACCGGCAGACGACGGGGGAAGGCACCCATGACCACGGACCAGGGCCCGTCACAGCCCGAACCCTCCCGGCACCCCGCAGCATCGGACTGGATCGACGACGCCCTACTGGAAGACGACGCCCTACTGGCACAGGTACTCCAGACCATGACCCCGGAACCCGAGACACCAGGCTCCATCGACGGCCCCTGGATGGAACAAGGCATCCAAACTCCCGGCACCCCCTTCGCGGAAACCGGAACGTGGGCCGGGCATCTTCAGATGACGCCCGGTGCATCGACCCCGACCGGACCCCGACCGACGCTCGCACCGGACACCGGGCGACAGACGAGCGGCGGGCCGCAGGTGACGGTGCGCAGCCGCGCATTCCTAGAGAGCGTGCGGGAGACCGAGGAGGTATCCCGCGACGACCTGACGCAAGCGGCCGGACCAGAGTACGCGGGTGAGGTGTCACAGTTCCTCGACGGACACCGCGACACCCTGAATGCCGTTGCCGCCCAACGCATCTCCGAGCATCTGAGAGCCGGTGTGGACACCTTCTTCACCGTCCCGGGATCCCCTTCGGCGGCGGGCCCGTCCGGGACGACCGGAGATACGAGCATGGGCGCCGCATCGCCGAGTCTGATCGACAACGCCATGCTGGAAGAGTTACTCCAGAGCATGACCCCGGGCCCCGCGGTGTTGGATTCAACGGATGACACCCGGAGGGAGCAGGCCATCCAGACTCCCGCCCCTCCGCTCTCGGGGACGGCGGCGCCCAGGAGGAAGGCGACAGGGGATCTCACAGCAGCGAGACGCTACGTGACCGACCCGAAATGGATCGACGACTTGTTGACCCTGCAAGAACTGAACAAGAAGACTCTGGGCGCTTCCACCGGAATTGATCGCTCCACTCTCAGCCTGATCCTCAACGGAAAGAAATCCGCTAGCTCCGACCAGGTTCAAAGGATCTCTCGGGGGCTGGCCGTCCCACCGGATTCGATCTTCGCCAAACCGACTCCGCCGCCCTGGTTCGCCGCTCCGACTCAGACAAGATCCGAGGCTGCTCCCGGGCTGAAAAGATTTACGATGACAGGATCCGAGGCTGCTCCCGGGCGGAGGAGATCGGCGCCGGAAAACCAACTTGTCACGGTAAGTAATCGCCCCCTTCTCTGCACCCTGATCCGCGGGTCTTCGCTGAGCCAGAAAAAACTGGCGACCAGGGCAGGACTGGCGAGCGACGCGACGCTGTCCTGCCTCATGTCAGGCACGAGATCGCGGATCTCCCGCCAATACGCCGAGCGTTTGGCACAGGATCTGGGCAGACCCATGTCGGACCTGTTCGCCTCGAATGACCCGCAGCCGGACTAGTCCGCAGAACAGCCCCCTGCACAGTCGCCGGGACAGGACCCGACGCTCGCACCGGACACGGACGATTTCACGGAGGCTGTCGCTCAACACCCGCAGGTCCACCTTGGATCTCCCTCGGGCGCATGACATCTGGCTGGATCAGACCATCCAGACCCCCGGCACCCCGGCCTCGTGATACGGCACGGAATTCGGGAACCTTCAGGCGCCGGCCGGTGCCTCGACTGAGACCGGACCGCGGCCGACGGGCACAGCCGCACCGACCGGCGGCGCCCGGAGAACTCCGAGGAGGAAGCCTACTGCGTGACTGACCCGAAACAGTTGCACACCCTGCTGACCGCACGGAACCTGACCCAGGAGAATCTGGCCGAATACCATCGGTATACCCACCCCCAATACCACTAGTATTCTGAACGGAACGACACATATCAGCGATGAAAACACCCAGAGGATATCTGGGATACCGGACGTCGCACAGGAGACGATATTCTCCAGGCGCGCCCCCTCCGGGAGGTCCACTCGAGTTCGGATGAGATCCCGGTTCGCCCCGGCACAGACGGAATCCGGAACCGCCCCGACGACATCCCGGGCCGACACGGAATTCCTCATGCTGAGGGATCGTGACCTTCTCCACGCCCTGGTCACCGCGTCTTCACTGAGCCGAGATCAACTGGCGCAGAGGTTGGGCATGGTGCGCGAAAGATCGCTGAACCACCTCCTGGCGGGACCAGAACGACGACAAGACGCCACCAAGCCGTGGAATTGGCGAAGGAGTTGGGCAGGCCCGTATCGGACCTCTTCATACCCGAAGCGGTGCTGGAGCGGCCCACGGCACTGCGCCCGCCCCGTCACCGGATGAAGGCCCGACGTTCGAACCGAACACGGAGGTCGGCCTGATCAACCCGGACCTTCTGCGCACCCTGATGACGACGAGCCGGGTGACCATTGCCGACCTGACGCGCATCACCGGGTTCAGCGACCACAAGATTAATCGTCTTCGTGACGGCACATCCCCGACGCTCTTCAGCGATATCGCGGAGATCATTGCTCAGAGCGTGGATGCTCATCCGGTCACCCCGGGGGGCTACGACCACCCCATGGCCGAACGCTTACCGCCTGGCTCCTGAACGGTACAGTTCGTCACCTCCCCCGGAGTGAATGAGGGTCAGGCCCGGAGAATCAGCTCGCCGCGATCGGGAACGGGATTCTTCGAAATCGGTGCATCATTTCTCTGCGCCCGCCTGGGAAACCCCAGGCGGCACTACCGCCCCGGCCCGAACTCTGGTAGTTCCCACCCGGCGGCAGCAACCCGCAGAGCCCTGAGATCCCCCGTATGATCCACCCGCCAGATCACGACGGCGTGCAGTTCCGGCACGGCCGTTCTCCCCGCGCACCGTCCGCCCCCTCCGCCCGCGGAGCAGCCGCGGACGTCTCCCACCTGCGAGTCTGCCGGTGCCGCTCCGACCTCCCAGGACGTGGGTCACGCCCGGACCACCCGGCGGCCAGGGGCACCCGATCGGCCGGCCCATCGTGGCCACTTGGACATTGCCCCCTCTCAGGGCCGCTGACTACACCTGGGGATGACGGTTCCAGCGAATCGTCCGGCACCGCCTGTCAAGGGTGCGGAACGGTCCCGGCAGGGCCCCCTTCCGCACGAGATTCCGGGCGGTCACGGATCCGGGTCGCGGCCGTCCAGGAATTCGGCGGACGCGGCTGGCGGTCGTGGAAATGAGGCGGTGCAGGTGTCGGTCGACGACCTCGTGGTGGCCCCCATCCTCGTGCTGGTGGCCGGCGTGGCACTGCAGGTCCTGCTCGCCCGCGTGCTGTCCGGTGCGGGCAAGGGATGGCTGGCGCTGGGTGTGACGGCCGCCTCGACGGTCGCCGTCGCTGCCCTGTGGCCGCAGGTCCGCGACGGCGCCGCCCGCGACGTCCGGCTCGGCAGCTGGGACGGCCCGGTCATGCTGGCCTTCCACGTCGACGGCCTGGCGGTGCTCTTCGCCCTGATGGCCACCGGGATCGGCGCGGCCATCCTGCTCTACTCGGTCGGCTACATGGCGCGCGACGCCGCCGCCACCCGGTTCTACGTCATCATGCAGGTCTTCATCACGGGACTGATCCTGCTCGTCTTCGCCGCCGACCTGCTGCTCATGTACGCCGGCTGGGAACTGGTCGGGCTGTGCTCGTTCCTGCTCGTCGGCTTCTGGTACACCGACCGGGAAGCCGCCGCGGGCGCCCGCAAGGTGCTGGTCATGACCCACGGCGCCGGGTACGCCCTGCTGGCGGCGATCCTCGTGCTCTACGCCCGCACCGGGACGACGCTGTGGACCGACCCGAGGATCGGCCGGGCGTTCACCACGGGCGTCTTCGTCCTCATGCTGATCTCGGCGACGGCCAAGTCGGTGCAGTTCCCGCTGCACACCTGGATCCCGTCCGCGATGGCCGCCCCGACGCCGGTCAGCGCCCTGCTGCACGCCGCCGTGTACGTCAAGGCCGGGGTGTACCTGGTGGCCCGGATGCACTCGATCGCCCCGTGGCCGCACGCCTGGCAGGCGTCGGTGGTGTGGCTGGGCACCGTGACGATGCTCGTCGGCGTGCTGTTCGCGATGGTGCAGCACGACGCCAAGCGGCTGCTGGCGTTCCACACGGTCAGCCAGATCGGTTACATGATGCTCGGCCTGGGCCTGGGCACTCCGCTCGGCGTCGCGGCCGCACTGCTGCACACGCTGAACCACGGACTATTCAAGGGCGGCCTCTTCCTCGGAGCGGGTGCGGTCCAGCACGCCACCGGCACCCGGGACATGAACCGGCTGGGTGGCCTCGCCCGCCGGATGCCCACCACGACGGCGTTCTGGCTGGTGTCCTCGGCGGCGATCGCGGGCGTCCCGCTGTTCAACGGGTTCGTCAGCAAGTGGCTGCTGTACGTCGCCGCGCTGCAGTCGGACTACACGGTGCCGGCCCTGATCGCGTGGATCGTCAGCGTGCTCACCATGTTCTCGTTCATGAAGGCCAGCTCGGCCATGTTCTTCGGCGGTGACGGCGAGGCCAGCGGCGCCGCTCACGAGTCCCCGCGGGTCATGCTCGTCGGGTCCGGGATCCTCGCCGCCGGCTGCGTCATCCTGGGCGTCGCGCCGCAGCTCGGGCTGGACTACCTGGTCGCTCCGGCGCTGACGAGCATGGGCCTGGACGCCCACCTCGGTGTCGGCTGGTTCGGCTTCACCTCCGGCGGGGCGGAATTCCTGCTCGGCGGGCTCGGCCTGGCGGTGCTGTCGGTCCTCCTGGGATACCTCGGGTACCGCTCGCTCACCCGGCAGGTGACGCCGCCCGTCACCGCGGCCCAGCAGGTGGACTGGGTCCCGCAGCCACTGGTCAGCGTGGGACCGGCCGCGGGCGCGCTGCCACCGGTCGGCGCCGGCCCCCGGGTGACGGGATCCGCGGGGGTGTTCACCGGCGGGGAACCGGTGGCGCCGTTCGGCTACCCGCGTGCCGGCGACTTCTCCCGCCCCGTGGCGACCGGCCTCGCCCCGTTCTTCGCCTGGGCGGATCCCGACCGCTACTACCTCGCCGCCTGGCACATGCTGCTGGCGGTGTCCGGGCTCGCGGGCCGGGCCACCCGGTGGCTGGAACGCCGGCTGGTGGCCGGTCTGGCCGGTGGCGCCATGCTCATCGCCCTCGTCGCGGGAGTCCTCGGCACCACCGTGCGGACGTCCGTCCCCGAACCCGGGGCGGCCGTGCCCTGGCCCCTGGTCGCCGCGGTCGGCGTCGCGCTCGCCGGGCTGTTGCTGACCCTGTCGGTCACCGACGGCCGCAGCCGTCACCTGTGGCCCGCGGCCCTGACCGGTGCCGTCGCGCTCGCCGGGCTGTGCACGACGGCGGAGCTCCCCCGGCTGGTCCTGCTGGAAGGTGCGGCCTTCCTCGCCGTGGCCGTCCTGGCCCGCAGCGGTGTCCCGGCCGCGGCCCGGACCGCGTACCTGGCCGCGGCCGTACTGTCCGCGGCCGCGCTCCTGCTCGGCACGCTGCTGCTGCGCGGCGGCCCGGCGCCACTCGTGCTGGCCCTGCTGCTGACCGGGTTCGCGGTCAAGTTCGCCCTCGTTCCGGCCTACGTCTGGCTGCCTGCGACGGCCGAACGCGTACCGGCGGCCCTGGTCGGGCTGATCGTGTCGGTGGTCGACCTGGCCGGCTTCGTGGAACTGGCGGACCTGCGCGGCACCGCGCCCTGGCTGTTCGAGCCGCGGTGGCCGTGGCTGGCCCTGGCCCTGCTGTCCGCCCTCGGCGGCGCGGTGCTGGCCCTGGCCCAGCGGGACGTCAAGCGGATGCTCGCCTTCGCCACGATCACCGCCTCCGGACTGCTCGTCCTCGGCGTCGCCGCCTCCGGGCGATTCGGTTCCCAAGGCGCGTGGGCCCTCGCGGCGGCCGACGCACTCGCCACGGCACTGCTGTTCACCGCCGTCGCCGCCGCCGAGCGGGACCCCGCCCCCCTCACCCTCGGCTCGCGCGGCGTGGCCCGGCGGCATCCGCTGGCGGCGGCCGGCTTCCTCGTCGGCAGCCTCACCGTGCTCGGGGTCCCGTTCACCGCCGGCTACCCCGGTCACTGGCGGCTCTACGCCACGGCCCTCGACGTCGGCCGTCCGGCGCTGGCCCTGCTCGTGGTCACGACGATCTGCTGGGTGCTCGCCTTCGCGCGAGTCGTCGCCACCGTGTGGTGGGGCGGTTCGGACGACGAGGTCCCGGTCCCGCACGACCAGCCGCCGGCGGTGTCGCCATGGTCGGGTGAACCCCCGCCGCACGTGGTCGCGCTGGCCGGCCTGCTGCTCGCCGTGATCGTCGCGGGGCTGGTCCCCGCCGTCCTCCAGGATTGGGGCGTCCGATGAACCTCGTGGAATCCCTCGTCAGGACCGCCCGGCGCCGCTCCCCGTGGATGTTCCACGCCAACTCCGGCAGCTGCAACGGCTGCGACATCGAGTTCCTCGCCTGCCTGACCCCGCGCTACGACGTCGAGCAGCTCGGCATCCGGCATGAGGCCAGCCCCCGTCATGCGGACATCCTCGTGGTGTCCGGCCCGGTCGCCCGGGTGGCCTGCGAGGCGCTGGAGACGGTGTACGCGCAGATGCCGCACCCGAAGGTCGTGGTGGCCCTCGGCTCCTGCCCGGCGACCTGCAACGTGTTCGCGGGCAGCCCTGCGGTGGTGGGCCCGCTGCACCGGGTCATCCCGGTCGACGTCTACGTCCCGGGGTGCCCGCCGCGCCCCGAGGCCATCGTCGCCGGGATCGCCGAGGCCGCCGCCATCCTGGCCGGTGACCGGCCCCGCCCGGCCGATGGTCCGGTCACCCCGGTCGGAGCCGTTCCCGACGCGGACTCTCCCGAGGCCGGGACCGGACCTGAACCCCCGGCAGCCGGGACCCCTACGGCGACAACGGATCCCGCCGGCTCCACCGCCGGGCGGCGGGCCGAGCCGGTGGCGGGAGATCCCCGATGAGCGCCGCCCACGCCGCCGTGCAGCTGCTGGTGTTCCCCGGGGCGCTGTACGCCGTGTCCGCGTCCTTCTTCCTCACCTGGCTCCACCGCAAGGTGAACGCCCGTCTGCAGGGCCGCATCGGACCGCCCTTCTACCAACCGTTCTTCGACGTCATCAAGCTCGCCGCGAAGACGCCGGTCCCCCGGCCACCGCTGCAGGGCCTGGTCATGACGGCGCTGCCGCTCGGCGCGGTGACCGCCACGCTCGCCGCCGCCGCACTGCTGCCCGTGTTCCCGGCGTGGGGCGGGTTCAGCGGGGACCTGGTCCTGCTGGTGGCCCTGATCGAGGCCGGACCACTGCTCGGGGTCCTCGCCGGGTACGCCTCCCGGTCGCTGTGGGGCGGACTCGGCTCCTCGCGGGAGGCGGTGATGACCGCGGCGTACAACCTGCCGTTCCTCACCGCCCTGATCGCCCTCGCCCAGCTCAACGGTTTCTCGTTGACCGCCTCCGCGACGGGCGGGCCGGCCGCGGTGCGCGTGCTCGTGGTCATCGCGCTGCTGCTGTGCCTGCCGGCCAAGCTGCACCTCAACCCGTTCTCGATCGCCAGTGCCGAGCAGGAGATCTATGCCGGGATCACCACCGAGTACGACGGGCCCCGGCTGGCCCTGTGGGAGCTCGCCCACGGCCTGGAATGGGTGGCGCTGGTCGGGCTGGTGGCCGCACTCGCCTTCCCGGTCACGCTCGCCTGGTACTGGCACCTGCTGGCGTTCCTGGCGGTGTCGGTGCTCGTGGTCGTGCTGCTGAGCGTGCTGGCCGCCTCGACCGCCCGGCTCAAGCTGGCCCAGACCGCTCGCTGGTTCTGGTTGTGGGGCTTCGGAATCGCCCTGTCAGCCCTCGGCCTCGCCTTCGCCGGAATCTAGGAGCCGCCGCGATGAACATCCTCAGCATCATCGGGCGCAACTGGGTGCGCGGACCGCAGACGGTGCGCTTCCCCGGCCGCCAGGAGCCGGCGCCCGGCTACCGGGGCCGCGTTGTCCTGGAGCCCGCGACCTGCCGGTCCTGCTCCAAGTGCGCGCAGGTCTGCGTCTCCGCCGCGATCACCTTCGAGCGGGTGGAGGGCGACGAGTACGCCTGGTCCTACGACCCGGCGCGGTGCACGTACTGCGGTGTCTGCGTGGCCTACTGCCCGGTCAAGTGCCTGCTGCAGCTGGATGACCGCGGCCCGTCCTGTTCCCGTCCGGGTGAGCAGGCCGAGACGGTGACCGTGATCAAGCAGCGCAAGAAGAAGCCCGCCCGCGCGGCCGCCCGGCCCACTCCCGCGCCGACCGACGGGCCGCAACCGGTCCCCGCGGAACCCGTTGCTGCGGAACCTGTTGGGGCAGCACCGGTCAGCGCCCCAGCCGTTGCCGACGAGGAGGGATCGCGGTGAACCCGACGACGGTGGACGTCCCGGAACTGCTGGCGCCGCTGGGCGAGCCCGCCGACGTGCTGCGCAACGCCGGAGGCTGGTGGGCCGTCCGGCCCCGGCTCGACGTGCGCGCGATGGCCGGGCTGATGCGTGACCACGAGGTGCGGCTGGTGACGATCAGCGCGCGGCCGGCCCCGGACGGCGGACACATCCTCATCTACCACTGGAACGTGGGTTCGGCCGTCCTCAACATCTGCACCGTGATCCCCGAGGGCGGGCAGGCCGTGACGATCGCGGATCTGCTGCCCGCCGCCGACTGGGCGGAGCGGGAGATCCGCGACTACTACGGCCTGGAGTTCACCGGTCGGACACGGACCCCGACCCTCATGCTGCGCGAGGGTGACCCGGCCGGACTGTTCAGCCGCACCGCAGACGTCGGCCGGGAGACCGACCCCGCAGCCACGGCCCGCAGGGCCGCCGAAGCAGAGGAGGGCGAGGCGAAGTGAGTACGGTCGTCCCGATGGGGCCGTTCCACCCCGCTCTGGAGGAGCCCTACAAGATCGAGGTCACCTGCGACGGGGAGCGGATCACCGACGCGGACATCTCGGTGGGCTTCAACTTCCGCGGCGTCGAGTGGCTCGCCGAACGCAAGACCTACACGCAGGATCTGGCTCTGCTGGAACGGATCTGCGGGATCTGCAGCAACGTGCACACGATGAGCTTCTCGCGGGCGGTGGAGCAGCTCGCCGGGATCGAGGTGCCGGAACGGGCCCAGTACATCCGGGTCGTCGTCGCGGAGACCGAACGGCTGCACAGCCACCTGCTGTGGGCCGGCGTGGCCGCCAACCTCATCGGCTTCGAGACCCTCTTCATGACCTGCTTCGGCCTGCGGGAGCAGCTGATGGACGTGCTGGAGGCGATCTCCGGCAACCGGGTCAACTACGCGATGAACCGTCCCGGCGGGGTCAGCCGGGACATCGAGGACCCCAGGGCCGTGCTGGCCGCCGTCCGGAACGTGCGCGAGGTCGTCACCCGGCAACTCATCCCGGTGTTCACGGCCGACCGGACGGTGCGTGCACGCTGCAGCGGCGTCGGCGTCCTCACCCGCGCCGATGCCCTCGCCTTCGGCGCCGTCGGGCCGCTGGCCCGCGCCTCGGGCGTGGCCCAGGACATCCGCAGGTCCCACCCGTACGAGGCCTACGACCGGCTCGAGTTCGACGTGCCCGTACGCGAGGAGGGCGACGTCTTCGCCCGGATCGTCGTGCGCGCCCTGGAGATCGTCGAGAGCTGCCGGATCATCGAACAGGCCGTC
This sequence comes from Kineosporiaceae bacterium, assembly GCA_035719045.1. Lineage (GTDB taxonomy): Bacteria > Actinomycetota > Actinomycetes > Actinomycetales > Kineosporiaceae > DASTGO01. The sequence goes on along the minus strand of DASTGO010000046.1, from coordinate 489 downwards.
GAGGCGATGCCCGAGGGCGACATCATGGGCGACCCGTTCATGGACGACGTCCCCGCGGGCGAGGCCTGCGTGCGGATCGAGGGCCCGCGCGGTGAGCTGCTCTACTACGTGGTCTCCGACGAGTCGGTGACTCCGGCACGGGTGCGGGTGCGGACCCCCACGTTCGCGAACATGCCGACGGCGAAGGCCATGGTGATCGGGCAGTCGCTGTCGGACCTCGGACTCATCCAGGCCTCCATCGATCCCTGCTACTCCTGCACCGACCGCTGAGCCGGGCACCGAGCCGACGGCTGCGGTCGAGGCGGGCAGCCCGGCATCCGCGGGGACCCGTCGCCGTACGGCAACTCGGGTGTCAGGCGGCGCGGGCGTCGGAGCCGACGTCGAGGACTTGGCGGGCGTTGAGGGCGAGCAGGAGCCGGTCGGGCAGGGTGTAGGCGCCCAGGAGCAGGTCGCGGACGCGTTCGTCGACGGTGGAGGGGGTTTGTTCGA
>DASTGO010000045.1:0-5248 GCA_035719045.1 Kineosporiaceae bacterium | reverse complement strand
ACCTGGCGGAGCTGCCCGGGGACGGGGAGTCCGCGGTCGACGCGGCCCGCCGGGCACTGGCCCGCGGGGACGACGCCCACCTGCCGGAGCGGGCGGCGCTCGCGGCCCTGGTGCTGGCCCGCCGGGGACGGCTCGACCGGGCCCGCACCTGGTTGGAGGTGGGTGGCTGCACCGATTCCCTCCTGCGCCGGTGGGCCGAGGCGGAGGTCCGCCGCCTGGAGGGCGAACGCGGCGAGGAGGCCGCCGCGGGGTCCATCGAGGCCGCGGGGTCCATCGAGGCTGCGGGGTCCTTCGAGGAGGCCGCGCTGGGGGCCGGCTCGCCGGCGGCGGTGGCGACCGGTCCGGCCGGCGGCCTGACCGGGGTGGCCGCGGGCGACCAGGGCTACCTGGCCGCGACCGGGGCCATGCTGCGGACGCTGCAGGAGGTCGAAGCCGGGCAGGTCCCGTCGTCGCAGCTGCGCGAGGTGCTGGAGCTGGCCCGGTCCCGACGCTGCGCGCTCCTGTGGTGCCGGGCCGCCGGCCTGGCCCGCAGGCACGGTCTGGCACCGGGCCGTCCGCCGACGGGACCGGACGGCGTGGACGACGTGCAGCGTGCCCTGCTGTCGCTGCTGGCGGCGGGACTGTCCACCCGGGACTGCGCGGACGTGTTGTCCATGCAGCCGCGCGCCGTGGAGTACCGGATCCGGTCGCTGTTCGAGCTGACAGGCACCGTCTCCCGCACGCAGTTGGTCCGCGAGTACGTGGACGGGCGGGCGGTCGACCCGAGCCTGTGAGAGCTCTGTGAGCTGGTCGGATGCACGTGATGCTGTGCGGCGCCACACGTGGTGATGGGTGACAGAGGCCCCGGAGAGGGAGGTTCGGCCGCGTGAGCGTGCGCACGTTCGGGATGGAGGCTCCGGCACTGCCGGCCCCGGTCCCGCGCACTGTCTCCACCCGGCGGGCGAGCGCCCTGCAGCTGCAGCGGGACGTCTTCGGGGCGGCGATCTGGGTCTGCCTGCTGGTGCCCGTGCTGATCTGGGAGTCCAACGGCGGGATCGGCCAGCTGTTCGGTGGTCCGGCGGATGCGCTGACCTCGGTGGGCCGGCTCACCGGACTGCTGGCCGCGGCGCTGATGCTGGTCCAGATCCTGCTGGCGGCACGGCTTCCCTGGGCCGAACAGGGGTTCGGGCTGGATTCCCTGATCACCTTCCACGGCGCCGTCGGCGGTTCGGCGTTCGGGTTGATGACGTTGCACATCGTCCTCATCACGATGGGGTATGCCGCCTCCGCGCGGTTGGGGGTCCCGGCCCAGTTCTGGTCGCTGGTGCGCACCTATCCGGGGATGCTGCTGGCCGCCTGCGCCACCGCCCTGATCGTCGTGGTGGTGCTGACGTCCCGGTCCCCGCTGCGCCGGCTGATGCGGTACGAGACCTGGCATCTGGTCCACCTGTACGCCTACCTGGCCACCGTGCTGGCTCTGCCCCACGAGTTGTGGACCGGCGCGGACTTCACGTCCTCCGCCTGGGCCCGGGCGTTCTGGTGGGGCCTGTACGGGGTGACCGTCGGCAGCGTGCTGGGCTGGCGGTTCGCCGTCCCCCTGTACCGGACCTGGCGGTACCGGCTGGTGGTGACGGCGGTGGCGCCCGAGGGTCAGGGCGTGGTGTCGGTGTACGTCCAGGGCCGGCGGCTGCAGGAGCTCCCGGTGCAGGCCGGCCAGTTCTTCATCTGGCGGTTCGTGGGGGCGCCGGGCTGGACCCGGGGGCACCCCTACTCGCTGTCGGCGGCGCCGCGCGGCAACCGGCTGCGGATCACGGTGAAGGCGTTGGGGGACGGCAGTTCCGCGCTGGCGTCCCTGCGTCCGGGACGCCGGGTCATCGTCGAGGGGCCGTACGGCCGGCTGCACGCAGGCGTGCGGACCCGGCGCCTGGTGACGTTGGTGGCCAACGGAATCGGGATCACTCCGATGCGGGCGCTGATGGAGGCGCTGCCCTATGCGCCGGGGGAGCTCACCCTGATCTACCGCGTGGCCGACGTGGAGTCCGCGATCTTCCGGGAGGAGCTGGAGCTGTTGGCCGCCGAGCGCGGCGCGGACGTGGTGTACGTGCCCGGGCCGCGGACCACCACCCGCGAGAGTTGGCTGCCGGCCCGGGCCTCGGCGGTCTCCGATGCCGACGCGTTGCTGGCCATCGCCCCGCATGTGGCGGACAGCGACGTCTACATCTGCGGGGCGCCCGGCTGGATGCAGCTGTTCCGTGAGGCCGCGCTGGAGGCCGGTGTGCCGGCGGCCAACGTCCACTTCGAGCGGTTCGCCTGGTGACAGGGCGCAGCTGTTCTCCCAGAAGGGTTTCGGGCAAGCCATGAGACGGATCGTGGTCCTGGTGATGGGGACGCTCAGCGGGCTCCTCATGGTGCTGGCGTACCCGACCAGCCGTGGCCAGATGCTGATGGACGCTCCCGCCCCGGGCGGGGGCCTGGGCGGTTCCGGTGCGGGACCGGCCGCGGCCGCGCCGCCCGGGCCGACGGGGGTCCCGACGGTCGACCAGGCCCATGCCGTCACGACACCGGCCGCCGAAGCCACGCAGACGCCGACGGCGACCGCGTCTGCGACCGCGACCGTGTCCGCCACCGCGACGGCGTCCGCCACGACGCCCACCCGTACGCCGGCCCCGACCGGCACCCCGTCCCGGACGGCCGCCCCCGCACCGGCACCGGCGACCAGCACGGCCGGCCCGAAGACGTTCACCGGCAGCGCCGCCCAGACCCAGTGGGGGCCGGTGCAGGTGCGGATCACCGTGCAGGGCGGGCGGTTGACGGACGTGGCCGTCCTGCAGCGCCCGTCCGGCAACTCCCACAGCGACCAGATCAACACCTACGCCCTGCCCCAGCTGCGCACCCAGGCGCTCAACGCCCAGAGCGCGCGGATCGACGGGGTGTCCGGGGCGACGCTGACCAGCCGTGGCTACGCCACCTCGCTGCAGTCGGCGCTGGACCTCGCGGCATCGGCATGACGAGCGCCGCCGCAGGCACCCCGGTGGCCGCTGACGGTCCGGTGGCCTCCGCGGGTCCGGTGGCCGCTGACGGTCCGGCGGCGCCATCCCGGCGGGGGCGGGTGGAACCGGGGGGCCGGGGTTGGCCCCGGGAGGTCGTGGCACGGCCCGACGGCGCGAGTTTCGTCTCGATGGTCTCCCGGGTGAACGTCCGCCTGGTCGGGGCCCGGGACTCGGTGCAGGAGGCGATCGAGGACCTGCTCGGGGTGTTCGCCGAGATCGAGGCCGGCTGCAGCAGATTCGATCCGGACAGCGACCTGTCCCGGGTCAACGCCGATCCCGCCGGCTGGCACGAGGTGTCGCCCTACTGCTTCCTCACCCTTCGCGAGGCCGCGCGGGCGTACGAGGCCACCGACGGCCTGTTCGACCCTCGGGTCCTCGGCACCCTGCGGTCCCTCGGCTACGACCGCTCCCTGCCGTTCGAGGCCGGGGAACTGCACCTGGACTCAGCTGCGGGGGCCGGAGCCGGCAGCCGGGCCGACGACAGCCTGATGATCGACCACGAGGTCTGGGACCCTGACTTCGACCCGGACCGGAACGCCCTGCGCGTCGGCGACGACCCGGTCGATCTCGGTGGCATCGGCAAGGGGATGGCCGTCCGGCTGGCGGCGGCCTGCCTGGAGACGGTGGCCGACGGCTTCCTCATCGAGGCGGGCGGCGACCTGGTCGTCAGGGGGGACAGCCCACGCCCCGGCGGCTGGCGGATCTCGGTGGAGGACCCCCAGGACCCCGCCCGCGCGCTGGCGATGCTCTGCCTGACCGACACCGGATGTGTCACCTCCTCGGTCTCGGTACGCAGTTGGACCCTGCAGGGGCGCCACTGGCACCACCTGATCGACCCGCGGACCGGGCGCAGCGCCCGCGGCGGCCTGCTGGCGGTGACCGTCCTGCACGAGGATCCGGCCTGGGCCGAGGTATGGAGCAAGGCGATGTTCATCGCCGGTGCCGGCCAGGTCCGGACGATCGCGCAGGATCAGCACCTGCCGGCGCTGTGGGTCCGCGAGGACGGCCGGGTCGAGCTGACCGACGCCATGCGCGGCAGCGTCGAATGGGTGGCCGACGGCAGGTTCGCCGGCTGACCGGCCGGCGAGTCGACGCCTGCGTCCGGTCGGCCCCGTTGCGGATCGGCCACTGCGGCTCCGCTCACCCACGGCAGGAGCCGCTCACCTACGGCAGGAGCCGCACCGGGAGCGGTTGCCCGGCAGCGGTTGCCGGGCCGCCGACCGGGTCAGGCGCGGCCGCAGGGGACGCCGGCGAGGGTGAAGCCGTCGAGGCCGTTGACTTCGCCGCCCGGGGTGTCGGCGTTGAACCCGAAGGAGAGCGAGTCACCCGGGCCGAGTATCGCGTTGTACCCGGGGGGCGTCACCTGGGCGTAGTTCCCGTTGTGGGACACGTCCGCCCCCCAGGACGAGGTGACGGTGATCCCGTCGCTGAGGTTGAACCCGGCGGTCCACGAGCTGAGGGTCCGTGAGGACGTGTTCTTCAGGGTCACCGTGGCCTGGAACCCCCCGGCCGAGCGGGAGTTGAAGAGGTACGTGTAGGTGCAGCCGGGCACAGGGACGGCTGCCGCGGCCCCGGCTGCCGCGGCCCCGGCAGCCGGTGCTGCGGCAGCGGTCGAGCGGGAGGGACGCGGCTTCGGGGTGGCCGAGACGCCGTTCTTGGCCGGCGAGGAGGACGCAGCCGCCGTCGCGGTGCCTGAGGTGGGGTCCGCCGTCGGCGGCACCGGCAGGATCGTGGCGGTCGCCGTGGGCGAGAGAGACATCGTGGGCGCCCCCGGCTGCTCCAGGGGGAAGGTCGCGGTGGGCTGGGCGCCGACAGCGGGGTCGGCGGTCACCGTCGCGTGGTGCTCCCCGAAACCGAACGGGTTGCTGAGTGCCACTGCACACAGTCCGCCGACCCCGAGCACGACCGCCCCCCACGGCACCCGGCGGCGGTTGCGCGCCCGGGGCAGGGAGGGGGACGGCAGAACGATTCTGGCCTCGCTGTCCGCACGACGGGTAGCGGCGTTCATCCCCGGGGACGTGGAGGGCGGCGCGCCCACGACGGGGGGCCGGGGTGCGCCGGTGGGGAGCCGGGACGGGGGAGCCGGGGGCTGGGGTGTGCCGGTGGGGAGCCGGGACGGGGGAGTCGGGGGCTGGGGTGTGCCGTTGGGGAGCCGGGACGGGGGAGTCGGGGGCTGGGGTGTGCCGGTGGGGAGCCGGGACGGGGGAGTCGGGGGCTGG
>DASTGO010000044.1:0-19317 GCA_035719045.1 Kineosporiaceae bacterium | reverse complement strand
CGCCGCGGGCGCCGCGGTCGGGCCGGCTCCTCCCGGACCTGCTGAAGGGCAGGCCCTTCTCCGTCGCGCACCGGGGCGGCGACGCCGACTGGCCCGAGATGTCCCTGGAGGGGTACCGGCAGTCCGTCGCCCTCGGGGTCGACGCCCTGGAGATCTCCCTGGCCCGGTCCTCGGACGGGGTGTGGTTCGGCCTGCACGACGACACCCTGGACCGGACCTCCGGGACGACGGGGTTCGTCGCCGCGCGGCACTCCTGGGCCGAGATCAGCCGGTACCTGATCACCGCCCACGGGACCCGTGACCCCGGGCAGCAGCCCCGGCCGTACCTGCGGTTCGAGGACCTGGTCGCGGCCTACGCGACCACACACACGATCTTCGTCGACCCCAAGGCCGCCGACCCCCGGTACCACCCGGAACTGCTGCGGGTCATGGCGTCGGCACCGGCCCCGGCCGACAGCTTCGTCGCGAAGTCCTACTGCACCGCCATCGCCTGGGCACGGGCCGCCCGCGCGCAGGGGCTGCGGACGTGGGGCTACTACTACGGCAGGGACATCGACGCCGGGAGCACCCCTCCCGCCGCCACCCAGGCGGAATGGGACCTGCTCGGCCTGGATGTGGCGGCCTCGCCTGCCTGCTGGTCGCTCGTCCGTTCCTACGGAAAGGCGGTGATCGCCCATGTCGTGGCCGACGCCGCCTCGGCGCGGCGGGTGATCGCGCGGGGGGCCGACGGCCTCATGGTGTCCGACGTGCTGGCGGTGCTCGGCTCCGCCGCCCTCTCCTCGCCCTGACCGGCCCGGAAACCGCGTGCCGGGCCGGGGGGAGAGGTGCCGGTACGGTCGTGTCATCAGCCCGCTCGGCCGCAGGACCGACAGGGCCTGGTGATTCCCTCCGTCGTGAAGTCCTCGTGACCGCATTGCGACCTTTTCCCGCTATTCATGTGATCGCGACCATAGGTACCCTCCCGCTTGTCGGGGAGATCTCCGACCGGCGCTCCGGGGCAGTGGAACGACCGAACAGGTCCGGATCGAGCGCGTCGCACACTGACGGAGAGTCACCATGCCGCAGCCGTCGTCCCGGGAGTCCGGAGCGCAACCCCGCTGGTCGGAGCAGCCTGCCGGAGGCGAGCGGCGGCGGGCGTCCAGGACTGCACGACGCGGGACTGCACGACGCAAGTCCGGTCGCGGGCGAGTGGTTCCCGACCGGGACGTCCGGCGCGTCCGTGCTCTACTGATCCCCCTGCTGCTCACCGTGTTGGTGGCTGTTGTCATCGTCATCCGGTCACCTCACCGGTTCGTGTTCGTACGGGACGATGCGGCACCCACCCCGGCACCGTCCGGAATCACCCGGGTATCCGCCGAACCCGGCCCCCCGCCGGTCGGGAACGCCCCGTCCCCTTCGGATGCGGTCGCCTCCGCCCCGCCCTCGGGGTTCACCACGATCTGGAGCGACGACTTCTCCGGTGCCGCGGGTAGCGGCGTGAACACGGCGAACTGGCTCTACGACACCGGTCACGGCTACCCCGGCGGCGCCACCAACTGGGGCACCGGCGAGATCGAGACCATGACCTCCAGCACCGCCAACGTCCTGCTCGACGGCGCCGGGCACCTGGCGATCACCCCGGTCCGCGACGCCGCCGGCAACTGGACCTCCGGCCGGATCGAGACCCGGCGGACGGACTTCTCCGCCCCGGCCGGCGGCATCCTGCGGGTGGAGGCCTCGATCCAGCAGCCGAACGTGACCACCTCCGACGGCGTCGGGTACTGGCCGGCGTTCTGGATGCTCGGTGCGGCCGCCCGCCCGGTCGGGGCGACCAACTGGCCCGGGATCGGCGAGATCGACGTCCTCGAGAATGTCAACGGCCGCAGCTCGGTGTGGAGCACCCTGCACTGCGGCGTCGTCTCGGGCGGGCCGTGCAACGAGACCACCGGGTTGGGCAGCGGCGAGCACGCCTGCCCCGGCTGCCAGACCAGGTTCCACACCTACGCCGTGGAGTATGACCGCAGCGTCAGCCCGGAGCAGATCCGCTGGTACCTGGACGGTGCCAACTTCTTCACCCTGTCGCAGACCGCCGTGGACGCGACCACCTGGGCGAACACCGTCCAGCACGGGTTCTTCATCATCCTGAACGTGGCGATGGGTGGCGGCTTCCCCGCCGCGTTCGGCGGCGGCACCCCGACTGCGGCCACCGCGTCCGGCCGCCCGATGCTGGTGGACTACGTCTCGGTGGCGACCCGGGGTGGTTCGGCGCCGGCGCCGGTTCCGACCGTCACGTCCGGGCCGAGCCGAACGACTCCGGGTGCGAAGGCCACGATCCCGATCACGGTGACGCCCAGCACGAGGCCGCCGACCGGGACCGCGCAGCCGGTCGGGCCGCCACGCATCGCGTTCTCCTCAGTTCCGCCGATCGGCAGCAGTGCCCATCTGACCGGTCGGGTAGGGAACGTCGACGTGAAGCAGTACCGGGTCGTGGTCTTCATCAAGGTGGATGGAGTCTGGTGGGTCAAGCCGTACTGGGCGAGTCCGCTGACGGCGATCACGGCCGACGGCACCTGGTCGTGCGACATCGTTACCGGCGGGAATGACCAGGCTGCAAGCGAGATCGAGGCGTTCGTGGTTCGTTCGGACATCAGGCTGCCTGCCCAGCCGTCGTACTCCGACGTGCAGCCCTACGCCGTCGCGCACGTGTCCACGAGCAGGTCGTGACCCTCGTGCCGATTCTGCGTGCGCCGGTGCCGGAAAGTCTGCGGCGCCGCACCCCCCGGCCGGGAGTGCGGCGCCGCAGGCCCGGCGTCAGCGGGTCAGGTCGGCCGCGAGCTCCTCGAAGGCGGCGATGAACACGTCGCAGTCGGCGATGGTGTGCTGGACCGACAGGGTCCACTCCTCCTCGCGGCCGGGGGTCATGAACACCCCGCGGTTGAGGTTGTACAGCCAGGCCAGGTCGGCCAGTTCGCCGTCCTGGTGCTCCTTGAAGGTCTCGTAGTCGACGACCTTGGAGGGGGCGAAGGTCACGCAGCCCTTGGACGCCACGCCCACGGCGTAGCCGGGCAGGTTGTACCGGTCGACGATCCCCTGGCAGCCGGCGACCAGATGGGCGTTGAGGGCGTCCAGATGGGCGTACGCCTCCGGGGTGAGCACCTCCTCCAGGCTGGCCCGGGCGGCGGCCACCCCGAGGGGGTTCCCGTTGTAGGTGCCGACCTGGTACACCGAGCCGTTCTCGACGACCTCGAAGACCTCCTCGCTGCCGCCGATCGCGCCCATCGGCAGCCCGGCGCCGAGGGCCTTCGCAAGGGTCACCATGTCCGGCTTGACGCCGAAGCGCTCGGTGGCCCCGCCGGCCGCGATGCACAGGCCGGTCTTGACCTCGTCGAAGATGAGCACGATCCCGTGCTTGCGGGTGATCTCCCGGACCGCCTCCAGGTAGCCCGGCTCGGGGAGGACGATGCCGAGGTTCATCATCGCGGCCTCCATGATCACGCAGGCCGGCGGGCGGCCCTCGGCGACCAGCCGCTCGATCCGCCGCTCCATCGCCGCGGCGTCGTTGAACGGGACCGGGACAGTCATGTCCGCGACCGCCTGCGGGATGCCCGCGCCGTAGGGGAGGGAGGCGAGGTTGTCCCGGTCGCCGATCTTGTCGTAGGCGACGCCGATCGAGACCATCACGTAGTCGTGGTGCCCGTGATAGGACCCGAAGATCTTGACGATGGTCTCCCGCCCCGTCTTGGCCCGGGCGATCCGGATCGCGTCCATCGTGGCCTCGGACCCGGAGTTGACGTAGCGCCAGCGGGGCAGGTCGAAGCGCCGCTTGAGCTCCTCGGCGACCACCACGGCGTCCTCGGTGGGGGCGGCGAAGTGGGTGCCCAGGGCCAGCCGCCGGGTCACGGCGCGGCTGACCGCCGGGTGGGCGTGCCCCTGGACCATCGAGCCGAAGCCGTTGTGGAAGTCGACCATCCGGTTGCCGTCGACGTCCCAGACGTGGGCGCCCTCGCCGCGGTCCAGGTAGATCGGCCACGGGTCGCGCATCTGGTACGAGGAGGCGACCCCGGCGGACAGGGTCTGCCGGGCACGCTCGTACAGCGCGCCGGAGCCCCCGGTCCGCTCGTCCAGCCGAGCCGCCTCGCGCTGGGTCAGTTCCTTGATCCGGGCGCGGTCCAGGACCACGGGCGTGCGCATGCTCATGCTCAGGCTCCTCCGAAGGCGGCGGTGTCGGCGGGTGGACCGGTCGGCCGAACCCTGCCAGGCACACGGTATCCGCTGGGCATCGGCTTTGAAACACCCGATCCCGTCAGTGACACCCGGATGGAGTGACGGATTTCGTGGCAAGCGGATCTGTGGGGTCAGGCTCCCAGGGCCGACAGCACGTAGATCACGATGAAGCCGAGGAAGAACATGGCCCCGAGCAGCACCGACTCCTTCTCCTCATGCGCCTCGACCAGGAGTTCCTCGACGACGAGGTAGAGCAGGGCGGCGGCGCCGAAGGCCAGGACCGCGGACATCACGCTCGTGCTCACCCCACCGAGCAGGGACGCCCCGGCGACAGCCCCGACGGCCGTGGTCAGGCCCAGGCCGGTGCAGGTCAGGGTGGCCCGTCCGGTGGACATCCCGCGCTCGGTGAGCTCGGCCGACACCGACAGGGCGAGGAAGAGGATCTCCAGGGTCAGTGCGATGGTGAGGATGACCCCCTGGGCCAGCCCGAGCCGGGCCCCGAGCCCGACCAGGACACCGTCCAGGAGCAGGTCGATGACGATCGCGGCCAGCATGCCGACCGGCACGGAACTGGTGGCGGCCCGCTCCACCCGGCCGGTGAGCAGGCCCTTGGTCGTGGCGGCCCCGCCCGCCCCGGCGGCGGCCACTGCCTCGCCCGCCCCGGCGACGGCGGAGGCCTCCTCCTCGCGGGCTGCGGCGGCCGCCTCCTCCTCGGCGTGCCGGCCGTACGCGCCCAGGGCCAGCACGAGCAGCGCTCCCGCCACGAAGCCGAGCACGGTCCAACCGAGGTGCCCCTCCCGCTGCAGTTCGGGCATGATCTCGCCGACCAGCGCCGCGGTGACCACCCCCGCGGCGAAGTGCTGCACCCCGCTGACCACGCGCGGGCCGGGTGGCCGCACCGCCGCCACCACGGAGCCGGCCACCGCTGCCGCGGCGGGGAAGGAGACGAGGAGCGCTGCCTGCGCGACGAGGTTCATCTGCACCCTTCTGCCATGATCGACCGTCCGCAGTCTGACACCGGGCGCCGACCCGGACGCGAACAGCCCGTGCGGGACCTAGGTCTGTGTCGGCGGCCGGGGGCCGGCGGCTGGACTCGTCCGGGCCCGTGGCAGGCTCGGCGGCATCCGGTGGACGGTGCGGTGTGAGCCGGTGGGTGAGGTGGACCGGCCGGCAGGAGGGTGGGTGGTGTGCGGATGTCCGCGACAGGTGGCGGGACCTCCGGGGCCGGGGTGCCCGGCGAGGCGCGGGAGCCGTCGAAGCGGGCGGACCTGCTGACCCTTTGGGCCTGGCTGATGCTGCCGATGCTCGTGGTGTCGGTGACCGTGGGCTCCATCGTCGGACGGATCCTCGGCTCGGTGGTCGGGGTCCAGGTCGGGCATCCGGTTCGGGACGCCGGGCCCGCGGGATGGTCGGTCCTTGCCCTCTCGCTGGCCATCGGTGTCCTTCCCCTCGCCGCAGGGGTGTGGCTGGGGCTGCGCGGCCGTCGTGAGGGGCAGGGGCCGGCGGCGATCGCGGCGAGTGCCCTCAACGCGGTCGTTCTCGTCCTCCTGGTCGGGCTGAGTCTGCGGGCGCAACTGGCGGCCTGACCGCCGTCGGGTCCCCCCCCGAGGCCGGGGCGCCGCGGGGGTGTCCTGTCGACCCGCGTGCCGCGGGGGTCGGTGACACGATGGGGCGATGTCGCCGTCGACCTCGCAGCCCGATACCCCGCGCAGGCCCCGTCCTGCCGTGGGAGAGGCCGGTGCCGCCGCCTCCGACGTGGACGTCGGTGAGGTCGAGCAGGCCCTCGCCGAGGCCCGGGAGCAGACCGTCCGGGACCTGGCCGAGCTGACCGGTAGCTACGACGACCTGGTCGCCACGGCCGCACTGTCCAATGCTGACGACGAGCACGACCCGGAGGGCGCCACCTTCGCCTCCGAGCGCTCCCAGTTGGACGCCCTGGTCCGGGCGGCACGGGAACGGCTGACCGAGATCGACGCCGCGGCGGCACGACTGGCCGAGGGCCGGTACGGGATCTGCGAGTCCTGCGGGGAGCCGATCTCGGCCGCCCGGCTGGAGGCCCGCCCGGTGGCCCGCACCTGTATCGACTGCGCCGGGCGCTGACCCGGCCGGTTCGGGTGCTGGTCCGGCGGGTTCACTGATCCGGCCGGTTCGGGCAGCGCCCGGTTCGGCGCCGCCCCGGTCGGTCCGGTCGGTCCGTTCAGTTCGGTTCGGTCGGTTCGGTCAGTTCAACCCGACCGTGGGCCGTCCGGCGGGCCGGTCACCCCGGCGGTCCGGTGGCGGACGGCCTCGCCGTCCGCACGGGCCCAGTCCACTGCCAGGGCGGTCGCCCCGCCGCGCAGCAGGTGCGTGCGGACCCAGACGAAGTAGGCGATCCACGCCGAGCCCAGTTCCGTCGACCACTGCGCGGGGTAGGCCTCATGGGCGGCCCGCAGCAGGGCATGGCCCACGGCAAGGTACTGCTCGGCCGGGAAGCCGTCCCGGAAGTTGTCCACTCCGGCCTGCTGCAGCAGCGCGGCCACCTCGGTCACCGGACGCTCTCCGGTCGCCGCCGCGAGCGCCGCCCGGGCGACCCGGTCGCACACCGCCAGCCCCGCCTGGGCGGAGGCCGCCGCGGCGTCCGGGACCAGGGCCACCAGGTGCTGGTGGAGCAGATCGACGAAGCCGTCGGGGTCCGCGGCCAGGACCCGGGCGCAGGGCAGCAGTACCTGCAGGGCGCGCGGGTCGAGAGGTGTGGCGTCCGGTGATGCCTCAGACCTGACTGGGTCGAACATGCAGGCCTCCCCGTGACCGTCCGTCGGTGCGCCCGGTGCCGGCTCCGACGATCCTCACAATACGTAGCCGTTCGGCTGCAGCAGTGCAAGGGGCGTCGATGGGGGCGTGAGATCGTCCACATCCGGGAGGGGCGGAGCGGGGCACATCGGGGCGGGACGGGGCACATCGGGAGGGGAAGGGACGGGACTGCGTGCCCTGACCGGCCTTCCCCTCCTTGCCCCGCCGTGAGGTCAGGTCTTTGCCCCGCCGTGAGTCTTTGTCCCGCCGTGAGTCTTTGCCCCGCCTTGAGGTCGGGCCGTGCGCCGGGGGACGATCCTGCTCGCACACACAACGGATGCGGAACGGGTCACGGGCGCACCGCCCCGGAGCGAGGAACGGAGATCTGATGACCGGGGAGCGGGCAGCCGCCACCACGCTGCCGTCTGCGCGGCAGGCCCGGCGGGGGCAGCAGCGCAGAGGGGGGCCGGCCGGGTCCAGGTCGGCGCGGTCGGTGGCCGTGACCCTGGTGATCCTGCTCATGTTGCTGGGCGCCGGCCTGCGGCTGCTGCGGATCGGCCGGGAGAGTCTGTGGATCGACGAGGGCTACACCGCCTACCTGGTCCGGCTGACCCCGCAGGAGTATGTCGACAACGTCCTGCACACCGTCCGGAACATCCTGCCGCCGCTGTACTTCAACCTCCTGCACTACTGGACGGCTCTGGCCGGCAGTTCGGAGACGGCACTGCGGCTGCCGTCGGCGGTGGCGGGCGTGCTGGCCATCCCCGTCCTGTACGCGCTGGTCGCCCGCTGCTTCGACCGGACCGCCGGGCTGCTGGCCGCCACCGCGCTGGCGCTGTCGCTGTTCCACCTGCGGTACTCGCAGGAGGCGCGGATGTACGAACTGCTGGCCATGCTGTCCCTGCTGTCGCTGTACCTGCTGGTCCGGTTGGTGCAGGGGGGCGGAGCCCGGTCGACGGTGCTGCTGGCGGTCGTCGACGCGGCGATCGTCTACACCCACCACTACGGTGCGTTGCTGCTGATCGCCGAGGCGGCGTGGCTGGCCGGGCTCGCCCTGGCCCGGGATCTGCCGCCGGGAGCCGGCCGGCGCTGGCTGCTGTCCCGGGCGCTGTTCGCCGTGCTGATCCTGCCGTGGGCGGTGATCTTCGCCGACCAGGTGCACAAGGTCAGCCAGTACCCGTGGCTGCCGCCGACCACCGCGCGCTCGATCTACGACGTGCTGGTCTACTTCGCCGGGACGCCCTGGTGCCTGGCGGCGCTCGGGCTGCTGGTGCTGGCCGGGCTGCCGTCCCGCCGCGGACTGCCGGGCCGGCTGTGGGCCCGTGCCGGGCTGACCGCCGACGACCGGGGGTACCTGCTGCTGTGGTCGGTGGCCGTCGTGCCGGTGGTGTTGGCGTTCGGCTACTCGGTCGTGGTGTCCCCGGTGTTCGGCCAGAAGTACCTGATCGCCTCCTGCACGGCCCTGCTCGCCCTGGCTGCCCTGGGGGCCCGTCGCCTGCCCGGGCGGGTGCTGCCCGCTGTCGCCCTGGTGGCCGCCCTGGCCGTGGCCACCCCGGAGTGGCTGCACTACTACCGGGACGTCACCAAGGAGCAGTGGCGGGAGGCGACGGCCTTCGTCGACGGCGGCGCCGCGCCGGGCGACCTGGTGCTGTTCAACGCCGGGTACGGCAGGCAGAACGGCTACGAGGTGTACACCCGGCGCAGCGACCTGGTCGCCAAGGCCTTCCCGCTGGGCAGTGACGAGTTCGCGACCCTGCCGACCCCCACGGATCTGGCCGGGCTCGCCCCATTGGTGAGGGGTCACCGGCACGCCTGGATCGTCTACGAGCAGAGCCCGGACCATGACGCCACGATCGCCCAGACCCTCGGGGGTCTGTCCGCCGGTGGGGAGTGCCGGGCGTTCGTCGGGCTCCAGGTCTGCCGCTACGACCTGCGCCCGGCGGGTTGAGCCGGGGTGCACCGCGGGGTCGGTCCGCCGGGGGCGGTCCGGTGAGGGTCGGTGCGGTGAGGGTCAGCTGGCGCGCCGCCCGGCGGGCAGCAGGTCGTCCGGGCGGTCACCGGCCGGGGCCGGCTGCTGCTGCGGCAGGGGAGCGGCCGGCCGGAACATCGGGTAGGACCTCAGCCCGGCCCGTTGCAGCAGGTACCGGCCCACCGCCAGCAGCGTCTTCAGTGCGTAGGAGGTGCTGTCGGCCATCCCGATCTGCGAGCTGTCCTCGGTGTAGATCGTGGGCACGGGAACGTCCCCGATCCGCATCCGGAAGTACGCCGCCGAGACCAGCAGTTGGGAGTCGAAGGAGAAGTCGTCGCTGAACGACTCGACCGGCAGGGCCCGCAGCGCCTGCGCGGAGTAGGCCCTCATCCCGCTGTGGAACTCCCCGAGGTTCTGCCCGAGCAGCACGTTCTCCAGGCCGGTGAGCAGCCGGTTGGCGAGGTACTTGCGGCGCGGCATCCCGCCCTGCAGGGTCTCCCGTCGGGACCGGATCCGGTTGCCGAGCACGATGTCGCAGATTCCGAGCCGGATCGGCAGGGTCAGGGCGTCGATCATCCGGGCGTCGTACTGGCCGTCCGGATGGAGCATGACCACGATGTCCGCGCCGGAGTCCAGGGCGGCGCCGTAGCAGGTCTTCTGGTTGCCGCCGTAGCCGCGGTTGCGGTCATGCCGGATCGAGGTCAGGCCGAGCTCGACGCTGCGCCGGTAGGTGCTGTCGGAGCTGGCGTCGTCGACGAGGATCAGGTGTGCCCGGTAGCGGGCCGGGATGGCCGCCACGGCGCGGGCCAGGGTGCGCTCGGCGTTGTAGGCGGGGAGTACGACGACGACGTTGCTCGGGGGCATTCTCGGGGACCTCCGCGTGGATCAGCGGGTCCACCCTGCCCGGCCGGGCGCGGAGGCTGGGTTAAGACAAGGACAGGTTTGCGTCATGACCTGCGGCCGGGGCATCGGCTCGGGCGGTGTCGGGGCGCCCTCCGCCTTTCAGCCGAAAGTGGTTTACCGATGAACCGGGGCGGGACCAGCGTCCCCCATGGCCCTCTACGGCCGGATCTTAGACTCCGCGTGCAGGTGGGTCACCCTGTGTGGATTGTCACGACAAGGAAGGAGGGCGGCGATGTACGCAGTGCGAGAACGCGCAGATGTGACGGTGGCGGGATCGGCACCCGTCGTCCGGCCTGTGTGGAGTGTGTGGCAACCCTGGGTGAGCCTGCATGCCCTCAAGGTGGTCGGGGTTGTGCTGCCGATCACCTTCGTCCTCGTCCTCGAGGTGATCCGGTTCGTCGTGGTCGAGGGCGACATGACCACCGAGAACAACCCGGGCGAGATGGGCGGCCACGTCGTGCTCGCCCTGTTCACGATCATCTGTGTGGTGGCCTTCGCCTCGGCGATGTTCTTCTTCATCGACCGCACCCAGGCCCAGGTGCTGCGGCAGAACCGGCAGCTGTCCGCGGTGAACGCCGTGTCGACCGCAGTCCGGGACGACCTGTCGGTGGAACGGATCATCGACCGGGCCCTGGGCAGCGTGCTGATGTCCAGCGGTGCGCTGAGCGCCTCGATCAGCATCCCCGGCCAGGACCGGGTCCGGGTGGAGGTACATCCCGACGACGCCCATCCGGCCGGAGCCGGAGCGGTGCTCGACGTGGCGCTCACCGCCGGGACCACCTCGGTCGGGATGCTCCGGCTGCAGCTGCCCGCCGGCCAGGACCGGCCCGACGGGCTGACCGCCGACACCCTGCAGACCATCGCCCAGCAGATGGCCTACGCCATCCAGCGGGCCCAGCTCGTGGCGGACCTCCAGCGCGGCCAGGAGGAAGGTCACGCGATGTACGAGGTCCTGCTGCGGATCTCGGGTCAGCGTTCCCTGGCGGCCACCCTGCGGACCGTCGTCCGGGACGCCCGGGACCTGTTGCACGGACATGACGCCGTACTCAGCCTCGACGAGACCGCCTCCCGGATCCTCCTGGTGGACGGGCTGTCGGAGAACGGTCCCGGCGGCCGCCCGCTCCGTGTCGAGGGGCTGCTGTGTGTCACCCCGGAGGGTCTGGTCCCCGGTGGCCGCAGCGAGTGCGCCTGCGGGTCGGACGACCTGACGGCGGTGCTCGGGGTGCCGATCGGGTCCCCCGGGAGCGCGTCGGGTGAGCTGTCGGTGTACCGCAGCTCCGGCAAGCCCTTCAGCGAGCGGGACCGCCGGTTCCTGGTCACCCTCGCCGAGCTGATCACCATCGCGCTGGCCGGTGCCCGGATGCGGGAGAACGAGCGCCAGGGCGCGATCGTCGCCGAGCGGGAGCGGATCGCGCGAGAGCTGCACGACAGCCTGGCCCAGGTGCTCGGGGTCACCCATCTGCGGCTGCAGGCCCTGCGCGGCAAGGCGGATGTGCGGGCCAGCCGCCCGGTCGACACCGAACTGGGGGAGCTCGCCGGGATCTGCCACGAGGCCTACCGGGACGTCCGGGAGGCGATCCTCGGCCTCGGGCAGTCCGCGCGGCCCGACCGCAACCTGCTCGACAGCCTGGAGGCGTACCTGCAGGCGTTCAGCCGGCAGTGCGGGATCGAGACCTCGCTGGAGGGTCCTACCGACGAGGACCTGGTGCTGGCTCCCCGGTGCGAGGTCCAGGTCATCCGGATCATCCAGGAGGCGCTGACCAACGTGCGCAAGCACTCGGGCGCGCAGCGGGCCACCGTCCGGGTCGAGCAGACCGACCGTGCGGTCCGGTTCGCGGTGCAGGACGACGGCGCGGGATTCGACCTCGCCGCCGTTCCCGTCGGCCGTGACGGCTTCGGCTTCGGACTGTCCTCGATGCAGGAGCGGGTCCGGCTGATCGGGGGGAGCCTGGCCATCGACACCGGGCCCGGGCGCGGGACACGTCTGCAGATCGACGTCCCCGCCGCGCTGGTCCAGAGCAGTCCACCCCCCCAGGTTGTCGCCCTGCGGGGCGCCGGAACACGAGGTGCCTGATGCCGACCGCCCGCCCGACCCGGATCCTCGTCGTCGACGACCAGCCGCTGTTCCGCACGGCCATCGCCACCCTCATCGAGGAGCAGGACGACCTCACCGTCATCGGCGAGGCGGACAACGGCCTGGCCGCCGTCGAGAAGGCCCATGAACTACCCGTCGACCTGATCGTCATGGACGTCGAGATGCCCGTGATGGACGGGCTGGAGGCGACCCGGCTGATCCGCGAACAGCTGCCCGCCGTCAAGGTGGTCATGCTGACGGTCTCCCTGGACACCGACCACCTGTTCGACGCCATCCGGTACGGCGCGCACGGCTACCTGCTCAAGGATCTGCGTCCGGAGCAGCTGTACGACATGATCCGCTCGGTGATGCGCGACCAGACCCCGATCTCGCCCGGAGTCGCCGGCCCGCTGCTGGCGGAGATCCGGCGCGGTGGTGGCGGGTCCGCGGTGGTGGCTGCCCCCAAGCAGGAGGAGCCGGTGCTCACCCGCCGCGAGCTGGAGATCATGCAACTGGTGGCGCAGGGCATGAGCAACAAGGAGATCGCCCGCCGGCTGGTCATCACCGAGGGCACGGTGAAGAACCATGTGCACAACGCCCTGGAGAAGCTGCACCTGACCAACCGGATCCAGGCCGCGGCGTACATCGTGCGCCAGGGTCAGGGCGGGCCCGTCCCGCCGCGCTGAGAGCGACCAGCACTTTGCCGGTCGCTCCAAGGCACTCCGCGCCGGGCTCGGTCGGCGGCGGCCCTCCATGGCCGCCGCCGTTGACGGCTGCCCTGATGGTGACGGCTGCCGGGGATCGTTGCCACGCAACGGGTCTGGCGTCATCGGCGTGCCCGAGGTCGCGCCGGTGCGAGGCGGGTACCCGGGCCCGGACCTCGCGGAGGCTGTGTGACGTGGGTCTCTCTGCCAGTAGGTATGGTGACCTGCGCCACAGGGTACATCCCGTCCCGCCTGTTCCCGTGCACGGACTGTGCCCGCCGGGGGATGGTGCGCGAGAAGGCCTGCAGGGCATGGTCGGAGAGTGTCTGCGATCCGGCCGGCGATGACGGCACCGAGGGCGAACCGTGCGAGGTCGCGGTGTGTTGCCGTGGTGTATGAGCACCCCTTGCTGGGCGAGGGGGTTGCGCGGCTGATCCGGGTGGCGACCGGTGCGCGGGTGGTGGCCGTCGCGGGTGAGGACCCGGAGGCACTGGCGGCAGTGCTCGCCGTCACACCGCGGGTGGTCATCGTGGAGCGTGGATCGGTACTGGCGGATCTGGACCTCACGGTTGCCGCCCCGGGAGCCTGCGTGATCGAGCTCGCCGCGGCCGGTAGCAGCGGGGATCCGTTGCCCGGCAGGCCTTCCGGCAGTGCCGAGGTGATCGAGGCGGTTCGCCGGGCACTTGCTCCACGCCGCAGCTCCGGCGCACGGCGCATTCCCTGACCCATCCCGCCTGTACCTGAAATCTACCCGTCGGCGGATGGGATGACCGCAGCCCCGAGCCCAGGATGAGTGTCGCCGGCAGGTACGTCGGCTGGCAGCGTCGAGGAGAGTCAGGTGCTCAGAATGACGCCGAACCGCGGGAAGCGTCCACCGTCCGACCGTGCCCTGCGGATCGCCGTGCGTGTCGCGGTGGGCGTGCTGGTCCTGGGATCGGTCGCCTTCGGGACGACGTACTACTTCGGTCAGCGCACCGACGGCGGGCCGACGCTGGTCCAGCGTCAGGTGAGCGCCGCCGAGCAGCAGGTGCGGGCGAAGCCGAACAACCTCTCCGCCCGGCTGGCTCTGGCGCAGGCGTACCAGGCGGCCAAGCGGCCGGGGGATGCCGTCTCGCAGTACGACGAGATCCTCAAGGCGGTGCCGGACAGCCGGGCCGCCCTGCTGGGCAAGGCGTCCGTGCTGCTGGGGAAGGACGACCTCTCCGGGGCCTCCGCGCTGTACCGGAAGGTCACCGGGATGTCGGTCAAGGGTGAGTTCGCCGGAGCCGACCCGCAACTGCAGGAGGCGCACTACTTCCTCGCCCTGATCGACTCCAAGCAGGGCAAGGCCCAGGAGGCGATCACCGAGGCGCAGGCGTCGTTGAAGATCGAGCCGACCGACTCCGACGCCTGGTACGTGCTGGGCAGTGCCCAGATCCTTGCCGGACAGGCCCAGCAGGGCGTGATCTCGCTGCGGCGGGCGCTGATGTTCGTGCCGACCGGCTGGTGCGACCCCTACGTCGAGCTCGGCAAGGCCTTCCAGAAGCTGAACAAGCCGGAGGAGGTCGAGTACGCCGGCGCGATGGTCGACTTCTGCCAGAAGCGGACCGGCCAGGCCCAGCAGCGGCTGCAGAAGCTCGTCTCGGGTCCGGCCGCGGTCGACGCGGAGCTCGGTCTCGGCACCATCGCCGAGACCGGCGGGAGGACCGACGAAGCGATCAGCTGGTACCGCAAGGCCATCACCGCCGACCCGACCAACCCCACGGCGATCCAGACCCTGTCCCGGCTCGGGATCGCCCCGACCACCCCGGCCGGCCAGGCCGCCGGCGCGGCGGGCTCGAGCGTGACAGGGAGCTGACCATGGCCATCGAGGAGATCTTCACCGAACCGGCCGTCGAGCAGCCGGAACCGCAGCCCGAGGGCCGCCGCCGCCGGATCGTCGTGCTCAGTGTGGCGATCACCTTGATCGCCCTGCTGGTGGCGCTGACGACCTGGTACCTGCGGACCGGCAAGCCGCTGTCCCAGCTGCCCGGGCTGGGGCAGAACGGTCAGCCGCCGCACTACCTGTTCAGCGTCTACGGGGTGAACAAGCCGCTCGGGGTGGCGGTCAGCCCGGACGGTGACCGGATCTACGTCAGCGAGAGCACCGGCGACCGCGTGGTCAAGGTGTTCGACCGGACCGGTGCGGCCAAGGGCACGCTCAAGCCCCCGGCGGACTCCGGCACCAACCACGCCCCGGTGTACATCGCGGTGAACCCGAGGACCCAGGACGTGTACGTCAGTGACCGGACGACCGCCGCGATCTATGTCTACGGCCGGGACGGTGCCTACCGCCGGACCTTCCGGCCGAAGGGCGACCTGGGTGCGCAGTGGGCACCTCTGGGAGTGGCGTTCGACAGCTACGGCCGGCTCTACGTGACCGACGTCCGGTCCACGGGGGCGCACCGCCTCCTGGTCCTCACCCCCGACGGGGCGCTGGAACGGTCGGTCGGCGAGAGCGCGGGGCTCACCTTCCCCAACGGGGTCGCGGTGGACTCCCGGGGCGTGGTCAGCGTCGCGGACAGCAACAACTCGCGGGTGCTCATGTTCGACCGTGACGGCAAGCCGGGCGGACGGTTGGTGAGCGAGTCCGGGGACACCGCCCTCGGCATCCCCCGCGGCGTCGCGGTGGACGACAGCAACCGGCTCTACGTGGTGGACCTGGCCAACCATGCGGTCCGGATCTACAAGATCGCGGACGCGGTGACCGGTACTCCGCAGTACATGGCTTCGTTCGGGACCGAAGGAACCGGCGACGGTGCCTTCGAGTACCCGAACGGGGTGGCGGCCGACTCCCGGGCCCGCCTCTACATCACCGACCGGGAGAACAACCGGCTCCAGGTGTGGAGCTACTGACCGGACGGTGGAGGAGGTGAGGCAGGCGAGTCCGTAGGGACTCGACGCGCAGGGCAGTACGCGTTCAGCACGAACGAAAGGAAAGGAGGTGAGGTCGGTGCGCAAGTTGGCCTACGTGGTCGGAATCTCGCTCGCGATGTTCGCGGTGGGTTCCGGCCCGGCATGGGCGGACAACGGTCCGCACAGGCCGCAAGTGTCGAGCAGCAACCTGGCCGGTGGAAACTTCGCCGCAGACAACTGCGCGAGCTGCCACCGGGCTCACACGGCACAGGCCTCGTACCTGCTGAAGCAGGCACAGCCGGACCTGTGCTACTCGTGTCACGGCGCGGGTGCGCCCGGGTCGAACACCGACGTCTACAACGGGCAGGGTGTCGACACCGCCAGCACGTCCGGCTGGTCCGGACTGCGTGGCGGTGGCTTCGTGAAGGCCGCGATCGACTCGGCCAACGCGAAGCGGACGGCGGCCGTGGGCACCACGCCCGCGACCAAGACCGTCCCGACCCTCGCCACCTCGGCCACCACCACGTCCAGCCACAGTGTCGACGGCACTCTGGTGACGGCGTGGGGCGGCGGTGCCACCGGCACTGTGGGCAACCAGGTCTCGCTGCGGTGCGGATCGTGCCACGACCCGCACGGCAACGGGAACTACCGGATCCTGCGGCCCATCCCGCAGGAAGCGGCCGTGGCCACCGGCTCGACCGGGGTCACGATCCCGGACACGACCACGACCAAGGTCTACACGACGGCCAACTACTGGACGTCGGACGACCTGAGCCTTCCCGCGATCCAGGGGAAGGACATGAACGGCGTGCCGCTGGTGGACCGGACGGGCAAGCCCGTCATGGGCACCGCGTTCACCGCGAACATCGCCGGGTGGTGCACCCAGTGCCACACCCGGTACCTGGCTCCCACGGGGTCGTACCAGAACGCGCGAGCGTCCTCGACGGGCACCGGGACCGACCCGATGTTCACCTACCAGCACCGCAGCGACGCGGGCGCCACGGACAAGCCGAACTGCATCACGTGCCACGTGGCACACGGTTCGAACGCGTCCATGGGCCCGAACTCGCAGCAGGTCGCCTTCCCCGACGGAGTCGCGGGGGGGACCGACAGCAAGCTGCTGCGGGTCGACAGCCGTGGCACATGCGTGATGTGCCACAGCAAGTAACACGCTGATCGCGGGCCCGTGGGGCTGCACGCCTCACGGGCCCGCCCTCAGTTCACCGGTTGCGAGGGAGCCGTGATGACGAGCAAGAGCCGGAGATCCGCGGGCCGTGGTGGTCCGTGGGCTGTCGCGGTGCTGCTGGGGACCTGCACCGTCCTCGGCTTCGCGCCGTGGCGCAGCGGTCCCGCGACCGCCCTCGCGGCAGCCACCGTCACCGACCCCGCCACCGTCACCGATCCCGCCACTGCCTCCGGAACTGCTTCCCCCACAACGGATCCGGTGAGTCCCACGACGACGGTGACCCTGGACCCGACCGCCCTGCCGACCACCGTTCCCAGCGCCTCCAGCCCGTCCTCGTCGACCGACCCGGCGTCGAGCCCGTCCACCACGGGATCCGCCGGTGCCTCCGCGGACGGGTCTGCGAGCAGCCCGAGCCCGAGTCCCGGCCCCGCGGTCACGCCCGGCGGCACCGCCTCGGTGACCGTTCCCGGGATCGTCTCGGTCGGGCACACCATGCTCGGCCAGGCCCCGGCCGTGAGCACCACTCCCGCCTACCTGCCCGCGGACACCGGGATGGATGCGGTGGCACCGCTGGCCGCCGTGCGGGTGCGGTTCCAGGTGGCCAACGGCACTGCCGCCGCCGTCACGCTCACCCCGCAACTGGAGTTCCGCGCCCTGCCCGGCGGGAGTTTCGCGCCGGTGCCGACCCAGCCGGAGCCCGGGATCGCCGTGCACCTGGACCGGGAATGGCGGCCCGTCCCCGGCCGGACCGGTACCGAGCAGGGACCGGAGGAGGAAACCCTCGCCCCGTCCGGCCTGCGCCTGACCGATGTCACCGCCTCGGCGGCCGTCGCCGGGCACCACAGCCTGAGCAGGAACCCCGACGCCGCCGCCACCCTGCCCGCCGGTGCGGTGACCGAGGAGGAGTTCACCGTCCGGATCAGCGACGACGCACCGGCCCTGACCGAGTACCAGTTCCGGCTCACCGACGGCGGCAACCTGCTTCCGGGTGCCGGTGTCGCCACCCTGCGGACCGCTGCGCCCGCCGGGGACCGGCTCAGCCCCGGGCAGCGGGAGGGCGTTCCGGTCGGTCCGGCGACGCGGCCCACCCCGGTCGTGGCGTCCATCACCGCGCGGGCCGCCGCCCTCGGGATCGCGCCGGCCGTGGCGGTATTGCCGTCAGCGGGAACGGGGCCGGTGGCGGGGGCCGGCGGCTCCGTCGGCGTCGTGCAGGCGCTGGCCGTCACCAGGACCACGCTGCCCCTGGTCGTCCCCGCGGCCGCGCTGTCGGCCGGCACGTCCGGGACGCACGGGCCCTACGGGATGGCCTCCGATGCCTGTGCCTCCTGCCACAAGGCGCACACCGCCGCGGCACCGAACCTCGTGCTCAAGCCGGGCGCCCAGTCCACCCTGTGCTTCATGTGCCACGACGGAACCGGGGCGCCGCAGAACGTGCAGGCGCAGTACGCCGACCCGTCGCTGCCGGCCAATGCGGCCGCCGGTGGCGCCTGGTACACGCATGACGCCCCGGGGGCGACGACCCACACCCTGGGATCGGAGAACGAGTTCGGCGGGGTGAGCAACCGGCATGCCGCCTGCGGTGACTGTCACGACTCGCACCGGGCCAGCGGATCCACGCCCGCCGCGCAGACCACCGGCGGCTGGACCCTGTCCGGGCGGCTGGCGGGAGCGTCGGGGGTGTCCGTGGTGAACGGTGCCGCGGGAACCTCGCCCACGTACAGCTTCCTGGACGGAAGCGCCGCGGCCCCGGTGACCCTGGAGTACCAGCTCTGCTTCAAGTGCCACTCCGGCTTCACCGTCCTGCCGCCGACGACCGGGCTGACCCCGTCCCGGTACGAACTGGACAAGGGCGTGGAGTTCAACCCCGCCAACGCCTCCTTCCACCCGGTGGAGGCGCCCGGCAGGAACGCCACCACCGCGATGGCGGGCAGCCTGTCCGGCACCTCGCCGTACAAGCTGTGGAACTTCAGCGTCGGCAGTACGGTCCGGTGCACCAACTGCCACGCCGGCAACCAGCCCACCGCGAGCACCGTCGGCGCCGGCGACGACCTGTCCCCGCACGCCTCGGTGAACCAGGGGATCCTCGTGCGGCCCTACCGGGACCAGGTGCTCAAGGCCTCGCGGGAGGCCTACGCGGCGGCCGACTTCGCCCTCTGCTACACCTGCCACGCCGAGGCCCCGTTCACGGGTTCGACCACGACCGCAACGAACTTCCGCCTGCACCGGATGCATGTCACCGGGATCAGCGGCCAGGGTGCGGGCACCGGGACCAGCATCGACACCCCGGGAGCAGGTGCGGGGAACGCCCTGTGCGCCGAATGCCACTTCCGGATCCACGGGAACACGTCCACCTACGGCACACAGACGAACACCGGCAGCCGGCTGGTGAACTTCGCGCCGAACATCACGCCCAACGGCAGCGTGCTGTCGTGGACCCAGGGCGCGACCGGCGGGGGGACCTGCACCCTGGTCTGCCACGGCGAGAAGCACAGCGGCTACCGCTACTGAGCCACCGGATCCCGGGCGTGAGCCCTGCAGCCGCCCGGGGTCCGGCGTCCAACCGGGGGCAGTACGGCAACCGGGGGCAGTACGGCAACCGGCCGGCCACGGGCGGGAGGTCGTGCACCTCGTTGCG
>DASTGO010000043.1:0-8439 GCA_035719045.1 Kineosporiaceae bacterium | reverse complement strand
GAACCTGCCATGAACCTCTCCTCACCGTTGCCGGGTGGGTGGCGGCACCGGCCTCCCACGGGCTGCGGCCGCACCAGGACCCGTCAACGCCCGACGGGGTAGGGGTTTCGGCCCGGCGGGGGGCCACCGGCCGACCGCGGGCCGGCGGGGGTACGGGTGGTGCCCCCGCCGGCCTGACGGGCGTCAGGACGTGAAGATCGCCTTCTTCTGGCTCTCGATGTCGGAGAGGATCGAGGACACCTGGGTCGGGTCCTGGATGAACTTCTGCAGCGACGGGATCATCACCGTGGAGGCGAAGTCCGGACGGGTGTCGCGGTCGAGGAACTGCGCGATGTTCTTCGCGGAGCCGATCAGGGCCGCGCACTTCTTCTGCAGCTCGTTGTAGCTGGTCGTGTCGGCCTTCGAGTTCGCCTTGACCTTGCCGGGGTCGATCTTGCCGTAGGCGTCCTCGGCCTCGGGGCTTCCGAGGAACGTGAGGAATGCCTTGGCCGCGGCCTCGTTCTTCGGCTTCTTCGCCATCATCATGCCGTCGATCGGGGCGTCGATCGCGTCGGCGCCGATCGTCGAGTCGATCTGCGGGAAGGTGAAGAAGTCGAGGTCCTTGCCGTTGTCCACCTGCTCGGCGACGAAGGAGCCGAGCAGGTACATGCCGGACTTCTTCTGCTGCAGGCTCTGCGCGGCCTCCTGCCAGGTCCGGCCCAGGGACGCGGTCTGGTGGTAGGGCAGCAGGCTGGTCCAGGTGTCGAAGACCTTCTTGACCTCGGGGCCGTTCCAGGACTTCTTGCCGGCCATCAGGTCGATGTGGAACTGGTAGCCGTTGATCCGCATGTTGAGGATGTCGAAGGTGCCCATCGCCGGCCAGCCGTCCTTGTCGGCGAAGGCGATCGGGTCCAGGCCGTCCTTCTTCATCTGCTGGCAGAGCTTGACCAGGTCGTCCAGGGTCTTCGGGACGGTGTAACCCTTCTCCTGGAACAGTGAGGGCCGGTAGAAGACCGCCCACGGGTAGTTGTACATCGGGACGAAGTACTGCTTGCCGTCGTCACCGGTGGAGGCGCTCTTGAAGGCGTCCGAAAGCCCGCTCATCTTGGCCCACACGTCACTGAGGTCCCCGGCCAGGCCCTGCGAGGCGAAGAACCGCATCCGGTAGCCGGCGAACCAGGCGAAGACGTCGTCCGGCTTGCCCTGCAGGTAGTTGTTGATGCCTTCCTGGAAGGTGTTGTGGTCGACGGTGTTGACCTTGGGGGTCACCCCGCCGTTCTTCGCCTTGAAGGCGTCCACGACAGCCTGGAAGGCCGCCTTGGGGGTGGCGTCGGAGTAGTTGGAGCCGATCGTCAGGGTGCCGCTGGCCGCGCCACCGGAACTGCTGGAGCCGCCAGAGGGGCTGGAGCTGGAACCGCAGGCCGCCAGCAGGGCGGGGGTGGCCGCGATCGCCCCCGCACCCAGGGCCCCCTTGATCAGGGAACGCCGCGCGAACGGGGTGGCAGCGGCCGACGGGGGCACCAGGCGGGCGAGGTACTCGGCCTCGGACTGCGGACGGGTCATCGGTGGTCTCCTTCGACACGGGTTGAGCGCGGAGAGCGGGACGGACTCGGGCCCTGCCGGAAAGCTCCGGGGCGAGGCCCGGAAGCTACCAGAGGACGAACAGAACTCAACATGACCTCACATCTCGTGCCAAGATACGGCCCGCCGTTCGCAAGTCAAGGCTCCCTTGTCCTTTGTGATCCAACTGTGGCCGAGCCGGCACGGCACGTGAGCCGACCACACCTCAGCGGCAGTCACGAAGGCGGCCTTTATGCACCTCTTCCAGGCGATTTGCCGGGCGTTCACAGGCTCGGCCGGGACCGGTGACAGCCGTCCCGACCCGGAGTGCCACCGAGCTGGCACCGAGTGCCGGCAGGTGTCCCATGGCAGTTCACTCCAGATGATTCGTTCGCTCCCATCGTTCGGTTCTGTTGACTTCACTAGACCTCGAGGGCCACGCTTCGGATGTGTCCATCGACCCGCCCGCATCGCCACCTCCCGCCACCGGCCGCCGGAGGTGGCCCGTACCGGGGATCGCCCTGGGCGGTGACTACAACCCGGAGCAGTGGCCGCAGGAGGTCTGGGCCGAGGACCTGCGGCTGATGCGGGAGGCGGGGGTCACCTTCGCCACCGTCGGCGTGTTCTCCTGGGCACTGCTGGAACCGCAGGAGGGCCGGTACGAGTTCGGCTGGCTGGACCAGGTGATGGACCTGCTGGCCGAGGGTGACATCGCGGCCGACCTGGCCACCGCGACCGCCTCCCCGCCACCGTGGTTGTCCCGGGCCTACCCGCAGACCCTGCCGGTGGACCGGGCCGGCAACCGGCTGTGGCCCGGCGGGCGGCAGGCCTGGTGCCCGAGCTCACCGGTGTTCCGGGAGAAGGCGCTGACCCTGGTCGGGCAGCTGGCCACCCGGTACGCGGGGCACCCGGCGCTGAAGATGTGGCATGTGTCGAACGAGCTGGGCTGCCACAACGTGCACTGCTACTGCGACGTCTCCGCGGCCGCGTTCCGCCGCTGGCTCATGGACCGCTACGGCAGCCTCGCGGCGGTGAACGACGCTTGGGGCACCACGTTCTGGAGCCAGCGCTACGGCGACGTCGAGGAGATCTGGCCGCCGCGCCAGGTGACGGCGATCGCGAACCCGACCCAGCAGCTGGACTTCGCCCGGTTCAGCTCCGACGAACTACTGGACTACTACCGCGCCGAGCGGGACGTGTTGCGCACGATCACCCCGGACGTGCCGGTCACCACCAACTTCATGGTGATGAGCCACGTCCGGGGCATGGACTACTGGTCCTGGGCCCCGGAGCTGGA
The DNA here is from genome assembly GCA_035719045.1 of Kineosporiaceae bacterium. Classification (GTDB taxonomy): domain Bacteria; phylum Actinomycetota; class Actinomycetes; order Actinomycetales; family Kineosporiaceae; genus DASTGO01. The sequence continues at coordinate 5,603 of DASTGO010000043.1, read as the reverse complement.
CGTGGTGTCCACCGACCACTACCTCGACGGGCGGCTGGCGGACCCCGCCCATGAGCTGTCCTGGGCGGGGGACCTGACCCGCGGGCTGGCCGGCGGCGGACCCTGGTGGCTGATGGAGCACTCCACCAGCGCGGTGAACTGGCAGCCGGTGAACTACGCGAAGGTGCCCGGCCAACTGCTGCGCAACAGCCTCGCCCACGTGGCCCGGGGCGCGGACGCCGTCGGGTTCTTCCAGTGGCGGGCCGCGAAGGCCGGCGCGGAGAAGTTCCACAGCGCCCTGCTCCCGCATGCCGGCACCGACACCAAGGTGTTCCGCGAGGTGAGCCGGCTCGGCCAGGTCCTCAAGCGGGCCGCGGACGTGGCGGGCACCCGGGTCGAGGCGCAGGCCGGCTTCCTGTTCGACTGGAACGCCTGGTGGGCCACCGACCTCGACAGCCACCCCTCCGAACTGGTGCGCTACGGCGACCAGGCACTGGCCACCCACCGGGCGCTGTGGTCGCACGGGATCACCCTGGACGGGATCCGGCCCGGAGCCGACCTGTCCCGGTACAAGCTGGTGATCGTCCCGACCCTGTACCTGGTGGACGAAGCGACGGTCGCATCGCTGCGGGCCTTCGTCGAGGGCGGCGGCCGGCTGGTCGTCACGTACTTCTCCGGGATCGTCGACGAGTTCGACCACATCCGGCCCGGCGGCTACCCGGGAGCCTTCGCTGACCTGCTCGGGATCCGCACCGAGGAGTTCTTCCCGCTGGCGGCGGGGCAGACCGTCCGGCTTGCCGGGGAGTCGGCGGACGGCCTGGTCGACGCGGGCTCACCGGTCCCGCACTCCGGCGCCACCGGCACGGTGTGGACCGAGCTCACCCACCTCACCGGGGCCCGCGCGGTCGCCCGGTACCTCGACGGCCCGACGGCCGGCCACCCCGCGGTGACGGTCCGGGAGGTCGGGGCCGGCGAGGCCTGGTACCTCGGCACCAGCGTGGACGAGGCGACGCTGTCCGGACTGCTCGGGGCGATCGCGGCGCGCGCCGGGGTGGCACCCGCCGTACCGGTCCCGCCCGGGGTCGAGGTCACCCGGCGCAGCGGGGACGGCAGATCCTTCCTGTTCGTGCTGAACCACACCGGCGAGCAGGTGACGGTCCCCGCCCAGGGGTTCGACCTGGTGTCCGAGACGGCCTGCCAGGGGCGGCTCACCCTGCCCGCGGGCGGCTGCGCCGTGGTCCGGGAGCAGGGCTGATGCTGGCCCGCCAACGGCAGGAGCGGATCCTGGGGGAGGTCCGCGCCACCGGCGGGGTCCGGGTGACGGACCTGGTCGAACTGCTCGGCGTCTCCGACATGACCATCCGCCGGGACATCGCGGTGCTGGCCCGCAAGGGGCTGGTGGCGCGGGTGCACGGCGGGGTGACCTCGGTGTCCGGGCGCAGTGCCGACGAGCCGGGCTTCGCGGTGAAGTCCGGGCTGCAGACCGCGCAGAAGCGGGGCATCGCCAGCGCGGCCGCCCGCCTGGTCGCCCCCGGGGACAGCGTGGCGCTGTCCGCCGGGACCACCACCTACGCGGTGGCCCACCAGCTGCTGCGGGTCCCGCAGCTGACCGTGATCACGAACTCGGTCCCGGTCGGGGAGGTGTTCCACGCGGCGCCCCGCGAGGACCGCACCGTGATCCTCACCGGCGGGGTGCGCACCCCCTCGGACGCCCTGGTCGGGCCGGTCGCGGTGGCGGCCCTGCGCAGCCTGCACGCGGACTGGCTGTTCCTCGGCGTCCACGGCCTCGACGAACGGGCCGGCTGCACGACACCCAACCTGGAGGAGGCGGAGACCAACCGGGCGTTGATCGCCGCCGCCCGCCAGGTCGTCGTCGTCATGGACAGCACCAAGTGGGGCGTCGTCGGGCTGAGCTCGATGGCCCGGCTGGACGACATCGACGTCCTGGTCACCGATCCCGGGCTGGACCCGGAGGCGCGGCGGCTGCTGGCCTCACGGGTGGGGCGGCTCGTCCTGGCCGAGCCCGGCGGACACACCGACGGCGGCGTCGAGATCGACGACGACACCAACGACGACACCAACGACGACACGAGCGAGGGAACAGCAGAATGAGCGCACGGCTGGCGGCAGGACGGGTACGCCGGACCAGCGGCCGCCTCGCCGACGGCCGGGAGATCCTCTACTTCGACGACTCCCCGGCCTACGTCACCGGACAGGCGAGCCGCGAGGTCACGGACACCCGGCCCCTGCCACCGGCCGAGGGCGGCTCCACGCTGCGGTACGACGTGCTCACCGGGGAGTGGGTGGCCATCGCGTCGCACCGCAACCAGCGCACCTTCCTGCCGCCCGCCGACGAGTGCCCGCTGTGCCCGACCCGGCCGGACCGCGCGCCCACCGAGATCCCGTCGCCCGACTACGACGTCGCCGTGTTCGAGAACCGGTTCCCGTCCCTGACCTCGCGCGCCGAACCCGTCCCGGCCCTGGTCGACGAGGAGGGACTGTGGCCGCAGCGCCCGGGGGTGGGCCGCTGCGAGGTCGTCTGCTTCACCTCCGACCACACCGCCTCGTTCGCCTCCCTGCCGGTGGAGCGGGTGCGCACGGTCGTCGAGGCCTGGGCGGACCGGACCCGGGAGCTGTCCGAGGTCGAGGGCGTGGCGCAGGTGTTCTGCTTCGAGAACCGCGGGCAGGAGATCGGCGTCACCCTGCACCACCCGCACGGGCAGATCTACGCCTACCCGTTCGTCACCCCGCGGACCGCGGCCCTGCTGCGTCAGGCGGCCGCGCACCGGGAGCGCACCGGCGGCAACCTGCTGGCCGACGTGCTGGAGACCGAACGCCGGGCCGGCACCCGGGTCGTGCTGTCCGGGGAGCGCTGGACCGCCTACGTCCCCGCCGCCGCCCGCTGGCCGGTCGAGGTCCACCTGGCGCCGCACCGGGACGTCCCCGACCTGGCCGCCCTGGACGACGCCGAGCGGGACGAGCTGGCCCAGGTGTACCTGGAGCTGCTGCGCCGCGCCGACCGGTACTACGAGGGCGTCCCCGCGCTGCCGTACATCGCCGGCTGGCACCAGGCACCGGTCGGGGCGGCGAGATCCCTCGGCCGGCTGCACCTGCAGCTGTTCTCGGTGCTGCGGGCCCCCGGCAAGCTGAAGTACCTGGCCGGGTCGGAGTCCGGGATGGGCGCCTGGATCAACGACGTCCGCCCGGAGCAGATCGCCGCCCGGCTGCGCGAGGTGGCCTCGTGACGTCCACCGCCGCCGGGGCCGTCACCTGGTACCCGGACGCCGACCCCGCCGAGGCGGCCGAGAAGGTCCGGCGGTCCTTCGCAGCAGTGCACGGCCGTACCGCGGACGGGGTGTGGGCGGCGCCGGGCCGGGTCAACCTGATCGGCGAGCACGTGGACTACAACGCCGGACTCTGCCTGCCGCTGGCACTGCCGCAGCGCACCTTCGCGGCGGTCGGGATCCGCGACGACGGACTGGTCCGGGTGCACAGCGCGCAGGCCCGTGGCCGGGACTGGTCCGGGCGGCTGGACGAGGCCGGGCCGGGCCGGGTGCCGGGCTGGGCCGGGTACGCCGTCGGGGTGGCCTGGGCGCTGCGGCAGGACGGCTTCGACGTGCCGGGCTTCGATCTGGCCGTCGACGGCTATGTGCCGCTGGGCTCGGGGCTGTCCTCCTCCGCCGCGGTGGAGTGTGCGGTCGCGATCGCCCTGGACGAGCTGCTCGGGCTGGGCCTGGGCGGCAGCGACGAGGGACGGGCCCGGCTGGCCGCGGCCTGTGTGCGCGCCGAGAACGAGGTCGCGGGCGCCCCCACCGGTGGCATGGACCAGGCCACGTCGCTGCGGGCCCGGGCCGGGGAGGCTCTGCTGCTGGACTGCCGGGACTTCGCCGTCCGGCCCGTCCCGTTCGAGCTGGCCGCCCTCGGCCTGGAACTGCTCGTGATGGACACACGGGCCCACCACACCCTGGTGGACGGGCAGTACGGCAGCCGCCGGGACGAGTGCGGGCGGGCGGCCGGGCTGCTCGGCGTGGACGTGCTGCGCGACCTCTCCCCTGACGCCCTCGCCGACGCCCTGGACCGGCTGGCCGCCGCCACCGGGGACGACGCCCTGGCAGCGGTGCTGCAGCGGCGGACCCGGCATGTGGTCACCGAGATCGCGCGGGTCTCCGAGGCCGCGGACCTGCTGCGAGCGGGCCGGGCCGGCGAGCTCGGGCCGCTGCTGGACGCCTCCCACACCTCGCTGCGGGACGACTACGAGGTGTCCTGCACCGAACTGGACTGCGCCTGCGAGGCCGCCCTGGCCGCGGGGGCGCTCGGGGCCCGGATGACCGGCGGCGGCTTCGGTGGCTCGGCCATCGCGCTGGTCGCCGCCGACACCGTCCCGCAGGTCGCCGCAGCGGTGCACGAGGCCGCGGTCCGGGCCGGTCTGCACGTTCCGGCCTTCCTGCGGGCCCGCCCGGCGGCAGGGGCGTCCCGGGTCGGGTGAGCCTCGCACCGACCGGGCCTCGCACCGACCGGGCCTCGCACCGACCGGCCTGGTGCGGACCGGGCCTGGTGTCGGCGGGCCTGGTGTCGGCCGGACGTCCCATCGCCCGGGGACCTGCGGAGCTGAGGCGGTGCCGGCCCGCAGGTCGCGGACCGGCACCGCCGGTTGACGCCGATCCTGACGGCGGGGTCGCCGACAGGCGGATCAGGACGAGAAGAACAGGCCGCCCCAGCCCTGCTTGCGGTGGTGGCCGTGGTGGTAGCCGCCGTGGCCGCCCCAGGCCGGTCCCTGCGGCGGGTACGGCTGCTGGTACTGCGGCGGCGGCTGCTGGTACTGCGGGGGCTGCTGGTACTGCGGAGGCTGCTGGGCGTACTGCGCCTCCATCCGGGTGAGCGCTTCCAGTTCCCCGAAGTCGAGGAAGATGCCCCGGCACGAGTCGCACTGCTCGATCTGGACGCCATTGCGCTGGTAGGGCCGCATCGTGCCCGGGCATTTCGGACACTTGAGGTGCTGGCCGATGGGTTCCTGCATGTGGATCAGTCTCCGTCTGCCCACGGTGGCCGACCCCGGACCGGAAGTCCGCCCGGAGCCGCTGTCCTAGGGGCTAACGCTGTGTCGGCCGGAGGGTTCCATGATTCCCGCGGGTCACGCTCCCGCGCGTCATCCGCAGACAGGCCGCGAGCAGTTCGGCGGTGACCTCGTCCGGGTCGGCGCCGGTCCGGTGGGCGGCCAGCAGGTTGCGGGCCGCGGTCTGCACGACGTACGCCCGGGCCGGCACGTCAAGCGCCTGCCAGGCCAGGTCCGGTCCCGGCAGCGAGCCGCCCGCGGCGCGGTAGGCGTCGAGGAAGCCCCCGAACTCCGCCGCGGTGACCACCCCGATCGCGCAGAAGGCGGCAGGACGGCCGAGGTCCCACAGCGGGTCACCGACGCCGAGGTCGTCCACGTCGGACAGCCGCCAGGAGCCGGTGCGGTCGGCGACCAACTGGCCGAAGTGCCAGTCCCCGTGGACCAGCCGGATGCTGCCGTCCCCGGGCGTCCCGGCCCGGGCACGTGCGGGAAGCTCCCACCAGGCGGCCCGGACGGCCTCGGCCTCGCCGGCCAGCCGGGTGCCGGCCAGGGCGTCGAGGGCGGCGACCGT
>DASTGO010000042.1:0-8148 GCA_035719045.1 Kineosporiaceae bacterium | reverse complement strand
CCGTGAGCGTGGTGGCCGCCGACGGGCAGAGCGCGGTCACCGAGAGCGCCACGGCCGCGGTCCCGTCGGCGGGGATCCCGCCCCGGCCGGTCACCGCGACGTCCACCCGGCCGCCCGGACCGGTGGCCAGCGCCGGACCGGTGCGGCTGTCCAGCAGGCGGACCGGCGTCACCGGGACGATCCCGCCGCTGCCCTGGACCGGGTTCCCGGTCGGCGCCGGGCCGGGCGGCGGCGCGGTGACCACGTAGGACGCGGTGACGGGTCTGGCCGAACCGGACCCGCTGCGACTGTCCAGCCGCAGGTCGTACACCCCGGGGTTCGCCCAGCCGGCGCCGCGGCGGCCGTCCCACTTGGCGGACACCGCACCCCGGCCGGACACCGAACCGGTCCGGGTGGCGAACACCGGGCCGGTGCAGTCGGCGACCGACAGGGTCCAGGACTGGGTGGTCAGGGTCCGGGCGGTGATGGTGGGGCCCGCGGTCCCGTAGGCCCCGGACGCGGCCGACGCCGAGGGGTTGAACAGCCCCGCCTGCATGAGCGAGGCCACCCCGCTGCGGATCCGGGCCAGCCACGGGTACAGCTTGGCGCCGGGACAGGCGGTGTAGTCGACGTCCCGGTGCCCCATGATCACCGGGACCCGGACCGAGGTCCCGGCCGGCCAGCGGGCCCCCGAGTACTCGCCGGCGACCAGCACCGTGGTGCCGAGCGGGTCGTCGTGGGCGAGGTCGAGCTTCCAGGCGAGCAGCCGCTGCAGGGCGCCGAGCGCGGGCCAGGACGGCGTGCTCCGCTCGTAGTTGCCGATCACGGCCACCCCGAAGGTCCGGTAGTTGAACCCCCCGGCGTGCGCACCCTGGACCGCGGCGGTGATCCCGCCCCGCCGGCCCTCCCAGATCCTGCCGAACCGGTCCACCAGGAAGTTGTAGCCGAGATCGCTCCAGCCCAGCCGCAGGTGGTAGGCGTAGTCGGCGCGGATCATCCCCGGTACCTGCGAGGAGCTGTAGCTGGTGGAGTCGGTGGTGTGGTGGATCACCGCCGCGGCGATCTCCGGCATCAGCGTCGGCCCGGAGCGGACCCTGCTCTCGTCAGCCCCCCAGGAGGCCCGGGAGTAGACGACCGGTTGCTGGGCCACGGCGGCCGCCGACGCGGGTGGCGCGGAGCCGACCTGGCCGTCGTAGGCCGAACTGCCCGGGTCGATCAGCTCGGCGCGAAGTCCGGTCGGCGGCGGGCCGTTCCCCCGCTCGACCCTGACCTGCACCCCGTCGCTGGGCCCGACCCAGGTGGGTTCGGTTCCGGCGCGCTGCACGCCCTGGGCGCTCGGATCGGTGAGCCCGCCGGCCTCGGTGTCCAGCGGGCTCCAGTCCGACCAGCCGGAGCCGGAGTGGGTGCGCACCACGACCACCGGGTTCGGGCGCGGGGCCGGGGCGGCCGGCAGGTCCCAGGTGACCCCGAGGGTGGAGAACGACGAGGCGGACAGCTGGGGGGTGAGCACGATGAGGGTGGCCGCGGCCGCCCTCACCCCGGGAGGGGGCAGGGTGCCGGGAGTCGGCCGGACGGCGGCGCCCGGTCCGACGGCCTCCCCCGCGCCCGGGATCGACGCCGGCTGCGACTCCCGGACCCCGGCCGCCGCCACCGAGCCGTTGTCCCCGGTCCGGGCGCTGCGCGCGTCGACCCCGGTCAGGGGCAGGGTGTGCACCGCCGCGGGCACCGGAACCGGGCGGGCGCCACCCGGGGACACCGTGGGCAGCAGGGTGGTCACCGGGACGGCGAGCGTGGTGGTCAGCAGGAGCAGCGTGAGTCTGCGCATCGGGGAGCCTCGGGATGTCCCGGCAGCCCCCGCTGCCGTGTCGCGTCGTCAGGGTCGTGGTCGGTGAGGTCGCCTCACGAGTCTCACCCGCCCGGGCGGCCCCGGCCGGTTCCCGGCTCCCCTCGGCGCGTCGGCCGCCGCCCCGGCCGCAAGCCCAGGGCGGGTCAGCCGGCGGCCGGGCGGCGGGCCAGGGCGAGGAAGGCGGCCAGCGAGTCCGGATTCTGCAGTGCCCCCCGGCTGACCGCCGTGTCCGGGTCGGCCCCGGCGAGGATCTTCTTCACCGGGACCTCGCACTTCTTGCCGGACAGGGTGCGCGGCACCGCGTCGATGACGATGAACCGGTCGGGGACGTGCCGCGGGGACAGTTCCGCCCGCAGTGCCTTGCGCAGCCGGGGCTCGACGTCCTCCAGCCGGGCGCCGGCGGCCAGCACCAGGAAGCACAGCAGCTCCCCCTCCGTGGCGGCGCCCGGTTGCCCGGCAGCCAGCTCGGTGGTGTCGACGACCAGGGAGTCGGCCACCTCCCCGAACCCCTCGACCACGGCGTAGAAGTCGGCCGTCCCCATCCGGACCCCGCCCCGGTTGAGGGTGGCGTCGCTGCGGCCGTAGATGACGTAGGAGCCGCGCGGGGTGCGCCGCACCCAGTCCCCGTGCCGCCAGACGCCCGGGTAGTCCTCGTAGTACGCCGCCCGCAGCCGGCTGCCGTCCGGGTCGTTCCAGAACGAGACCGGCATCGACGGCGTCGGACCGGTGATCACCAGCTCGCCGACCTCGTCGACCACCTCCCGCCCGCAGGGGTCGTAGGCGACCACGTCGGCGCCGAGGCCGGCGCAGGACAGCTCGCCCAGCCAGACCGGAACCGTCGGGGCGGTGCCGAGGAAGGCCGTGCAGACGTCGGTCCCGCCGGAGACCGAGCAGATCTGGATCCGCTCCCCGACCGCCTCGGCGATCCAGCGGAAGCCCTCCACCGACAGCGGCGAGCCGGTCGACCCGAGGGCCCGCAGCCCGGACAGGTCTGCCAGCTCCCGCGGCCGCAGCCCCGCCTTGAGGCAGGCCTGCACGAACGGCGCCGAGGTGCCGAAGTAGGTGATCCGGTGCTGCTCCGCCAGCCGCCACAGCGCCCCCAGGTCGGGGTAGCCGGGGTTGCCGTCGTACAGCACCACGGTGGCCCCGGCCAGCAGCCCGGAGATGAGGAAGTTCCACATCATCCAGCCGGTGGTGGTGAACCAGAAGAAGCGGTCGCCCGGCCCGAGGTCCAACTGCAGGCGCAGCGCCTTGAGGTGCTCCAGGACGATCCCGCCGTGCCCCTGGACGATCCCCTTCGGCAGGCCGGTGGTGCCCGAGGAGTACAGCACCCACAGCGGGTGGTCGAAGGGCACCGCCTCGAAGGCCGGTTCCGCCGGGACCGCGGTGAGCTCCGCCCAGGTGAGCGCGCCGTCGACCGTGGTCCCGGCCTCCGGCAGGGCGGCGGGCGGCGGCAGGAGCACGGTGGCCCGCAGGGTCGGCAGCTCCGCCTGCAGGGCACGCACGGTGGGCCGGACGTCGAAATGCCGGCCCCCGTACCGGTACCCCTCGACGGCGACCAGCACCGCCGGCTCGATCTGGGCGAAGCGGTCCCGGGCGGCACGGACCCCGAAGTCCGCAGAGCAGGACGACCAGATCGCACCGAGACTGGCCACCGCCAGGAACGTGACCAGGGTCTCCACGCCGTTCGGGACCAAAGCCACAACCCGGTCCCCCCGGCCCACACCGAGCCGCTGCAGCCCGGCCCGGGCCCGGGCCACCTGGTCGCGCAGCTGGGCATAGGTGACGGTGCGGACCTCGACGTCCTCGCCGGCCGCGACGATCGCGACGTCCCCGTCCCCGCGGCCCGGCCCCGGGGTCAGGGCATGTTCGGCGTAGTTCAGGGTCGAGCCGGGGAACCAGCGGGCGCCGGGCATCAGCGAACCGTCCGGACCCGGCTCCAGCACCGCCGAGGGCCGGGCGTGGAACCGGACCCCCAGGTACTGCGCGACCGCCGACCAGAACCCCGGCAGGTCCCGCACCGACCAGGCGTGCAGTGCCGCGTAGTCGGTCGGGTCGGCCACCAGTGCTGCGCAGACGTCCGGATCGGCCGCGACGTCCTGCAGCGGGCCGGGTCCGGCCGCGGCCCGGTCGGCGACGAACCGGGCGAATCCGGCGATCGCCGACAGCTGCGCCTCCCGCGGGTCGGGCGTCCACACGACGTCGGGCACGGGCTCGGACATGGCGCAGTCCTTTCGGTCACAGAGGTTGGTTCACCCTGCCACCGCCCCGCGCCGGCCACCAGACCGAGGGCCCGCCGCCGCCCGGCCGTTTCCGGCGCGCTGAGGCTGCCGTGCCACAATGCCCAGTCGAGCCTGACAGTGGAGCGTCGGGGACCGAAGAGAGTTTGGGGCGCACTTGTCCGTCGACCTGGTTGTGATCGGGCTGGGCTACGTGGGTCTGCCTCTGGCACAGGAGGCGTGCCGCAGCGGGCTGCGGGTGACGGGCCTGGACCTGTCCGTGCCCGTGGTGGAGGGGCTGTCGGCGGGGCGTTCCCATGTCGATGACCTGTCCGACGCGGATGTGGCGGCGATGCTGGCGGCCGGGTTCACCGCCACCACCGACCCGTCGGTGATCGCGGGTGCGGGCGCCGTGGTGATCTGCGTGCCGACCCCGTTGGCGCAGGACGGCGGCCCGGATCTGGGCCCGGTGCTGGCGGCGACCGATGCGGTGGCCGCGCACCTGACCGCCGGCACCCTGGTCGTGCTGGAGTCCACCACCTACCCCGGCACCACCGAGGAGCTGCTGCGCCCGCGGCTGGAGGCCGGCGGGCTGCGGGTCGGGGTGGACGTGTTCCTGGCGTTCTCCCCGGAGCGGATCGATCCGGGCAACCCGCGCTTCGGGTTCCGTAACACGCCCAAGGTGGTCGGCGGGGTCACCCCGGAGTGCACCGGGCGGGTCGCGGCGTTCTACGGGCGGATCGTCGACACGGTGGTCACCGCCGCCGGCACCCGCGAGGCCGAGATGGCCAAGCTGCTGGAGAACACCTACCGGCACGTGAACATCGCGCTGGTCAACGAGATGGTGCGGTTCTGCCACGAGCTGGACATCGACCTGTGGGACGTGATCCGCTGCGCGTCCAGCAAGCCGTTCGGGTTCCAGGCGTTCCAGCCCGGTCCGGGGGTCGGTGGGCACTGCATCCCGATCGACCCGAACTACCTGTCCTACCGGGTCCAGGCCCAGCTGGGGTACCCGTTCCGGTTCGTGGAGCTGGCCCAGGAGATCAACGAGGGGATGCCGGCCTATGTCGCCCGGCGGGTCCAGGACCTGCTCAACGACCGCGGCCGGGCGCTGAAGGGCGCGAGCGTCCTGCTGCTCGGGGTGACCTACAAGCCGGACATCTCCGACCAGCGGGAATCCCCCGCGGTCCCGGTGGCGCAGAAGATCGCCGCCCGCGGCGGTGTGGTCAGCTTCCACGACCCGTACGTGCCGAACTGGCGGGTGGACGGCGAGGAACTCAAGCGCGTCCCGGACCTGGACCAGGCCCTGCGCACCTGCGACGTCGCCGTCCTGCTCCAGACACACTCCACCTACGACCTCGACGCCATCGTGCGGACGGCCCCGCTGATCCTGGACACCCGCGGCCGCCTCCCGCACGCCGACACCGTGGAGCACCTGTGACCGCCCTCCCCGCACCGGACGGTATCCGGACCACCGCCACCCAGTGGGGGCTGCGCGAGCTGGGCGGGCGCCCGACCCTGCGCGCCTACCTGGCCGAACTGTGGCAGCGCAGGCACTTCGCGCTGGAACTGGCCCGATCCCGGTTCAAGGCCGAGAACGAGGCGGACCGGCTGGGTACCGCCTGGATCGTGCTGCGCCCGCTGATCAACGCCACCGTGTACGGCCTGGTGTTCGGCGTGGTGCTGCTGTCCGACTCCCGTCCCCAGGACTACCTGCCGTTCCTGGTGTCGGGGGTGTTCCTGTTCCAGTTCTGGGCCGCCTGCTTCACCGACGGCGCCCGGGCCGTGGTGAACAACATGGGCCTGGTCACCACGCTGCACTTCCCGCGGGCAGTGCTGCCGATCTCGGTGGTCTACCAGCAGGTGCTCGGACTGCTCTGGATGATGATGGCGCTGCTGGGCATAGTCCTGGTCAGCGGCAACCCTCCCCGGGTGAGCTGGTTCATGCTCATCCCGGTGCTGCTGCTGATGACGCTGTTCAACCTCGGGGTGGCCTTCGTCGCCGCGCGGATGACCATCCACCTGCGCGACGTCGCCCAGCTCATCCCGTTCATCACGCGGATGTTCTTCTACCTCAGCGGGATCTTCGTCTCCCTGGTCAAGCTGGCCGGGGAGGACAAGGCCGGCCACATCAAACACATGACCGTGTACACGATCATGGAGGCCAACCCGCTGTACGTGTACATCACCCTGGCCCGGGTGGCCCTGCTCGGACCACGTGAGGACATCGTGGGAACGATGTACGACCCGATGCGGCTGTGGATCTACGCGCTGGTGTGGGGCATCGGCCTGCTCGTGGTGGGTTTCGTCTTCTTCTGGCGGGCGGAGGATAAGTACGGCCGTGAGTGAAGCCATCGTGGACACCCCTGACACCAAGCCGGCCCCGGCCGGGTCACGCAAGCCGACGGTCATCGTCGACGACCTGCACGTCACCTACCGGGTCTACGCGACCGGCAAGGCCGCCAAGGAGCGGACCAAGCTGCTCAAGAAGTCCCCCGGCATGCGCCGGATCCGTGAGGTGCACGCCCTGCGCGGGGTGTCCTTCACCGCCTACGAGGGCGAGGCGATCGGCGTCGTCGGCCACAACGGGTCGGGGAAGTCGACACTGCTGCGGGCCATCGCCGGCCTCACCCCGGCCGCCCAGGGCGGGATCTGGGCGGACAGCAACCCCACCCTGCTCGGCGTCAACGCGGCGATGGTCAACGAGCTGTCCGGCGAGCGCAACGTCATCCTCGGCGGGCTGGCCCTGGGCCTGACCCCCGAGGAGATCAGAGCCCGCTACCAGGAGATCGTCGACTTCGCCGAGATCGGCGAGTTCATCGACCTGCCGATGCGGACCTACTCCAGCGGGATGCAGGCCCGGCTGCGGTTCGCCATCGCCGCCTCGGTGTCGCACCGGGTGCTGCTCATCGACGAGGCACTGGCGGTCGGCGACAAGGCCTTCCAGCAGCGCAGCGAGCAGCGGATCCGGGAGCTGCGCAACGATGCCGGCACGGTGTTCCTGGTCAGCCACGCACCGAAGGCCGTGCTGGAGACCTGCGACCGGGCCCTGTGGATCGACCACGGGCTGCTCAAGATGGACGGCCCCGCCGCGGAGGTCGTGGCGGCCTACGAGGACTCGGTCTGAGCGGCTCCAGCGGCTCCGGCGCCCCCGGCACCCCTGACGACGGGGGCCGGCCGGCCCGGCTGCGCGTCCTCGTGGTCACCGTGGTCCACGACCCGGAGGACGCCCGGATCCGCCACCGCGAACTGGCGGCGCTGCGGGCGGCGGGGTTCGCGGTGACCTACGCCGCGCCGTTCACCGCCTACGGGCGCACCCCGCCCCAGGGAGTGCGGGCCCTGGACCTGCCCCGGGCCCGCGGCCGGCACCGGCTGCACGCCGTCCGGGCCGCCCGGCGGATGGTCCGGGCCGAGGCCGGGCGGACCGATGTCGTGCTGGTCCATGACCCGGAGCTGCTGCTCGCCCTGGCCGGGCTGCCGCGGCGCGGGCCGGTCCGGGTCTGGGACGTGCACGAGGACACCGCCGCCGCACTGGGGATGCGGGGCTGGCTGCCGGGCCCGCTGCGCCGCCCTGCCGGGACCGCGGTCCGGCTGCTGGAACGCTGGGCGGACCGCCGGCTGCGGCTGCTGCTGGCCGAGGACGGGTACGCCCAGCGGTTCACCCGGGCCCATCCGGTGGTCCCGAACACCATCGCCGTCCCGGAACAGGACCCGCCGCCGCCGGGGGCCGACCGGGTGGTGTACCTCGGCCGGCTGACCGCCCCGCGCGGAGCCCTGGACCTGGTGGAGCTGGGCCGGCTGCTGGCCGGGAAGGTGACCGTCGAACTGGTCGGTCCTGCCGACGCCGACTGCGCCGCCGACATCGCCCGGGCCCATCGGCAGGGCTGGGTGCACCACCACGGATTCGTCCCCAACGACCGGGCGCTGGGTCTGCTGGACGGCGCCCTGGCCGGGCTCTCCCTGCTGCACGACGAACCGAACTACGCCCACAGCCGGCCGACCAAGGCGATGGAGTACATGGCCCACGGCGTCCCGGTGATCACCACCCCGAATGCGGTGTCGGTGGAGCTGGTGCAGCGCTACGACTGCGGGGTGGTGGTCCCG
>DASTGO010000041.1:0-11721 GCA_035719045.1 Kineosporiaceae bacterium | reverse complement strand
GGCGCAGGTGCCCTTGTCGTGACCAGGGCGCTGACTTCGGCGGGGCCGGGCGATGGGCGCCCAGGGGAAGCAGGGTCCACACAGCCCCCTCTCGGCGCCACGAGGAGTGGCAGTGGGTCTTGAGGTTCCGCCGTGGGCGGGGCAGATGTTCCATGTCCTGACCGGTGACGGCTGGCCGGCGGTGGACGAGGACGAGATCAATGATCTGGCGCAGTTGTGGCTGGCGGCCGGCCGGGAGTTGATGCGGATCGCGCCGGAGGTGACCCGGTCGGCGCGGTGGCTGGCCGATTCTGGCGCTTTGGTGGGGGATGCGCAGAAGGCGTTGGCGCAGTCGGTGGCGGTGGTGACCGGGGACGGGGACCTGGCCCTGGAGAAACTGGCGGCGGCGTACGGGGAGTTGGGGAACTACCTGCACGGTGTGGCGGTACAGACGCAGTACATGAAGATCATCGTGATCGAGCAGTTGATCATTCTGGCTGCGCAGATCCTGTACCTGCTGGCGATGATCCCGTGGACGTTCGGGGCCAGTGCGGCGGGGATCGCCGCCCTGCAGGCCTTCGGCTGGCAGTTCGCGGGGGCGGTGCTGAAGCAGTTGGTGATCGCGGTCGCCACGGGTGAGGTGCTGCAGTTGGGTCTGGACGCGATCGCGCAGTTCGCGCAGATCATGGAACGGCAGACCGGGCACTCGATCGGGCGCACCGAGTGGGACAAGAACCTGACCGCGTCCGCGGCGATCACCGGCGCGATCGGTGGCGCCCTCGGCCCGATCATGCAGGGCCTGGGCCACTACCCGACCAAGGCGTTGGGGCACGCCCTGGGCGGGGTGCTGGGCAAGAACGCCGGACACGAGGCCGGGGAATGGCTTGGCGAGACCATCAAGGGCGGCGTGCACGAGTGGGTCACCGACGGGACGTCGGGGCTGGCGCAGGATCACAAGTGGACCCCGGACACCTTCTCCACCACAGCGGGCGCGATCGACGAGGGTGTCTCCGGCCTGGCCGGGATGGGCGGACGCAAGGGCGGCAGCCGCTACTACAAGGGCCTGCTCCCTGGCGGGGCCGGCGTCCCCGACACCAACATCCACATCCCCGACCACCTCAGCATCGACCCCACCGCCACCGGGAACGGCACCACCGAGGCGGCCTCCGCCCTGACCCCGGTCGGCCCCCCCACCGGGGACCGTCCGCCCACCGGGTCTCGGCCGCCCGCCGGGGATCGCCCGCCCACGGGGGACCGGTCGCCCGCTGGGGAGCGGTCACCTGCCGGGGATCAGTCGCCCGCCGGGGACCTTCCGCCCAGGCGCACCTCGACCCGTGGGGGGACTGCAACCCCCGGGGGGACCTCGACCCCTGCAGGGGTTCCGGCACCGACCCGCTCCTCGGCTCCCGCTGCCCGGCAGGGGCAGTCCGCGGACGGCGGCGCGCAGCCGGTGCGCCGCAACACCCCGGCCCAGGCCGCACCGCCCGCCGCTGCCGGACCGGCCCGCAACGACACCCCCACCCCCGTGACCAACCGAGGCGGGGGCTCCTTCGCCGGGCCGGGCGCGACGACGACGGGTGCCGGCGGACCGACCACCTCGACGCCGGGTGACGGCGGCTCCGTTCTGGGAAAGCGGGGCCGGGACGCCGGTGGCCCGACGGACTCCGTGGCCGAGCCCGCCCCCGTCCGCCGCCGTACCGCAGACCCGACCGCGACGGGACCAGCGACCTCGACGCCGGGTGACGGCGGCTCCGTTCTCGGAAAGCGGGGCCAGGACACTGGTGCCCCGACGGACTCCGTGGCCGAGCCCGCCCCCGTCCGCCGCCGTACCGCGGACCCCGCCGTCCCCACCGGCACTGTCGAGACCCCGCAGACCATCGACCAGATCCTGCGCGGGCAGGCGAACCCGCTGCCCGCTCCCGCGAGCGCACTCGGGGTGGCGCCGGTTGCGGATCCGGCTGGTGCCGCACCGGTGGCTGCGGACCTGGCCGGTGCCGCGCAGGCTGGTGTCGCGCCGGTGGCGGGCGATCCGGTGGTGCGGCAGGGGTCGGTGGAGCAGCCGGGGGTGGCGCCGGTTGCGGATCCGGCGGTGGCCGCGGTGTCGGCTGGTGCCGCACCGGTGGCGCCCGTGCAGGTGGAGGCCCCCCGCAGCGTGGCATCGACGGACGGCGGGACGCCGGTCGACGGCCCCCGACCGTCCGCTGCCGGGGCGCAGACCGGGAGCCGGCAGCCGGCCGGCGGACCCGCGCCCGGCACTGTCGCCGGGGACCGCACGGTCACCCTGTCCGAGGCGACCGGGCTGCCGGGTCTGGGCGTGGACCGCGGCGTTCCCGCGTCGATCGCGGAGGTCATCGGCCAGCGGGTCGAGCAGCGTCTGGCGGAGAGCGGCGCGGAGAGCGGCAACCCCGTCGTGGACCGGCTCACCACGGCAGGGGCCGTGCAGGAAGTGTTGGGGGGCCTGGCTCCCCGCGACCTGACGCCGTCGGAACAGACGGCTCTGGCCGACTCCCTCGGGCAGCTGAACGAGACGGTCTTCCGCGACGTCGCGCAGGCCGGGGAGTTCCGGGCGCCGGAGGGGACGTCGGCCCTGGACGATCTGCCCCCGGAACTGCGTGCGCTTCAGGCCCAGGCCAATGCGGCCGGGGCGCGGACCCCGGACAAGGGGCTCGCCTCGATCGCCGAGGACGCCGCGCCGGTCGTGGACATCCCGGCGCTGGGCAGCGGCTTGCCGGCGCAGGTCGTGACGGCGCTGCAGGGTCTGTCGCCGGTGGTGACGGACCTGGCCGGTTCCGGGGCGGATCCGGGTGCCGTCGCCCGGCAGTTGGACCTGCTGCGCGACGCGGTGATCGACGGGGCGACCGCGCAGGCGTTGCCGGGGGTCGACGGCCGGGTGCTGGTCCAGGCCCGGGAGGACCTGGCGACCCTGTGGGACGGGTACCTGGCGGAGGTTCCGCAGGAGGGCACCGAGACCCTGGTCCCGCTGTGGTCGCAGGTCCTGGAGGGGACGCGCACCGGGTCGCTGCCGGAACACCTCGGGTCGATGGTCGACCAGCTCGGCGGCGCGATGGCGTCGACCCTGCGCGACCAGGTCCAGCAGGCGGCCCAGACCTCCACCGCGCAGGCCTCGACGGTGCAGAGCCCTGGTACGCAGACCCCTGGCACGCAGAGCCCGGCCACCCCGAGCTCGGGCAGCCAGTCGTCGACGGCGCAGGGGGAGCAGGGCGCCGCGGAACCCGTTCGCGCGCTGGTGGAGCGGCGTGCCGCCGCCGCTGCCGCCCAGCAGGCGCAGGCCATCACGACGGACGAGCCCGTGACCCGGCGGTCCTCGTCGATGCCGGCCCCCGGTACTGCCGGGGAACAGGCACGGGAACTGGTGGGGATCGGTGAGCGGAGCGACTCGACCGTCGTGCGTTCCGAGACCGGGCCGGTGGATCCGGGTGCCGTGGCGGGGGCCGGGGAGGGGATCGGCGCCGGGGAGGGTCTGACCCGCCCGGTGTCCGGGGACTTCAGCGGCTCCTCCCAGGGGTGGTCGGACGGCGAGTCCGTGGACGGCACGTCCACCGCGGCCCTGCCCGCCCCGGTCGCCGACCTGATCGAGGAGCTGGGCCGGCACGAGGGCTTCCCGGCGGACGTCGTCGACGAGGCCCGGCAGCAGCTCGGGGAGCTGTTCCGGTCGACGACGGGAGCGCCGTCGGAACTGGTGACCCGGGTGGCCGTCGCGGCGGCACTGGGGACGGCGGCCGCCCCCGGGCTGGCCGAGACCCTGACGCGCCGGGACCTGGTGAACCTGAGGAACGCCGAGAACGCGCTGGCGCAGGTGCACGACCAGTTGCAGCAGGTGGAAGACCGGCTGCAGCAGGTGAACGACCAGTTGCGGGGACGGGGACTCAGCCGGGCCGACCGCCAGGCGCTGCGGGTCCAGCAGCGGGAGCTGGGGGCGGAGCTGGCCTATCTGCAGGCCGACCATGCCCAGACGGAAGCCGATCTGCAGGAGACGCAGCTCCCACGCCAGGACCTGGCGGACCGGCAGGGGGCGTTGCGGGCTGCCCTGCAGGAGGCCCGGTACCTGGCGGCCGCCGAGATCATGCGGTTGGGCGAGCAGCGGATCGCGGAGCGCGAACCGGCGGGCGACGCAGCGGGCAACGTCCGTGCCGCCGACCAGATCACGCTGCTCACCGAGGGGACGGCGGCGGCGCTGGTCGAGCTGGCCCGGGCGACGGAGCCGGGGGCGAGCCCCGCGCGGTCCGGGGCCGGCGAGGTGGCGGGTGACGGGCGGGCCGCGCTGACCGGGCCGGTCGTGGCGGCCCTGCGGGACGTCGTCCGCGACACCCTGGACACGATCGTCGGCGAGCCCTCCGAGCAGGTCTCCCGGCCCGACTTCGCCCGGCGCCTGGTCCGCGACGCGCTGGGCGGGGAAGCCTTCAACAGACTCGCCGGGGAGTCCTGGAACTCGCTGGCCGGGCTGGTGCAGCGGGCGCAGTTCGAGTCCCCGGAACGGCGTGCGCAGACCTACCAGGAGCTGGGCGAGCAGGCCGACGCGCTCCTCGGGCCGCTGCGCGACCAGTTGACCGCCCTGCAGTCGCCACCGGCTCCCCAGGAGGTCGGCCGGGCCTCCGAGGCGGTCACCGTCGACGGGGCGACCGCCGGACTTCGCTCGGAGGCCGTGGCTGACCAGGCGTCCGGCGCCGGGCGGGGGCAGTCCGTCGAGGAGCACGCGCCGGGCGTGGCGTCGCCGGTGTCCGCGACGGCGGTCGAGCAGACCGGGACGTCAGAGCCTGGGGCTGCAGCGGCCGGGAACGCGGTGGACGCGGCGGCGGTGCACTCGGTGGAGAGCGTGCTGCCGTCGGTGCTGCCACCGGCGCTGCGGGCCGACGTGGTCGCGGAGGTGCGGGCGGCCCTGGACGGGGCAGCCGGGAGGGACCTCGGGGCGCCCCTGGCACGGCTGGTCGCGGCCGACGTGGTCGACGGGATGCGGGCTGAGACGGGCCGGTTCTCGTCCCGCGAGCAGTGGGTGGCCCTCGCGCACGCGTCAGAGGTGCTGCGGCAGGGGGTCGTGGCCGACCTGTCCGCGCTGGGCCGGGAACGGTCAGCGCAGGACGCCGCGCGCGAGCGGGAATCGGACCAGGCCGCCGCCGAGGCGCGGGGCCGCTCCGGTCGCCGGAGCCGGGTCGGCAGGAAGCCGGCGGCACTGGTCAGGGGACTCCCGGGCGACCTCGGTCACGCCGTCAACGGCCTGGCGCCGCTGGTCCAGGAGGTGGTGGCCGCCGGGCTGCCGGTGGAGCTGTCGGCGCGACTGCTGGAGCGGATGCGGGGCGCCCTGGTCGACGGCGCCTTGGCGCAGGTCAAGCGGGGCCGCGCGGCCCGGACACCGGAGCAGTTGCGGGCGGAGCTGACCCGGCGGTGGAACGAGGGGCCGGGCGTGGTCCGCCTGGCGGACCACGGGCCGTGGGCGGACACGCTGGCCGAGGCGCGCGCGTCGGGTGATCTGCTGCGGTCGCAGGACGGCCGGGCGGCGGCCCCGACGTCGGTGCCGGTGAACGCCGCCACCACCCGGGTCGAGTCGTTCGCGGACGCCTTCGCCGGGGTGCTGGGCAACACGCTGGAGGCCCGGGCCAGCGCCAAGTCGGACGCCGGAGTCTCGGCGGCCGAGGCGCAGTTGGCCCGTGACCTGGCCCTGGTGAACCCCACCTGGGATCCCGCCACGGACAGCGACTACAACTGCGCGAACGTCGTCCAGGCGTACGAGCTGCGGCGACGTGGGTTCGACGTGCAGGCCAGGGGACTGTCCGACGAGCAGATGCGGGCCGGCGGGTCCACGGCCGATATCGGGGGCGTCTGGGGCCGGGAGTTCGTCACGGTGGAGGACCGCAGCGGCGTCGACCAGGCGTTCGCGGCCCCTGGGTCCCGCGGCATCGTGCAGGTCGCCCCCCAGCCCGGGGCGCCCGCGCATGTGTTCAACGTGGAGAACGTGGACGGCCAGGTCCGCTACCTCGACGCCCAGCGCAACATCTCCGACGCGAGCTTCCTCTTCGTGGGGGCCGCCGTCGTCTCGTACCTGCGGCTGGACGACCTGCCGCTGCCAGGGTCGGGGATCGAGGAGTTCGCCCAGCCGGCGGATCCGGCGGCCCGTCCGCTGGCGCCCCGGCCCGGCGGGAGCAGCACCTCGGTGTGGGACGAACTCCGCCGGGATGACGAGCTGCGGCTGTGGCCGGTGCTGGGGCAGTTCCCTCAGGCGGTGGCGTCGGCGATTCCGACGAGTGACCTGCCCGCGAGACGTGCGCTGCAGGTGGCCCGGCAGGTGGCGGAGATCCTCGACCAGGTGCCGCCGGAGCAGCGCGACGTGCTGCTCAGCCGTCTGGTGGCCACCGACGTCCTGTGGACGATGCTGCGGTCCGAGCGGGGCCGGATGGCCGCGACGGAGTCCGCGGCGATCAAGTCGGCGCAGGAGACGTTGCAGACGGCCACCTTCGGGGATCTGGTGGCCCAGGGGGAGGGCCGGGCCGACACGGTCCAGGGGCTTCCCCCGCGGCTCGGCCAGGCGGTGAGCAGCGTGGTGCCGCTGGTGGAGCGGATCGTGTCCTCCGGCCTGCCGGCGGACGCGGCGTCCCGGATGCTGGACCTGGTGCCCCTGGCCATCGCCGAGGGTGCCGTGGCCGAGGCGAGGCAGTTCCTGCGTGGTGTGGGCAGGGAGCTGGACTACGTCAGGGGGCGGGAGTTCGGGTTTGAGGTGACCACCCCGTGGCGGGCGGCGCCGGGCTTCCCGGGCTCGACGGACGGGTTCGACAGCGGCTGGGCCCAGACGCTGACCGAGGCCCGCACCGCCCCCGCCGAGGGGCCGGGCGGCGCACCGCAGGCCGCGGGGGAGAACGCCGCGATCCGGCGGGCCCGGCAGTACGTGCAGGCGGTGACCGACGCCTTCACCCGCAAGGTCGGGACAGCCCCGGCCGCCGGCCCCGTCGTGCACGAGACGAGCCCGGTCAGCACTACCTCGGAGCAGGCGGCCTCGGACCGGACTGCCGCGGAGCCGGCGGTCACCCGGCGGCGGCCCTTGATGCGGGCGCAGACTCCGGCGCCGGGTGTCGAGACCGTCGTGGTCGCCCCGGCGCAGCAGTTCCAGGTGGTCTCGGAGGGGACCGTCGGGGATGCGTCGGCGGTGGCTGCGGGTGGTCTGCTGGCGCCGGGTGCGGTGGCGCCTGCGGGGCTGGCGGTGGTGAACGGGTCAGTGCCGCTGGTCCTGCCACGCCAGCAGGCGGGGCAGGTGGCGCTACGGATCGGCAAGACCCTCGGGGAGATCCCGGCGGCCCGGCGCACCCCGTTGCTGAGGCGGTTGGCGGCCGGGCACGCGCTGGACGAGGTGCTGGGTTCTGAGTCCTCGCGGCAGGGAGCGGGCAGGGCAGGCACGCTGCTGTCCTCGGCCAGGGAGTCGCTGAACACGCTGATCCGGCAGGACCTGGCGGCCTTGGGACAGGACCGGCTGGGCCGGGACAGCAACGCCCTTCCCCACCTGGCGATGCGCGGTCTGCCGGCCGACGTCGGCCACGCGCTGGCGGGGTTGGCGCCGCTGGTCGGCCAGGTGGTGGCGTCGGGTGTGTCGGCGTCGAGTGCGGCCCGGTTGCTGGAGGGCGCGCGGGAGGCGCTGATCGCGGACGCCGTGACCCGGGCGGTGCAGGCCCGGGGACGCAACACCGCGGCGGGGACCTCCGCTGCCGCCGACGGGTTGCGGACCGACCTGAGGCGGTGGTGGAACGGCCTGGAGGGCGTGCTGACCGACTCCCGGCCGGTACCGCCCGGGGCGCGGCCGGGCCTGCAGCAGGCCGCGCAGTCCTGGGCCCGGACCATCGAGGACAGCCGGAGGCAGCCGGGGACGGTGGCCGCGGCGGAGCAGGGCCAGCGGTCCGGTGCCGACCCGGCAACCGGACGGGCCGACGAGTTCGCGCAGGTGGTCGCCGGACTGCTCGGGGACCGGGTGGTGCGCGGGCCGGACGGGGCGCTCACGACCATGCCGGCCGGCCTGGCGAGCGACCTGGCACTCACCAACCCACGGCGCTACGCGCGCGATGCGGAGTACAAGGGCAACTGCGTGCTCGTGACGCACGCGCTGGAGGTGCGCCGTCGCGGCTTCGACGTGCGGGTCAGAGCCTTGACGGAGGACATGGCGGACCTCCAGTTGCCGAAGACCTATGCGCAGGTCTGGGGCCGGGACACCATCTGGGTGAAGGACCGGCAGGGGGTCGAGAGGGCGTTCGAGGCCATGGGCCCCGGTGCCCGGGGCTTCGTTGAAACCCTGTACAAGGACACCCCCTCCCACATCTTCAACGTCGAGAACGTGGACGGTGTGGTCAGGTTCGTCGACGCCCAGGTGAACGCACCCGCTGCGACCGTCGCTTTCGAGGGGGCGACGGAGGTCGGGTACGTCCGCGTGGACGATCTGCCGCTGGGCAGGGTGGCGGACGTCCTGGAGCTCGCCCGCGAGCCCGAGGCGCCGATGCCTGGCTCGGACGCGATGAGGAACGACGCCGGACACCGGGTGCGCGTCTCCCCCGACGGCGAGGTCACGGGCCGGGTGCCGGCCGGGATGGCCGTGGTCAGCTCCGCGACTCCCCTTGTGTTGCCGTCGCCCCTGGCCGTGCAGTTGCGGCAGAGCGTGGAGACGTCACTGGCCGGCCTGCCACCGGAGCGGCGGACGCCGGCCCTGGAACACCTGGCGGCTGCGGCGACGACTCGCGAGTGGGTCCAGGAGCTCGTCCGCGATCAGCACGAGTTCGAGCTGGGCAACCCCGGCGAAGTCAGGGTCTCGTGGGCCTTCGAGCTGAAGGGTCTGCTGGAGACCGCTGGGCGTGCACTGGATTCCATGATCACGAACGACCTCGGGAGGCAGTCCACCTCGGCACCCGCGACGTGGCGAACGGCCGATACGGACACCCGGACGTCCGCCGGGCCGGGGGAGGCCTCCCAGATCTCCCCGGCACTGCTCCGCCTGTGGGGGAGGTACAGCTTCGCAGCACGGGAGTTCAACGGTGTCGGCCCGCTGGCGCAGGCGGTCTTGGACGGCGTCCCCTCCCTCGGGACGTCTGCCCGGATGCTCCAGGCGTTGCACGAGGCCCTGTCCGGCCCGGTCAATCGCTCGTCGGATCTGCGGCGGGCCGGGTTCGTGCGGGTGGCGGCCGCCCACGTGCTGGACCGGATGGTGGCCGACTGGGTGGCCGGGCGGGGGCCGGAGGAGAACGCGCGTGCGGCGGCGCTGTCGGCGGCACTGCGGGACCAGATGTTCCGGGGGCTGGCGGAGCTGGGGTCGGACCGGCATGTGCAGGCGGACGTCGCGGCGCGGGCTCGGCGGATGCCGGGCTGGCCCGCGCAGGTGCAGCGTGCGGTCGCCGCGCTGCCGTGGTTCGTCGACGCGCTGGTGGTGACCGCGCCGACCATCGGACTGTCGGCAGCCGTGCTGGAGTCCGTCCGCGAGGCCGTCGTGGAGGGCACCTTGGCGGGGGTGCTGCCCGGGGCTGACGCCGGGCGCGTGCAGGCCCTGCGGACGCGGTTGGGCCAGGTGTGGAACCAGGATGCCGGCCCGTCGTGGACCCAGACCCTGACCGAGGCGGAGCAGACGCTCTCCGCGCCTGCTCCTGAGACGGGGCCGGCCGCTGGGACGGGGACGACCGAGCGGTTCGGGGTGCCGGCGAACGCGGCCACCCAGCGGGCACAGGCCTTCATCGACGACCTCGCCAGGACCGTCGCCGCCGTCCAGACGCCTCCGCCGGGAACGCGCCGGGCGGACGCGGGGGTGCCGGTGGCGTTGCCGCCGGCCGAGGCGCAGCATCTCGAGGCGGCGCTGACGGGGATTCCCGGCCAGGAGGCGCGACCGGTTGCGCAACGCGAGGTCGTGCGGCGCCTGCTCGCGGCCGCGGCGTTGCAGGACCGGGTGGACGTCGTTCCTGCGGACCGGTCGCTGTCCACCCAGGCGGCGTTGGCGGCGGCCCTGGCCCAGGTGAACCGTGCGATCGTGGCCGACCTGGCGGCGGCAGGCCAGAGCCGGATGCTGGGGCAGTCGAACCTTGAGGTGTCCGAGATCCTGCGACCCAGGATCTCGCCCGATACCGGTCAGCCGACACTCAGGATCTCGGACGAGACCGGTCAGGCGATGCTGGGGCTGGCCCCGTTCGTCCAGGACCTGCTCGCGGCGAACCTTCCGGAGACGACGGTCGCGCGGGCGGTGACCGTGGCGCGCGAGGCGCTGGTCGAGCAGGCCCTGACCGGGCCGGCCGCGGTGGGGGAGCCGACGCAGCGCCGGACGGCGCGGCAACTGCAGAGCCTGCGGTCGGATCTGACGCAGTGGTGGAGCGGCGCTGTCGGCCTGCCGGGCACGGTGTTCGACGGGACGCGGGCCGAGACCGTGGCCGAGCGCGGGGAGCGGGGTGCGGCGGTCGACCCGCTGACGCAGCGGGCGGACGCCTTCGTGCAGGTGCTCGCCGGTGCCTTGGCGCCGCACCCGGTCACCAGCTCGTACACGATGCCTGACATCACCCAGGACGACGGCTCGGGCGGCAAGATCACGGCTCTGAGCTTCATGCAGAGATGGGATGCCGAGGCCAGGCTGGCCGGCGACGTGGCGCAGGTGAACCCGTGGCGAGCGATCGGCGGCGCCGCGGCCAGGGACAACAGCGTCGAGGTCGCGCAGGCCCTGGAGTTGCGCCGTCGCGGGTTCGACGTGCAGGTCCGCGATCCCCGCACGGCGCCACCGGTCGGCTCCCCGGCATCGACGTCGGCGCGGGCGTTGACGCAGACGTTGGCGCAGGCCTGGGGCCGTCCGTTCACCACCGCGAGGAGTGTCGCGCGGGTCCAGTCGGCGTTCCGCCGGATGGGCCACGGCGCTCGCGGTGTGATGGTGCTGGACGGGAACGTCTCCGGCAGCCGAGTGATCAACGTCGAGAACGTCCACGGGAGGGTCCGGTTCGTCGACGGCCGGCTCAACCAGGTGGATGCCCGCTCGGCGGCCCGGGAGGCGTCCCGCCTGTCGTACCTGCGGGTGGACGATCTGCCCCTGGGACAGCTCCCCTCCTCCGTCGAGCTGGTCCGGGCACCCGGAACCCAGCGGCAGACCGGGCGGGACGGGCAGCGGCAGACCGATGGGCCCGGGACATCGGCGAGCGGGAACAGGTCGGCCGCGCCGTCGGTGGCTGAGTCGTCGGCGAGCGGGTCGGAGTCGGGGGCCGTGTCCCCGGCGGTGGCGGACGGGCTGCTGGGGTTGGGGCAGCAGCGGCTGGATGCCAAGGACAGCCGGGAGTCGACGGTCAGCCGGGCGCAGGACCGTCCGTCGCTGCTGGTGTTGACCGAGGGTCTGACCGAGGCGGCGCGGCAGGTTGCCGTTGCGTGGCCGGGGGTTCCGGCCGAGCGGTCCGGGGTTGCGGCGGAGCGGTCCGGGGTTCCGGCGGAGCTGCTGGCGGGCGCGCAGTCCGGCCCGGAGGTGGCGCAGCGACTGCGGGAGGCGGCGCAGCAGCTCGCCCTGGCCCAGGTCCGGGAGCTGGCGGCGGGTGAGGGTACCCGGGCCACGTTGTCGTCGCTGGTGAACGATCCGGCGGGGCCGTTCGGTGAGGCGACCTGGGCGGCGCTGGCGCAGCGGCTGGACGGGCCGGCGGGGCAGAGTCCTGCGGTGCGGGCGGCGGCGGTCGAGGAGACCCTGGCGGGGGTGTCGCGGCAGTTCCAGGCGGCGGTGGCGCGGTGGGTGCCGGGCTACGAGTGGTTCCGCCG
>DASTGO010000040.1:0-2449 GCA_035719045.1 Kineosporiaceae bacterium | reverse complement strand
GGCATCCGCACACCCGGCTGGTGCTGCCCCCCGGCCCCTTCCACGCCGCCCGCCCCCTCCCGCGGCGGGCCGGCGACCCGGTGCCCGCGCACGTCGCCGGTCCGGCGGTGGCGCCCGTGGACGACCCCGACCTGCTGCCCTGGCCGGCACGCCCGGTCGACGACCTCCCGGCCCCTCGCACAGCGCCGATTCCGGGGTACTCTGCGTCACGTCCAGCAGTGGTTCGGGCGGCCCCTGCCACGGTGGTCCTCGCACGCCGCTCGTGGAGTCGGCGGGGGGTGGGCATGGCGGAACCGTCGCAACTGGCGGCACCCGTGACCGCCCTGTTCGCCGCGGTCGACACCCGCGACCGCGACCTGGTCGGCGCGGCACTCGCCGACGACGTCCGGCTCGAGGTCCCCTCCCTGGGCTACTCCTGCGCGGGCCGCAGCGAAGTGCTCAACGCCCTGGGCACCGTGCTGATCGCCTTCCCGGACTTCCGGTACCAGGTGCGCAGCCGATACCTCGCCCCCGGTCACGTCATCGACGAGGCGGTCCTGGAGGGCACCCACTCCGGGCCACTGCTCGGCGCGCCGGCGAACGGCCGGGCCGGGACCGTCCCGGCCCGGTTGATGGTGGCCCACGACGGCAGGACCGTGACCGCCGTGACGGTCTGGGCCGACGGCGGGGCCCTGCGCGAACTGGTCGACCTGCCGGAGACGTTGCCGGGGAGGGCCCACCCGCTGGTGTCACAACTGCGGGCCACCCTGCCGGTGGCCGAGAGCCGGGTGATCCTCGCCCAGGACCGGGACACCAGCGCGGCATGCCGCGAGGCCCCCGCACCAACGCCGGCCACCCCGCCCCGGCCACGGATCACCGCCCCCCGCACCGGGGACCTCAAGCTGCCGGTCCCCCGGCGGATCCGCCGGCTGCAGGGGGCCGCGTTGGCCCTGGTCATGCTGGGTGCCATCACCGGCCTGGTCGCCTGGATGGTCAGCGGCACGGTGCGCAGCCAGGCCGACCAGCGGCCCGCCGCGGTCCCCACCGCGACGCCCACCCCCCGGCCGACCGCGGCCCGGACCGGCGCCGGTGCCATCGGCTCGGTTCCGCTGACCTTCAACGCCCGGCGGAACGAGTACGAGTTCTCCTCCGACCTGCTGTTCGACACCGACAGCGCCCAGCTCACCCCGCAGGCGCGGCAGGCGCTCGAGGCGGTGGTCACCCGGACCACCGCCGAACACCGCTGGGGGACGATCACGGTCACCGGGTACACCGACAGCCGCGGTCCGGCGGGCTACAACCTCCGGCTGTCCCAGGACCGGGCGGATGCGGTCGCTGCCGCGCTGCGCCAGGACCTGGCCGGGTCGGGCACCAAGGTGCGGGTGGTTTCCGTCGGCAAGGGCGAGTCGGACCCGGCGACCACCGGCACCTCGGCGGATGCGCTCAAGGCCAACCGCAGGGTCACCGTGCAGGTCCCCAGGCCCAGCTCCTGACGGCTCGGCCCAACCCCTGACGGCTCGCCGGCTACCGGGGGCGCTTGCCGGCTACCGGGGGCGCTTGCCCGCGACGACCACGGTGCCCGGCCACTTGTCGTGGAGTGCCTGCCTGCGGTCGTCCCAGAGCGGCCAGAGGAAGTCCACCAGGCCGTAGAACGGGACCAGGCTGGCGGCCAGCTCACAGGTCATCCACCGCTTCCAGGCCTGGGACCAGCTCGGCAGCCCTTCGGCCTCCCAGGAGCGGACCCGGACCTTGAGCAGGAGCTTGCCCGGGGTGGCACCGGCGAACCGGAGGAACAGCACGTAGTACGTCGAGGTCACCACGAGCGTGATCGAGGTGTACAGCAGCATGAACGGCAGCAGCCCCGACTCGGTGTAGACGCCGAAGGGGTTCGTCGGGACGCCATCCCGCATCGCCTGCGCCGACTGGTCCACATAGGCGGCGAACCGCGACAGGAAGCTGAACAGGAACGGCGATGCCAGGGCGATGTTCACGACCCCCAGGATGAGCCAGTCGACGATCCGGGCGGCCAGCCTGGAGCCGAGCCCGGCCAGCGCGATCCCGTCCGGAGTCGCCGTGGGCTTGGCCGGGACGGCGTACCCCGCCGCCATCGGATAGCCCGGAGCGACCGGATAACCGGGGGCCGCCGGATAGCCGGGGGCGCCCGGATAGCCGGGGGCGCCCTGGTACCCCGCCGGGGCCCCCGGCGTCCAGGGGTGGCCCGGGGCCGACGGGTAGCCGGCAGGAGGCTGGCCGTACCCGGCCGACGCGGAGTAGCCGGTGGTGGCCGGATACCCGGCAGGTGCCTGACCGTAGCCGGCGGCAGGCTGTCCATAGCCGGCAGCAGGCTGCCCGTACCCGACGGGCCCGGACCCCGGCAGCTGACCGGGCGCCTGGACCGGGGCCGAGGAGGCCGCGACCGGGGCGGACGGTCCCGCCGCCGGAACGGCAGGCTGCGACGGTGCGGCAGGCT
>DASTGO010000039.1:0-3399 GCA_035719045.1 Kineosporiaceae bacterium | reverse complement strand
GAGGAAGACCTCCGGGTGAGGTGTGGAGCTGTCGAGGTTCCCACCGACCCGGAGGTCTTCATGCCCCACGCTAATGCCCCGCTGACCGAGCTGGGCAGGCTGCGCCTGGCCCGCTGCGTCGTCGAGGACGGGTGGCCGCTGCGCCGGGCCGCGGAACGGTTCCAGGTCTCGGTGACGACCGCGGCCCGGTGGTCGGCCCGCTACCGCCTGCACGGCCCGGCCGGGATGGGCGACCGCTCCAGCCGCCCGCACCGCAGCCCGGCCCGGACCAGCGCCCGGATGGAGAAGCGGATCGTGCGCCTGCGTACCCGCCGCGGCTGGGGCCCGGCCCGGATCGGCCCCCGGCTGGGGATGGCGCCCTCCACGGTCGGCAAGGTCCTGCGCCGGGCCGGCCTGCCCCGGCTGGTCGACGTCGACCTGGCCACCCGGGCGCAGCTGCGCGGACCGGTCGTGCGCTATGAGCACGCCCACCCCGGCGACCTGGTCCACGTCGACATCAAGAAGCTGGGCCGGATCCCCGACGGCGGCGGCTGGAAGGTCCTGGGCCGCCAGGCAGGGGATGCCAACAGCCAGGCCCACCGCGACCCGACCCGCCCGCGCAAGGTCGGCGGGCGCCCCAACCTGGGGTATGCGTTCATCCACACCGCGATCGATGACCACTCCCGGCTGGCCTACAGCGAGATCCTGCCCGACGAACAGGGCCCCACCGCGGCCGCGTTCTGGGCCCGCGCCCACGCCTGGTTCGCCGCCTGCGGCATCGGGGTCCGGGCGGTGCTGACCGACAACGGGGCCTGCTACCGCTCCCGAACCTTCAACGACCTGCTGGCCGGCCAGGGCATCCGGCACCGCCGCACCCGGCCCTACCGGCCCCAGACCAATGGCAAGGTGGAGCGGTTCAACCGCACCCTGCTCACCGAGTGGGCCTACGCCAGGCTCTACCTCAACGAGTCAGCCCGCGCCGCGGCCTTGCCCCAGTGGCTGCACATCTACAACCATCACCGGCACCACACCGCACTCGGCGGCCAGCCGCCCGCGTCCCGCGTTCCTAACCTCTGTGGTCAGTACACCTAGGGGTTGAACTCGACCCGCGTCCACGAGACGGAGTGGAGCCAGTCGGTGCGGTCCAGGGCCCAGCCCGCCACGAGGTGGTGCGCGGACTCGACGTCGCCGACGGCGGTGTGGAAATGGCTTTCCGGGCCGCCGGCGCGGTGCTCGACCTCCCACCCCGGATCGGCCTCGGTGCGCAGCACCTGCACGTAGGTCTGGCCGGAGGGGTCGTCGAGGCGTTCGACGATCAGGCAGCTGCCCTGGCCTGCGTCGATGTCCTCCAGGAGCCCGAGCAGGTCGGTGTCCGTGGGGTTGTCCAACGCCACCCCTCCATCGGTGGTCGCCCGCAGCTGCACTCCCCGGGAGCGGGAGGCCGGCGGTGAGGGTTGGCCTGCCATGACGCTGGTCAGCCCGCCGACGCGGCTCGAGCCGCGACGCCGCCGAGGTTGGCGCCATCTGTCGCGGCCTTGCTCGCCTCGAGGGTGGCTGATCGCAGCTCGCTCCGGGCGTAGCGGTGGACCAGCAACGGCAGGAACGTGCGCACCCGCGCATCGGCGAACCGGGCCGCGACCTCATCGAGAACCCGGTCCACGGCCTCGGCCCCGGTGATCGGGTCGAAGTCGCGGTGCAGCTGCGCAGCGACGTCACGCAGCTCGGGGTGCCGCCCGTGGCGGACCCGGGGGCTGAGCGGGGTGGGGACCTGGTCCATGCCTGATGGTTCGGTGCTAGCGCGCGCCATCGCCATCCCCAAACGTCCCGGATCAGGATCGCCGTAACCCCGGTCCGTCAGGGACGACCACAGGGCGAGCACCCGGCATACACACGAAAGACCCCGCCCCGGCTGGTGCCGGGCGGGCCCTCGTCGTGCACTGGTGGCAGGTGAAGGACTCGAACGGCGGAAGCAGAGCATCGACCGCCATGGCGCCCGAGCTGGCGGTGGCGCCGACCTTCCGGTGCGGGGCCTGCCCGGCCGTCGGCGGCAGCACCGTCGACGCCGCCCCGAGGCGGCCTGACCATTCGTCGGGCTTGAACATCATCCCGCCGGGAGGACGCCCCGTGAGGTGGCACCGCGGGAGCCTGATCACCTGGTGGTGGCACGGGGCAAAGGGCAACGGGTGGTCGCGATGGCGTTTGTCGATGGGATCGTCGTCGCCTCGGTCGGCTTGATGCTCGCGCTGATCTTCCTCATGGCCGGGGCAGCCATCGTCCTCATCATCCCGGAGGCGTTGATGCACTGGGTGCGTCGACAACGCCACAACCATCGGACCGTCTAGGTGTCGGAAGCGGTGACCTCCGGAGACGAAGCCATGGCTGTCGAGCCGACCGACACTGGAACGACAACCCCCGCCGCGCCGACCGGACCAGGAGGGTCTGAGACCGACAACGCCGATGGCAGCACGGACGTCGCGCCGCGCACACCCGGCAGGCTGCGCCGCCTGGGGCACGTCACGCTCCCCGGAAGCTGGGGGCACTTCTCGCCGGGTGCCTGTCGTTCACGCCCTCCCTGCTCCCCCGCGGGGGTCTGATCCAGGGACTGGTCTGGGGCATCACCGCGGCCATCGGCTACGGCCTGGGCGCCGTGGGTGGGTGGGTGTGGCGCGCGTTTGCGGACCGTGAGGCTCGAACGCCCCGCAGCTGGGCGTGGCCGGCTTTTCTGGTCAGTGGTGCTGTCCTCGTGCCCCTCTCCATCGGACTCGGCCAGTACTGGCAGCACGAGATCCGGGCGCTCATGGCGGTGACGGACTACAACGTCGGACTGGTCGTGCTGTCCCCACTCATCGCGGCTGCGCGCCGGCGGCCCGGGGTCGGTCGTGCCCTGGGACACCCTGGGCTACCAGGGGCGCACGTTCGCCGGACTCGGCCCCTCCCCCGCCGACATCGAGAAGGTCACCTGTCCCAGAGCAGGTGCCGCCGGGGCCCAGCGGCACTCGCCTCCTGACCGGCTGCCCCTCGGGCACCACGCCCAATGCGGCTAGATCGGTGCGCCTTGAGTCTCGGTTTTGGCGTCAGTGGATGGGTTGGACGGCTGGGAATGTCCACGTGTGGTCGAGGATCTCGGGGTGCGGGCGGTAGAGCCGCACGGTGTAGTTCCAGCCGTCCATCAGGCGTAGGCAGTTGGGGCGCCCGTCGGAGCAGCCGCCGAGGTGCACCACCACTGAGCCGTCGGGCTCCTTGACCGCGGTGAACTGGTTGATGGTGCAGCCGCCCTCGCCGCTGTCTTCGAAGAAGCCGTCGGCGTCGTACAGCGAGATCGACCAGAACGCGTCGACGGGCACGTCGTGCACGACGATGCGGTATTCCCCGACGGGGAGACCGGGGTCGACCGTGGCGTAGAACGCCTCGCTTTCGGGG
>DASTGO010000038.1:0-2783 GCA_035719045.1 Kineosporiaceae bacterium | reverse complement strand
CCTAGACGAGTGATTCCGATCGACCGCGGCGTGGCGTCTTGATCGGAATGGGCGGAGGGTGCCCTTTGGTCGGTTTGTGAAGACAGACCTGGACACCCTCCTGACCGCACTCTACGTAAGGATCGACGACGAACTGAAGGGGCAGCGCCGGTTGGGCGCTCCGACCCGGTTCACCGACGCCGAACTGGTCACCGTCGCTGTCGCGCAGGCCCTGCTGCACCGCGGCTCTGAGCGGCACTGGATCCGCGCCGCCCGTAAACAGATCGGCCACTTGTTCCCCTACCTGCCCGCCCAGCCGGGGTACAACAAGCGGCTGCGGGCGGCGTTGCCACTGATCCAGCGCATGATCCGGCTACTGGCGTTCGACACCGACTACTGGTTCGACGACCACTGGCTCCTGGACTCCACCCCGGTGCCCTGCGGAGCCTCACGCCCCACCGCGCAGCGCAGCGACCTGGCCGGGTGGGCCGGGTACGGCTACTGCGCCAGCCACTCCCGCTACTTCTGGGGCCTACGCCTGTACTTGATCTGCACCCCGGCCGGGATGCCGATCCTGTGGGCACTGGCCAACCCGAAGATCGGTGAACGCGAGGTGCTGGAGGCGATGCTGGACCGCGACGCCGCCCTGATCGCTTCCCGCAAGGGCCTCATCCTGATCACCGACAAGGGGTTCTCCGGCAAGGACCTGGAAAAGCAGCTCGCCGAACGGCGCATCGCCCTGCTGCGCCCGGCCCGCAAGACCGAGAAACAGCGTTGGGGTGCCGCGGTCCTCAAGAAGATCCGCCAGCTCATCGAGTCCGTCAACGACACCCTCAAAGGCCAACTCGACCTCGAACACCACGGTGGCCGCACCTTCGAGGGCGTCGCCGTCCGCGTCGCCCAGCGCATCCTGGCCATGGCAGCCGCGATCTGGCACAACTTCCACACCAGCCAGCCCATCAGCCGCTCACTGACCGCCTACGACCACTGACGATCAGAATCACTCGTCTAGCGGCCGTTTCGCCAGGCCCGGCAGGTCGCGCATTCTCGCAGCCCGGACACTCGGCGACGCTCGCCGGAGGTCCCGCCTCCGCTCGGTAGGCTGAGGTTCGACCTGACTTGTCGCACCGCCGGGGTCCGGCGGTAAGGAGTGCAGACGTGGCCACGATCGAGGCAGTTGGAGCACGCGAGATCCTCGACTCCCGAGGTAACCCCACGGTGGAGGTCGAGGTCGCCCTCGACGACGGCACCATCGCCCGCGCCGCCGTTCCGTCGGGCGCCTCGACCGGTGCCTTCGAGGCGGTCGAGCGGCGTGACGGTGACAAGGGCCGGTACGGCGGCAAGGGCGTCGAACAGGCCGTGACCGCGGTCCTGGACCAGCTCGGCCCGGAACTGCTCGGTTTCGACGCCTCCGACCAGCGGTTGGTCGACCAGGCGATGATGGACCTGGACGGCACCGACAACAAGGGCACGCTCGGTGCGAACGCCATCCTCGGCGTCTCGCTCGCCGTCGCCAAGGCTGCTGCGGAATCGTCCGGCCTGCAGCTGTTCCGCTACCTCGGCGGCCCGAATGCCCATGTGCTGCCGGTCCCGATGATGAACATCCTCAACGGTGGCGCGCACGCCGACGGCGGCGTCGACATCCAGGAGTTCATGATCGCCCCGATCGGCGCCGGCACCTTCAAGGAGGCGCTGCGCTGGGGGGCGGAGACCTACCACTGCCTGAAGTCGGTGCTGAAGAGCAAGGGCCTGAACACCGGCCTGGGTGACGAGGGCGGCTTCGCCCCCAGCCTGCCGACCAACCGCGAGGCGCTCGACCTGATCGCCTCCGCGATCCAGCAGGCCGGGTTCACTCTCGGCAGCGACATCGCGCTGGCCCTCGACGTGGCCGCCACCGAGTTCTACGGCGAGGGCGGCTACCGCTTCGAGGGTGGCCGGAAGTCGGCCGAGGAGATGATCGCCTACTACACCTCCCTGGTCGACGGCTTCCCGCTGGTGTCCATCGAGGACCCGCTGTCGGAGGACGACTGGGAGGGCTGGACGGCGATCACGGCGGCGCTCGGCGGCCGGGTGCAGCTGGTCGGCGACGACCTGTTCGTCACCAACCCGGTCCGGCTGCGCAAGGGCATCGACCTCGGCGCCGCGAACGCCCTGCTGGTCAAGGTGAACCAGATCGGCACCCTGTCCGAGACGCTGGACGCCGTCGACCTGGCCCACCGCAGCGGCTACCGGACGATGATGAGCCACCGGTCCGGTGAGACCGAGGACACCACGATCGCCGACCTCGCGGTCGCGGTCGGCAGCGGCCAGATCAAGACCGGTGCCCCGGCCCGGTCGGAGCGGGTCGCGAAGTACAACCAGCTGCTGCGGATCGAGGAAGAGCTGGACGACGCCGCGGTGTACGCCGGGGCGTCGGCCTTCCCGCGCTTCTCCGCCTGACGTCGCAGGCGCCGGCCGGTCCCGTCGCGGACCGGCCGGCGCCCGCCCGTCCGCCGGTACGCCTTGCGGCACAACGGCTTGCGGGTACCGGACCGACCGGACACCGGGACCGACCGGACAGCACGATCCGCAGCCACGACAGGGGGACGGCGCCATGGCACGCAGGCCGACGGCACCGGGGTCGGGGTCCGGGCGCGGCGCAGGACGCTCGCTCCCGGGACCTTCCGGAACCTCCCGCCCCAGCGCCGCCCGGTCCGGGCCTGCCGCCGGTTCCGGTCGGTCAGGGACGGGTCGTCCGGCGTCGCCGCAGCGGGGTGCCCCGGCCCGGTCGTCCGGCAGCGCTCGCCCGGGTGCCGACGAGGTGT
>DASTGO010000037.1:0-9320 GCA_035719045.1 Kineosporiaceae bacterium | reverse complement strand
CGCCGCGGGCGCAGTTCGGGCAGCTGCGCGCCGGCGACCCCGCGCCGGACGGCGACCAGGGCGTCCATCAGCCGCAGCCCCTCGAAGGCGTCCCGGGCGTAGCGGACCTCCCCCTGGTACAGCTCGGCCAGGTCGTTCTCGACGTACGCGCGGGTCAGCGCCGCTCCCCCGAGGATGACCGGCCAGCGGGCGGCCGTCCCGCGGGAGTTCAGCTCCTCGAGGTTCTCCTTCATGACGACCGTGGACTTCACCAGCAGCCCGGACATCCCGATGACGTCGGCCCGGTGCTCCTCGGCGGCCCGCAGGATCTCCGAGATCGGCTGCTTGATGCCGAGGTTCACCACCGTGTAGCCGTTGTTGGACAGGATGATGTCCACGAGGTTCTTGCCGATGTCGTGGACGTCTCCCTTGACCGTCGCCAGCACGATCGTGCCCTTGCCGCCGGAGGCGTCCGTGGCGTCGATATGCGGTTCCAGGTGCGCCACGGCGGTCTTCATCACCTCGGCGGACTGGAGCACGAACGGCAGCTGCATCTCGCCGCGGCCGAACAGCTCCCCGACCACCCGCATCCCGGCCAGCAGGTGGTCGTTGATGATGTCCAGGGCGGCCTGGCCGCCGGCCAGCGCCTCGTCCAGGTCGGCGGTCAGGCCCTTGGCCTCCCCGTCGACGATCCGCCGCCGCAGGCGCTCCCCCAGCGGCAGCGCGGCCAGTTCGGCGGCCCGGTCGGCGCGGACCGCGGCGGTGTCCACGCCTTCGAACAGTTCCAGGAACCGGCTCAGCGGGTCGTAGGCCACCTGGCCGGATTCGTCGTAGCGGCGTCGGTCATGGACCAGGTCGAGGGCGACCTGCAGCTGCTCCTCGGGGATCCGGGACATCGGCAGGATCCGCGCGGTGTGCACGATCGCGGAGTCCAGACCGGCCTTGACCGCCTCGTGCAGGAAGACCGAGTTGAGCACCACCCGGGCCGCCGGGTTGAGGCCGAACGACACGTTGGAGACCCCGAGGGTGGTCTGCACCGCCGGGTACCGTCGCTTGACCTCGCGGATCGCCTCGATGGTGGCCAGGGCGTCCCGGCGGGTCTCCTCCTGCCCGGTGGCGATCGGGAAGGTCAGGCAGTCGACGACGATGTCCTCCACCCGCATCCCCCAGCGCCCGGTGAGGGTGTCGATGAGCCGGGAGGCGACGGCCACCTTGTGTTCGGTGCTGCGGGCCTGGCCCGTCTCGTCGATGGTCAGCGCGACGACGGCGGCACCGTGCTCGCGGACGACCGGCATGATCCGGTCGAACCGGCTGCCCTCGCCCTCGCCGTCCTCGAAGTTCACCGAGTTGATCACGCAGCGCCCGCCGACCAGTTCCAGGCCGGCCTCGATAACGGCGGGTTCGGTGGAGTCCAGGACCAGCGGCAGGGTCGAGGAGGTGGCCAGCCGGCCCACCACCTCGCGGACGTCGGCCACCCCGTCCCGGCCGACGTAGTCCACGCAGACGTCGAGCAGGTGGGCGCCGTCGCGGGTCTGCGCGCGGGCGATCTCGACGCACTCGTCCCAGCGCTGCTCGAGCATCGCCTCCCGGAACGCCTTCGAGCCGTTGGCGTTGGTGCGCTCGCCGATGGACAGGTACGAGGTGTCCTGCCGGAAGGCGACGTGCTGGTAGAGGCTGGCCACGCCCGGCTCGGGCCGGGGACGCCGCGGGGCTGGCCGGTGCCCGCGGACCCGTTCCACGACCCGGGCCAGATGCTCCGGGGTGGTCCCGCAGCAGCCGCCGACCAGCGACAGCCCGAACTCGGCGATGAACCCGTCATGGGCCTGCGCCAACTGCTCGGGGGTCAGCGGGTAGCGGGCGCCGTCCCGGGTCAGCTCCGGCAACCCGGCGTTCGGCATGCAGGACAGCGGGATCCGGGCGTGCCGGGACAGGTGGCGCAGGTGCTCGCTCATCTCGGCCGGGCCAGTGGCGCAGTTCAGGCCGATGGCCTCGATGCCGAGGGCCTCCAGGGCGGTCAGCGCCGCGCCGATCTCGGTGCCGAGCAGCATCGTGCCGGTGGTCTCGACGGTCACCTGTGCCAGGACCGGCAGGTCGGCGCCGGCGGCGGCCACCGCCCGCTTCGCTCCGATCACCGCGGCCTTGGCCTGCAGCAGGTCCTGGGCGGTCTCCACCAGCAGGGCGTCGGCGCCGCCCTCGATCAGGCCGGCCGCCTCCTCGGCATAGGCGTCGCGCAGCTGCGCGAAGGGGGCATGGCCCAGGGAGGGCAGTTTCGTCCCGGGCCCCATCGAGCCGATGACGAACCGCGGCTGTTCCGGGGTCGACCAGGCCTGTGCCGCTTCACGGGCGATCCGGGCCGCGGCCAGGGACAGTTCGTGGATCCGGTCAGCGATGCCGTACTCGCCCAGATTGCTGAGGTTCGCCCCGAACGTGTTGGTCTCGACGCAGTCCACGCCGACCGCGAGATAGGCGTCGTGCACCCCCCGGACGATGTCCGGGCGGGTCACGTTGAGGACCTCGTTGCAGCCTTCGTGGCCGTCGAAGTCGTCGAGGGTCGGGTCGGCGGCCTGCAGCATGGTCCCCATGGCACCGTCGGCGACGAGGACGCGGGAGACCAGGGCGGCGCGAAAGAGTTCCGAGCGGCTGCTCATGACCTCGACTCTAGGGTGTCCGGAGCGGTGCGACGGACGGCAGGTCCTCCGGCGACCGTAGGCTGGGCCCCGTGGATGAACTGTCGGCTGTGCCGCCCCTGCGTGAGCCGGTCATGGTGGCGGCCTTCGAGGGCTGGAACGACGCCGGGGAGGCGGCCAGCGGGGCTCTGTCCCACCTGGAACAGGTCTGGCAGGCGACGCTGGTGGCCGAGCTCGACCCGGAGAACTACCACGACTTCCAGGTGAACCGGCCGACGGTCAGCCTCGACGAGAACGGCCGACGGGTGATCACCTGGCCCACCACCCGGCTGTACTGGGCCCGCCCACCCGGCTCGTCCCGCGACGTGGTCCTGGTCCGCGGCATCGAGCCCTCGATGCGCTGGCCGTCCTTCGTCCGCGAACTGCTCGGGCACGCCCAGCGGCTCGGGGTCACCACGCTGGTCACCCTCGGCGCGCTGCTCGCCGACGTCCCGCACACCCGGCCCATCCCTGTGACCACCACCAGCGACGACCCTGGTCTGCTGGAGCGCCTGGCGCTGGAGCCCTCCCGGTACGAGGGACCGACCGGCATCGTGGGCGTCCTGCAGGACATGGCGACGGCGGCGGGGCTGCCCGCCATGTCGCTGTGGGCCGCGGTCCCGCACTATGTCGGGCAGGCGCCGTCGCCGAAGGCCACCCTCGCCCTGCTGCGGCGGGTCGAGGAGCTGCTCGACGTCACGGTCCCGCTGGGCGACCTCCCGGAGGACGCCCGGGCCTGGGAGCACGGAGTC
Organism: Kineosporiaceae bacterium; assembly: GCA_035719045.1. Classification (GTDB taxonomy): domain Bacteria; phylum Actinomycetota; class Actinomycetes; order Actinomycetales; family Kineosporiaceae; genus DASTGO01. Next base: position 5,923 of record DASTGO010000037.1, on the reverse strand, counting down.
GACGAGCTGGCCGCCGAGGACAGCGAGATCGGCGAGTACGTCCGCCAGCTGGAGGAGGCCAAGGACACCGCGGACCTGCCCGAGGCCAGCGGCGAGGCGATCGCCCGGGAGTTCGAGCGGTACCTGCGCCGTCGCGACGACGGCGGGACCTCCCCCGGCCCCGGCCGCTGAGGCGCCGGGCAGCCGGCCGGGTCGCTGGTTCGCCAGGAAGGCGGACCGGGCCACCCGGCGGCACCTGGCTCCGGGAGCAGGCTCCTAGAGTTCCACGCCCAGCAGACCGTCCACGGCGAGCGGCACCAGCCCACGTGGCCGGCTGCGACCGTTGGTCACAGCCGGTCCGTCGGCGTCCGCAGGCCCGTCCACGGGAGCGGCATCGACCGCAAGCCGGTCCTGAGCCCAGGCGTCCACGACGGCCAGGGCCCCGGGGGCGTCGAGGTCGTCGGCCAGCCGCTCGCGGATCCGGTCCAGTACCGCCGCGTCGCCCGGTCCTGCATCCCGGGCCGCTGCCGCACGCCAGCGGGCCAGCCTCTGCTGGGCCTGCGTCAGCAGGTCGGCCGTCCACTCCCAGTCCTCGCGGTAGTGGTGGGCCAGGATCGCCAGCCGGATCGCGGCGGGCTCGACGCCGTCGGCGCGCAACCGGGACACGAACACGAGGTTGCCCCGGGACTTGCTCATCTTGTGCCCGTCGAGGCCGACCATGCCGGCGTGGGCGTAGACCTGCGCGTACGGGGTGCATCCGGTGAGCAGCTGCCCCTCGGCGGCGCCCATCTCGTGATGCGGGAACGCCAGGTCGGCGCCTCCGCCCTGGACGTCGAAGGACGCGCCGAGATGCTCCTGGGCGATCGCGGTGCACTCGATGTGCCAGCCGGGGCGCCCGCGACCGAGCCCGCCGCCCTCCCAGGCAGGCTCGTTCGGGCGCTCCACACGCCACAGCAGGCAGTCCAGCGGGTGCTGCTTGCCGGGACGGTCCGGGTCCCCGCCACGTTCGGCGAACACCGTGCGCATCGTGGTCCCGTCGAGACCTGCCACCGACCCGAACCGGGGGTCGTCGTGGACCCGGAAGTAGACGTCGCCGTCCGGCTCGCCGCCGGTCCCGTCCACCCGGTAGGCGTGCCCATCGGCCAGGAGCTTCTCGACCGCGGACACCACCAGCGGGATGCCCTCGACGGCACCGATGTAGCGGTCGGGCGGGAGCACCCGCAGCGCGGCCATGTCCTGCGCGAACAGGTCGGTCTGCTCCTTGGCGAGCACCTGCCAGTCGACCCCGGTCGCCTCGGCACGCTCCAGCAGCGGGTCGTCCACGTCGGTGACGTTCTGGACGTACCGGACCTCCAGCCCGCTGTCCCGCCAGGCCCGGTTGAGCAGGTCGAACGCGACATAGGTCGCCGCGTGGCCGAGGTGGGTGGCGTCGTAGGGGGTGATCCCGCAGACGTACATCCGGGCCACCGGTCCGGCGGCGGCCGGGGCGATCGCCCGGGTGGCGGTGTCGAAGATCCGCACGGGCAGGCCGTGCCCGGGCAGTCGGGGCAGCTCACAGGCAGGCCAACGGTTCACGCCGTCGAGCCTAACCGGCAACGTCAAAACGCGGGCCACGGGATGGCGGGACGGCCCGGAGCAGGGCGGGGATGGCGGCCGGCGGACAGCAGGCGGGCCGCCCGGTGCCGGGTCCCGGCCACCTCCTCGGGGTCGAGCAGCCGGGCCAGGCCGGTCGCCAGCGGGCCGTCCCCGTCGAGATCGGCGAGCAGCCGGGCCAGGGTCTCGTTCTCCGCTGCTGTCAGCCGTTCACCGGACCAGCCCCACAGCACGGTCCGCAGCTTGTGCTCGGCGTGGAACGTCAGGCCGTGGTCCACCCCGAACACCGTCCCGGAGGCGTCCCGCAGCACATGTCCGCCCTTGCGGTCGGCGTTGTTGGCGACCACGTCGAACACGGCCATCCGGCGCAGGGCGTCGTGGTCGGCGTGTGCCAGGACGACGGCGGAACCGTCCATTGACTCCGCCTCCAGCACCCTGCGCCAGCCTGGCGGGACCTCCCCGGGGTCCAGGACGTCCACCAGCCCGCCGCCCGCCTCCGGGGCCATCGGATCGCCGTCCCCGTCCATCCGCCCGTCGTGCACCCACCACTGGACACTGCCGGTGCCCATCGGCCCGTCCCGCAGCACGGTCGGCGGCACCACGTTCCAGCCGGCCACGGCGGACAGCAGGTAGGCGGCCGCCTCCCGGCGGGCCAGCGTCCGGGACGGGAAGTCCCACAGCGGTCGTTCCCCCGCCACCGGCTTGTAGACGCAGGCGCCCTCCAGCCCGTCCAGCCGGACCCGGGCGAGCAGGGTGGTGTTGCTGGCGCTGATCAGGCGGCCGCAGACCTCCAGTTCGCCACGGGAGAGCAGGTCAAGGACGGCGTCCTCGTCCAGTTCCTCACCCGGAACGGGTGCCGCTGCGCCCATGACGGATCCCCCGGACGCCTCAGCGCCGGTAGCCGTTGGCCCGCGGGCAGATGTGGCCCTGCGGGTCCAGCGGGGTGCTGCAGAACGGGCAGGGCGGGCGACCGGCTGCCACGACGGCCAGTGCACGTTTGGCGAAGGCCCGGGCGGTGGTCCCGGAGATGCTCACCCGGAGCACGGCGCCGTCCGGCTCCTCGCCGTCGTCGCCGTCCTCGTCCTCGTCCTCTTCGTCCTCGTCGATCGGGGTGCCCTCCGCAAAGCACTCGATGACCACCCGATCCGCCTCGGAGTCCCAGGCCAGGCTCATCGCGCCGACCCGGAACTCCTCCTCGATCGGGGTGTCCAGCGGGTCGGTGTCCTCGGCGTCGGCCGGAGCCAGCGCCGGGACGGGGGCCGACCCCCCACTGCGCCGGACCACCTCGTCGAGCAGTTCGTCGACCCGTTCGGCCAGGACGGACACCTGCTGCTTCTCCAGCACGACGCTGGTCAGCCGGCTGCCGGTCCGCGCCTGGAGGAAGAAGGTGCGCGATCCGGGCTGCCCGACGGTGCCCGCCACGAAGCGTTCCGGCGGGTCGTAGTCGAAGAGCAGACGGGACATGCTGTGACCTTACGGCGTGGCCGTCGCCGTGGCACGACGCACCCGGACGTCGCCTGCCCGTGCGGGGCCGCCGTTCGCCACGGGCCCCGCATCCGGCCGGCTGAGCTGGGCGGACGGGGTGTCCCCGCCACCGATCACGGCGTCGGAGGGGTCCAGCCCGCCCCGGGACCGATGACCGGTGGCGGCGGGCCGGGGGCGGGCCGACCGCCGGACCGGGCGGGCGGGGACCAGCCCGGTCAGCTCACCGCCGGTGTCGTTGATCCGGACGGCGAACGGGCGCAGCGACGTGTACCGGATCACCGAGACCGAGCAGGGGTCCACGATCAGCCGCTGGAAGCTGTCCAGGTGCATCCCGAGCGCGTCGGCCAGCACCGCCTTGATCACGTCGCCGTGCGAGACGGCGACCCAGACGGCGTCCGCACCGTGCGCGGCGGTGACCCGGGCGTCGTGCTCCCGGACAGCCTCCACCGCACGGTGCTGCATGGTGAGCATCGACTCCCCCGCCTCGCCGGGGAAGGTCACCGCCGACGGGTGTGCCTGGACGACCCGCCACAGGGGGTCCTTCACCAGTTCCTTGATCGGCCGGCCGGTCCAGGAGCCGTAGCGGCACTCCCCGAGCCGGTCGTCCACCTCGACGGCCGGCCGCGGTACGCCCTTCGGGCCGGGCACGGCGATCAGGGCATCTGCGGTCTCCCGGCAGCGCTGCAAGGGGCTGCTGACCACGGCCGCCAGCGGGACCACCGCCATCCGGCCGGCCAGCGCGGCGGCCTGGGCGACACCGGACTCGTCGAGACCGACACCGGGTGTCCAGCCGGCCAGGATCCCGCCGGCGTTCGCGCTGGTGCGCCCGTGTCGGACGAGCAGGACGGTGGCCACGGCGTCGAGCGTACGTGGCCGGACGGGCTCAGGTCGCGCTGACCACGTTCGTGACGAGCAGGCCGATGATGGCGAGCCCGGCCAGCAGACGGTAGCCGACGAACACGGTGAGCGGGTGCCGGGCCACGAAGCGCAGGAGCCAGGCGATCGACGCATAGGCCACCACGAAGCTGACCGCGGTGCCGACCCCGAGTTGCCCCCAGCCCACCACCGAGGTGTTGATGTCCTTGAGCTCGAACACCCCGGCACCGGTGAGCGCGGGAATCGCCAGGAAGAAGGACAGCCGGGTCGCCGTCACCCGGTCGATGTCCTGCAGCAGGCCGCCGGAGATCGTGGCCCCGGACCGGGACACCCCCGGGATCAGCGCGACGCACTGGAAGAAGCCGATGGTGAGCACCTGGCGCAGGGTGAGGTCGTCCTCGTTGAACTTCTGCCGGCTGCGGCCCTCGGCGACGTACATCACCACGCTCCACAGGAGGAGGGCGAGCGCGACGACCCACAGGCTGCGCAGGGGACCCTTGACGAGGTCCTTGCCGAGGAAGCCCACCACGACCACGGGCATCGAGCCCGCCACCACGTACCAGGCGAAGCGGAAGTCCCGGTCAGCCCGCCGCCGCTCGTCGAACAGACCTCCGATCCCGGCTCCGACCAGGCGCACGAAGTCCCGCCGGAAGTAGATGAAGGTCGCGACGATCGCGCCGAACTGGATGATCGCGGTGAACGCGGTCACCGCCGGGTCGTCGACCTTCGTCCCCAGCAGCTTCTCGGCCACCGTGAGGTGCCCGGTGCTGGACACCGGGAGGAACTCGGTCAACCCCTCGACGATCCCGAGGATGACGCTGTCGACATAGGTGATCGGCGTGGTCACGCCTGCGGCCTCGCTTTGCTGACGGCGGCGACGGGGCGCCGATGGGTGGTCGGTGGTGGGGAAGTCGGGGGACGGGGCCCGGGGCGGGACCGGTCAGGAGGCCAGCCCGGCGCTCTGGAGCGCGTCGGCCATGGCACGCAGGATGCCGATCCGGTGGTCGAGGTTCAGCGCGCCGGGAGTGATGGTCAAGGTGGTCACACCGGCGTCGGCGTAAGCCTGCAACCGGTCACGGATCCGGTCGATCGGGCCGAGCAGGCTGGTGCGGTCGATGAAGTCCTGCGGGACGGCGGCGGCGGCGTCCCGGTGGTTGCCGGCGAGGTAGAGGTCCTGGACGAGCTTGGCTTCCTGCTCGAAGCCCATCCGGCAGGCGAGCGCGTTGTAGAAGTTCTTCTCCCGGCTGCCCATCCCGCCGACGTAGAGCGCCGCGTAGTCGCGCAGCAGGTCGGCGGCGACGCTGATGTCGTCGTGCACCACCACCGGCACGGTCGGGACCACGTCGAAGCCGGTCAGCGGGTCCTCTGGGGTTCCCTTGCCGGCCCGCCGGCGGCCCTCCCGGATCGGGTCCAGGGAGAGTCCTGCATGCTCCGGGGAGTAGAAGATGGCCAGCCAGCCCTCCGCGATCTCCCCGGTGAGCTCCAGGTTCTTCGGCCCGACGGCGGCCAGGTAGACGGGGATCCGCGGGCGGACCGGGTGCACCGTGAGCTTGATCGCCTTGCCCGGTCCGTCCGGCAGCGGCAGGGTCCAGTGCTTGCCCTGGTAGCGGACGGTCTCCCGGCGCAGCGCCATCCGGACGATGTCCACGTACTCCCGGGTGCGGCCGAGCGGGGCGTCGAAGCGCACCCCGTGCCAGCCCTCCGAGACCTGGGGACCGCTCACCCCGAGCCCGAGCCGGAACCGTCCGCCGGACAGCGTGTCCAGGGTGGCCGCGGTCATCGCGGTCATCGCCGGGCTGCGGGCCGGGATCTGCAGGATCGAACTGCCCAGCCCGATCTGCTGGGTCTGCGCGCCGACCCAGGCCAGCACGGTCGGGACGTCCGAACCGTAGGCCTCGGCAGCCCAGGCACAGGAGTAACCGAGCGCGTCGGCCTCCCGGGCGAGCGCCAGGTTGTCGGCGTCGTTGCCCATCCCCCAGTAGCCCAGGTT
>DASTGO010000036.1:0-41306 GCA_035719045.1 Kineosporiaceae bacterium | reverse complement strand
AACTCCGCGCCCCGCGCGGCCAAGGCCAGCAGATCCCTGCTGGTGGCGCGGGCGACCTCGCGGGCAGCCAGGTCGATGGCCGCGATCACGCTGAGCGTCGCCGGGAGGGCCTCCACAGGGCCGTGGCTGCCGTCGCGAACCTGGCAGTCCCCGATCCTCGCGGCGAAGAACCCCACCAGCTCCGCCTCGGCCCGGCCCTGAGCTTCGGCCACCAGTTGGCCGATGACCCGGAGCTGATCGGCGCTGGCCACCGGCAGCCCGGCGATCGTTCCTGGCGCGGCCACGCCCGAGGCCTGCCAACCAGGTTCCGGAGCGTCCGGAAATCCCTCGGCGCGGTGGCTTCCTGTGATCGCCCCGGTCAGCGCCCCCTGCAGCCGGGCATGTTCAGCGTCGGTGGCGCGTTCGAGCAAGGTGTCCAGAGCCCGTTGCAGTTCCGGACGCGGCTCATGGTCGGCCCCACCGGCTTCCCACTTGGAGACCGTGCGCGGGCTGACGCCCAGATCCTCGGCGAAATCCCGGACGGTCAGGCGCAGGGCGTGCCGAAAAAGCCGGGTCTCCCGGCCGGTCCAGCGATCCACCCCGGCCATGCCCACCCCCTGTCGCGGTGATCCACAGACCATACCGAACCGGACGGGCCACGGCAGGGCCACAACAATTCCACACAAGGACGTTTCCCCAGATCAGACCACCAATCAGGGTAGAGATCGGCGCCGGGACGGGTGCCGGACACGAAGCCCGCCCGCCCCGGCGCCCTCCACTCTCGACGGCGAAGGGGACCCCCAATGCCCTCCCGTACCAGGCCTCTGGCGCTGGGGCTCCTCCACGTGGCCCCGGGAACGCCCGCCGCCGCCCGCACCAAGGCGCGGGTGGGCCTCGCGCTTCGGGCCAACCGCGACGGCTACGGCTTGGTCGAGACCCTGGAGTTCGGCACCAGCACGCTCAAGGACGACCTGCAGTTCGACGCCCTTGAGGACCTCGCGACTCGTCTGGACGCGCAGGCCCTCTTCGTCACCGGCCCCCTCGACGTAGGCCGCGTCCACGAGATCGCCGACCACCTACGACTGGTCGTCGTCGAGCACGACGGCGCGGCCTCGTGAGCATGTGCCCATGGTCGCCCGCAGACGCCGCTCCAGAGACGTGATGTCACCGTTGCGCTGTAGCCCTGCCAGACTCCTCACCATCCTCGGCGCGCAACTCCGTCGCGGTCCGAGCGGCCAGGGCCCGCACCTGAGTCCCGTGCTGGGTGGTGCGGTGATGATCGGGGGAACCTGGTCACTGCCGAACTGCGTGTCTGCGGGCGCGGAAGGTAGTCGGCAGGCTCGACCCCGGGTGGGAAACAGTGGACGGGTCGACGCATCCCGGTAACCGCTACCCGGCGAGGCGGTTCAGGTTGGCGTTCACGAGCCCGACCAGGTCCCATCCGTCCCGTACGGGCAGCTGCGCCGCCGCCGTTCGAAGTCGTCCGGACACGGTTTCCAGGGTGCTCAGGGCGAGGCGCGACCCCAGGCCCCACCGGCGTGCCTCGCGGAGCAAATCCTCGGCGGTCACGTCCTCGAGTTGGGTGCAGCCGTTCACGCGCATCGCCGCGGTTGGCCGCAACCGGGGCCACAGCGCCGTGGGCACTGTGTCGTAGAGGGGGGCCAGTGCGATGTGCTCGGGCGTGGGATGGAGCAACGAGATGTTCTTGCCGTGCGCGTCCGCGTCGCCGATGACGACGGTGAACGTGACTCGCTCCAGCAGCCGGACGAGTTCGGCCTCAGGATCGGCGCCGTACGCGGTCAGGAGTCGCGCGATCCCGGCGAAGGAGGGGCCGCCGTGGGACTCGTACTTGCCGCGGCCTCCCTCGCGCGCAGCCGGGTCGATGCCCAGCGCCTGACAGGAGTCCTCCTGGTGGACCCGGCGTACGAGGCCTGCGGTCACGGCACGGTCATAGCGCTCGACGATGATGCAGTCGGCGTCGCCGACCTTGGTGAGTCGGCTGGCCGGAGCAGGGATCCCCGCCCGGCGGGCGAGCTGCAGGCAGTCGTGCTCCAGCACGACGGTGCCGCGGTGAATCCGGTTGTCGACCTTGAGGATGTGGGTGGAGGGGTATCCGTGCACCGGGCGCGCCCAGCCGTCGGGGGTGTCGACGAGCAAGATCTTGTCCTCCAGCCCGGCGAGCGACAGCTCGGAGTCGTCGTGCAGCGCCAACGTGCGCGCCGGGAGGCTGGCCACGTCAGCCAACAGGTCTTCCTCGCTGAGTGCGACCAGGCCCGGCACAACAGTGCGGGGGGATCCCCCTGCGTCGTCCGGTCCACCGTTGTCGGGAGCGATGACGAGCGCTCCGGCGACGTCGCGACCGAACCGCGCAAGCATCCCGAGCGCGTCGAGACTGTCCACGCCGGCCAGCCGTGACATGGACGTCCGGTGGTGGCCTTCGGGGAGCAGGCCGGTGACGAACGGCCAGGCAGCTTGGCGGCTGCGGCGCACCGGCAGCGAGCAGGACAAGAGCGGGATACCCAGCGGATGCTCCGCCACAGCCTGACTCGTGTACTCGCAGGAGATGCCGCCTGGGCCGGTACGGCGCAGAACGGCCACCTTCCGCTCGCCCAGCCAGACGGTGAGCTGGTTCACGCGCGCCATCAACGTTCCCCCGGCCCCTGATCGCTTCCGGCACGCTCGGGCCGCTCGACGTCAGGCAGCTCGACGACAAGGCGGGCCCCGAGTCGGCGCAGCAGCCGCAAGGTCCGATCCAGAAGCAACGTCGTCATACCGGCCTCGAGCTTGGCCAGGTAGGTCCGCTCAACACCCGATTGCTCGGCGAGCCGCACCTGCGTCAACCCCACGGCCCGGCGTGCCTCCGACACCGCCAGGCCCAGGTCCTCCGCCCGCCTGATCTCGATCCTCTGCAACATCTACTCCCATGCTGTGCTGTTAACAGCACACCACCTCCGTTGGAACGGGTGTGCTGTTATCGACACATTAGGCTACGAGGCTGGGGTGTGCACATATCGGCACATCACCTGAACGGCCCCCCTGCGCCCTACTCCTCCTGCCGGCCGCAGTTCGCCCTTGGCCGCGGTACACCCCTCAGGGTCGGCTGCGGTAACCGTCACCCGACGCGGCACATCTCGGTCGTCAGGCGGGCGAGATGTGCTCCTGGACCTCATCGTTCCGGCGCGATCTCACCGGAGGATGCGCCTCCCGGTCCCGCATTGCACGCACACCCGTACGCACACCGTCACGGCCGATCATGAAGGATCACGGAAGGACATAGGAGATCACCGCTCCCCGGCCACGACCAGTGAGTGAACATGCTTGGAAGGTGTACCCCCGGCGGGACTCGAACCCGCACTCGAGCGCTTTTAAGGCGCCTGCCTCTGCCATTGGGCTACGGGGGCGACAACGGCGTCCACCCTACGGTTGCGCCCCGCACGCCCGCCACGTCGCCGGAACCCCGGCCACAGCCACGCGGCGGCCATGATCGAGGAGGGGTTGGACGGCCCGCCCAGCGCCGCGGAGACGAAGTAGACCTGGGCGGAGGTGGGCCCGGCCGGCCGTGAGGTCGGACCTCGCCGACCGGCCGGGCTGGACGGGGATTCGGGCGGGCGCCGCCGGAGGTTACCCGCCGGCGCCCGCGGCCGCGTCCACCGGTGCCGCGACGGCGACCGTCACGGCACGAAACGGCTGACCTGCAACAGTTCCGGACGCTGGACGCCCTCGGGAAGGCGTCCGTTCGGGTGCGCGATCGAGATCGAGCCCAGGGACACGATCTCCCGCTTGAAGAACAGCGCGAGCGTCCAGTCCGCCACCACCCGCATCTTGCGGTTGAAGGTGGGCACCCGCGACAGGTGGTACGTGCGGTGCATGAACCAGGCGGGCAGTCCCTTCAACTTGATGCCGTACACCTGCGCGACCCCCTTGTGCAGGCCCAGGCTGGCCACCGAGCCCGCGTACGCGTGCCGGTACTCCACCACCTGCTCGCCGCGCAGGGTCGCGACGATGTTGTCGCCCAGTCGCCGGGCCTGCCGAACCGCATGCTGGGCGCTGGGCCCGCAGAACTCCCCAGGTCGGGTCAGGTCCGGGACGGCGGCGGTGTCCCCGGCACCCCACGCCCCCTCGACCCCGTCGACCCGCAGGTCCGCCCGGCACCTCAGCCGGCCCTTCTCGTCCAGCGGCAGGTCGAGATGGCCCAGGACCGGGTTCGGCTTGACCCCGGCGGTCCACACCACGGTGTCGGACTCGAAGGTGGCACCGTCCGACAGCACCACCTCACCACCGACGCAGGACTCCAGCCGGGTCCTCAGCCGGACGTCGATGTTCCGCTCCGACAGTTGCAGCAGGGTGTACTCCCCCATGTCGGGGCCCACCTCGGGCAGGATCCGGTCGGTCGCCTCGACGAGCACGAACCGCAGGTCCCGCGGGGTGATCGTGCGGTAGTAGCGGGTGGCGTCGCGGGCCAGGTCCTCCAGTTCCGCGAGCGCCTCGACCCCCGCGTACCCACCGCCGACGAAGACGAAGGTGAGCGCGCGGCGGCGGCGCGCGGGATCAGGGGTGGACTCCGCGAGGTCCAGGCAGGTCAGCACCTGGTTACGCAGGTAGATGGCCTCCTCGATGGTCTTGAAGCCGACCGCCTCGTCCGCGAGCCCCGGGATCGGCAGCGTCCGCGCCACCGAGCCGAGGGCCACCACGACGATGTCGTAGGGCAGGTCGTACTCCGGCCCCTCGACCGGGTCGAGGCGAGCCATCCGGCGGTGGTGGTCCAACCCCACCACCCGGGCGTTGATCACCTCACAGCGCTTGAGCACCCGCCGCAACGGCACCACCACATGCCGCGGCGAGAGCGATCCCGCGGAGGCCTCGGGCAGGAACGGTTGGTAGGTCATGTACGAGCGGGGCTCCACGACGGTGATCGTGGCCTCGCCCGCCTTGAGCCGGGACTGCAGCCGCAGGGCGGTGTAGAGGCCGACGTACCCGCCACCGAGGATGAGGATCCGCGGCGGCCGGGCAGGCCGTCCCGTGGCGGCGTCACCCGTTCGCGTGAGGTCTTCTCCGGTCGTCATGGACACCACGGTAGGCGCTTGTGAAAGCATTCACAAGCTGGCGTGACGGCGGCCACAAGGACCCAAGGTCCTGGCTTCTGCCTGATCTCCGCCCTGCCGGCCGTTCACGGCACCCGGCCGGGGGGACAACCGAGGGCCTGGGCCCGGGCCAGGACCTCGTCGAGCATCGCCTCGGTGAGCCGTCCGGTGAAGGTGTTCTGCTGGCTGACGTGGTAGCTGCCCAGAAGGGTCACCGCCGGGGACCCGTCACCGGGCAGCAGTCGCGCCGTGGCCTCGTGGCCGAAGGCGGGGCGGGGCACCGGCACCGTCCACCCGAGCCTGCGGCCACAGGCCAGCGCGGCATCCCAGGCGAACGCGCCGAGCGCGAGCATCACGCGCAATCCGTTGCCGCACAAGGTCACCTCGCGATCCAGCCAGGGCGCGCAACTGTCCCGCTCCACGGGCAGGGGCCGGTTACCGGGCGGGGCGCAGCGGACGGCCGCGGCGATCCTGGCACCCATCAGGGACTGCCCGTCGTCCGCACTGACACTGTCCGGGAGGGTGGCCAGCCCGGCCCGGTGCAGGGCGGCGAAGAGCCAGTCCCCGGACCGGTCGCCGGTGAACACCCGTCCGGTCCGGTTCCCGCCGTGCGCCGCAGGAGCCAGTCCCACCACGAGCAGCCAGGGGCGGGGGTCGCCGAAGCCCGGGATCGGCCTGCCCCAGTAGGGCTGCGTGGCATAGGAACGTCGCGGGGCGGCCGCCACCTCCTCCCGCCAGGCCACCAGCCGCGGACAGGCCCGGCACACCGACACCCGGGCGTCCAGTTCGGTCAGCTCCCCCGCCGAGGCCGCCAGTTCACGCACTGCCGCCGCATCACCGGCCACCGGGGTGCTGGCGGTGGCGACGTCGCCGGGCCAACCGGTACCCGGCGGAACCGGTGAGGGACAAGGGATTCCGCTGGACGGGTGGATGCGCAGGCCGCTCACGGCAACGTCGGCGGATCCGCGGGCAGGGGACCGAGCGGGGTGGGACCCGACGGCGTGAGACCCAGCGGGGTGGGACCGGCCGGAACGGGACGCACCGTGGGAGTGGCCGGCGCCGCAGCCGAGGAGCTCCCCCCGTCCGGAGCGGACGAGGGCGCCGCCTCGATGGGGGCCAGCAGCGGCCCGACCGGCGCGGACGGCACCGCCGCCGGGTACGGCATCGCCCGCGAGGAGTGGGGTACGGGTGTGGTGGCCCAGGCGGTCACCTGCTGCCGCAAGGGGAACACGTTCCAGCGCTGGCCGCTGTCCTGCCCCACGGCCGGCACCTGCGCGACCAGGTTGCCCTCGGCGTCCGGCAGCGGCGTGCGGGCCGAGGTGCCCACCTCGACCGGATTGCCGCGCTCGTCGAACAGTTGCACCCCGGACAGCGGGCGGCCCTGGGCGTCGTAAGGGAACACGTTGCGGACCTCGGTCCCGTTGAGCCACAGGCCGTTCGGGGGAGGGACCGGCACCGCGACCGACGTGGAGTAGTGCTGCTCCCGCTCGTCGTTGTGCGCCAGGGCCACGGGCAGCGCCAGCACGGCGAGCACGTTGCCGACCACCACCAGGTCGCGCAGCCGGCGGGCAGTGCGGGAGCGCCCGTGCGGCAACGGTTCCGGTACGGTCGGGACCGTCCGGCGGGCCAGTTCCAGGCTCGCGACCAGCACAGCGATCGCCAGGAGCCACGCCTTCGTGGTCTGCGGGAGGGTCCCGCCGGGCGTCCCCGACAGGGCCTGGTGCAGCACCTGGAAGGCGATCCAGGCCCGCAGCACCCACCACACCGGGCGCAGGCTCCGGCCGTACACGCGCAGCACCGGCCACCACCGCTGGGTCGCCAGCCACTCCCGCAGCCGGGTCCCGGCCTCACGCAGGGAACTGACCACCCCCCGGACCACCCCCGCCCCGGACCGTTCCCCTCCACCGGCCCGGGGCGGCAGGCCGGCTGCCGCCCGCAGCTCGGCCGCATAGGCGACCGGGTCACCCAGCCGCAGGACGGCCTCCCCCGGCGACGCCTCCGCCGTGGCGGCCTGGCTGCCCTGGCCCGACAGGCGGGCCGGGTCGGCCAGCGTGTCGTCCAGGTCGGCCTCCAGACCCCCCGTGAGCTCCTCGACCTCCTCGGCGGACAGGTCGTCCAGGGCCCGCCGGACCTGCTCGACGAACGCCGTGACCTCGGGACGGATCACCCGTGCGCTCATCGCTGCTCCTCACCGGTACTCGTCACCGCGCCGAGCGACGCGCAGTGCCTTCTGGTTCGCTCGCTCACTGCGCCGCCTCCTCGGGGCTGCTGCTGCCGGCCGTCGCCAGCAGCCGGGACATCGTGTCGGAGAACGAGTTCCAGGTCTGCGCCTGCTCCTTCAGCACGGTGCGGCCATGACCGTTGACCCCGTAGTACTTGCGGTGCGGCCCCTCGTCGGAGGCCACCACATAGGAGGTCAGCGCACCCGCCGCGTACAGCCGCCGCAGCGTGCCGTACACCGAGGCGTCCCCGACCTCCTCCAGCCCCGCGGCGCGCAACCGGCGCACGACGTCGTAGCCGTACCCGTCCTCGTCGGCCACCACGGCCAGCACGGCGAGGTCGAGCACCCCCTTGAGCAGTTGCGTGGTATCCATCTCCCCCTCATCTCCGCGGCAGACACTACTACGCACGGCGCACTAGTCAAGAATGCGTAGGAGCAGGTACGGCGGGAGGGTGCCGGGGACCGCAGCTCAGGCGAGCACAGGAGGCCGGGCGTCCCCGGGCCCGGGATCGGTCCGGGCACCTGACGACGGCACCCGCCCGGTGGACGGCGCGGGACCGCTCGCGGCCAGGCGCTGCCGGGGCGGGCGGGGGCCGGGACTGTTGCGGTCCAGATAGCCGGGCAGTTCGGCGGTCGGCATCGGCGCGGCGAACCGGTATCCCTGGCCGAGCCGGCACCCGAGGTCCATCAGGGTCCGGCGGGCCGTCTCGTCACCGATCCCCTCGGCCACCACGTCGAGCCCCAGGTGACGCCCGAGGTCCAGCACCGAGCGGACCACGGCCAGGTCCTTCGGGCTGTCCCCGAGCCGGGCGACGAAGGACTGGCTGATCTTCAACTGGTGCACCGGCAGCCGGGCCAGCACGGTCAGCGACGAGTAGCCGGTCCCGAAGTCGTCGACGGACAGCTGGATCCCCATCTGGCGCAACCGGTTCAGGACCTCGAGGGTCTGCTCCGGCTCGGCGATCACGGCAGCCTCGGTGATCTCCAGGCAGAGCAGCCGGGCCGGGACGCCGTGGCGCTGCAGGGCGGAGGCCACCCGTTGCGGCAGCGACGAGTCGGCCAGCCGGCGGGAGGCCAGGTTGACTGCGACCCGCACCGGCCGGCCCTGGGCGTTCCAGTCCCGGCACAGGCCCAGCGCCCGGTCCAGCACCAGGGCGGCCAGCTCGGCACTCTGCCCGCTGCGCTCCGCGGCGGCGAAGAACGTCTCCGGCGGCACGTCCCCCAGCTCGGGGTGGTGCCAGCGGGCCAGCGCCTCCACCGAGTGCACCGCCCCACTGGACAGGTCGACCACCGGCTGGACCTCCAGCTCGATCGCACCGGCGGCGATGGCGTCGCGCAGGTCCCCGGCCAGGGTGACGGTCGAGGCGTCCCCGTCGGCCAGGTCCCAGCTGAACTCCCGGACCCCGCCCCCGGCCGACTTCACCGCGTACATCGCGATGTCCGCGTTGCGCAGCAGGTCCGTCGCGGTGCCGCCGTGCTCGGGGCCGAGGGCGACCCCGATCGACCCGCCGAGGCGGACCCGGGTCCCGGCCAGCGCGACCGGCTCGTCGAAGCAGGCCAGCAACCGGTCGGCCAGGGCCAGCGCCTCGGACCGGGCCCGGCCGGCGGCCATCCCGTCAGGTGGTTCGCGGTCCGGACCTGGCCAGAGCATGGCGAACTCGTCCCCGCCGAGCCGGGCCACCAGGGCCTCGTCCCCGGCCGCCTCCCCCATCCGGCGGGCCAGCTCCTGCAGCAGCTCGTCCCCGGCGTGGTGGCCGAGGGTGTCGTTGACCGCCTTGAACCCGTCGACGTCCAGCAGCATGACCGCGGCCGGATGCCGGCCCTCCGCCGCGGCCAGGGCGGCCGCCTCGAGCTTCTCGCGGAAGGTCAGCCGGTTCGGCAGCCCGGTCAGCTCGTCGTGCCGGGCCTCGTAGTGCAACCGGTCCACCAGCCGGGCGCCCCGCAGCGCCACGGTCGACTGGTCGGCGACCGTCTGCAGCAGCCGCAGGTCACGGTCGCGGAAGCCACGCTCCTTGCCGGCCCGGTCGGCCACCAGGAGGAACCCCGGGATCTGCTCGTCCACGTGCAGCCAGACCACCAGCGCCTCATTGACCTGCCGCGGGGCCGGAACGGCCTCCTCGTCGCGCCCGCCGACCACCCCGCCCTCCGGCCCGACCGCCGGCAGCGGGTCCTGGTACGGCTGCGGGCCGGTCACCGGGGAGCCGTCCCGCAGCGACCAGCGCTGCAGACCCATCCCCCGTCCGGCGTCGAGGACCAGCTCCACATACCCGGCCCGGACCAGGTCCGCCGTCTCCTCGACCACATGCTGGGTGACCAGGGCGGTCGTGGTGGCGGTGGCCAGCCGCCCGGACAGCCGGTGCAGCCGGTCCAGCTGGGCGTACCGCAGGGCGAGCGCGGCATAGGCCCGGTAGCCCACCAGCGCGGCGGCCCCGGTGACCAACAGCGGCACGGCGAACCCCCCGGTCACCAGCACCGGGACCGTGATCACCCCGGCCGCCGCCGCCAGCCCGGAGACCAGGACCGAGGAACCGGTCTCCCGGGCCGCGTCCCGCAGCGAGACAGGATCCCCGGACCAGCCCAGCACGCAGGCCAGGGACACCCCCTCCAGTACCCCGGCCGCGCCGCAGGCGAACATCGCGGCCAGCCAGGTCCGGGCCCGCAGCGCCTCGCCGGGGGTGACCGTCAGCACGAACACCGCCAGCGCGGTCGCCGAACCGCCGAGGAAGAGCGCGACGTTGAAGGCCGCCTTGAGCAGGGGTTGTCGGCGCAACAGCAGGAAGACCGCGGCCGTACCGACCAGCCGGGCGATGATCAGGTCCCCCGGCCGGGCCAGGAACAGGCCGACCACCAGGGGGATCTCCACCAGGGACACCGTCCGGGGCTCCCGGCGGACCACGGCGACCTCGGCCACCGCGAACAGCCCCGCCAGCAGCCACCAGGGCAGCAGCGGCAGCGTGGCCAGGGCGGCCGGGCGGGGCAGGAAGGCGGCGCAGACTCCCATCGCCGCCAGGGCGACGGTCAGCACAGCGACCCGGAGAGTGAGGCCAGCCCCCTCCCGCACCACCCTCCAGCCCATCGCTCGCTCCGATCGGGTACGCGCCCGGTCCGGCCCGGTGTCGCGGTCCTGCCGTCTGATCGACCGATCCGCGGCCGACCTTCAGTCCCGTCACCCGGGCAGCGCCCGGAATGCCCGGACCCGGCCGGAGGCAGGTGCCCCGGCCGGGTCCGTGGTGCAGGGTCCGGTGGTGGTCAGGATCCGGTGGTGGATCCGGACCGGGTCCGGGTCAGCCCCAGGACTGGGTGGTCCAGAGAGCGCCGGCCCAGGCGTCGCTGTTCACCGGAGCGGTCCAGTTCGCCGAGGACCAGCCGCTGGCCGTCCAGACCGAGTTGGTCCAGCTCTTGCCCGACCAGAGTTCCCCGGTCCAGCTCTTGCCCGTCCAGCTCTTGCCGGTCCAGCTCTTGCCGCCCCAGGTCTTGCCGGCCACCGTCGAGGTGTCCGCGGCGAACCCGGACCCGATCCAGACCGCGCCGTTGAACGAGCCGTCCGGCCCCCAGGCCGAGATACCACCCGTCCGGGCGGCCATGATCGGGCCGACGAACGAGTCGCCCATGATGTCCCGCTCGTCGGCCAGAGCGGAGCCGTTCATCGTCACATGGATCCCGCCCCGGGCGCTCTCCAGGCCACCGGTGCCGTTACCGATCATCGGCATCTGCAGGTTGGTCGGGAGCCCCAGTGCGGAGGAGGTGACCAGGTTCAGCTCGCCGCTTCCCTGCTTGGTGACCGGGTCGTTGGCCAGCTTGGTCGCGCCGTTCATGAGCAGCGCCTTGACCTGGTTCGGGAGGAGGTACGGGCGCTGCGAGATCAGCAGGGCAGCCGCGCCGCTGACCACGGCCGAGGCCTGGGAGGTCCCGCTGCCCCGGATGAACCCGTTGCCGATCCGGGCCGCCGGGTAGGTCTGGTAGACGTACGAGCCGGGCACTCCGAGGCTGACGATGCCGACGCCGGGCGCCACCAGGTCGATGCCGCGGGTGTTGAAGTTGCCGCCCTGCACCGCGGAGAACGGGGCGACGGTGTCGTCGGCCATCGAGGTGGTGCCCTTGGTGTCCACCGCGCCGACCGCGATCACCCAGGGGTCGTAGGCGGGGTTGGTCAGGCCCGGGGTGGTCGCGCCGTCGTTGCCGGCGGAGCTCACCACGACGATGCCGGACCGCCAGGCCACCTCGGCCGCCCAGGACAGCGGGTCCACCTGCGGGCTCTGCGGGCTGTGAGTGCCGTAGCTCAGGTTGAGCACCCGGATGTTCATCCCGTTGGCCAACCGGTTCTGGACCACCCAGTCGATGGCGGCGATGATCTGCGAGACGTCCACGGTGCCGTTGCGGTCGGCCAGTTTCAGGCTGACGATCCGGGCGTCCGGGGCCATTCCGTAGAAGTTCGTGTTGTCCCAGGCGTAGTCCCACCAGTTGCCCTTGGCCCGCTCCCGGCCGGCGATGATCCCCGCCATGTGGGTGCCGTGGCCGTAGGTGTCCAGGTAGCGCAGGTCGGGGTCCTGGGACTCGAAGGACAGGTCCGGGCCGATCACCACCTTGGCGGAGTCACTCAGCCCCGACACCGGTGCCACCCCGGTGTCGATCAGCGCGACGTCGACCCCGGCGCCGGTCCAGCCCTTCTTCCACATGGCGTTCGCGCCCGTGGTCACGTTGACGTTGGTCATCGAGCCGTTCTGCGTCCACGGGTCGAAGCCCAGCGACTGGGCCTTGACCTCGTAGTCCTCGGTCACCACGGCCACGCCGGGCAGCGCCTTGACCGCCGCCAGCCGACCGGCCGGGATCTGCGCGACCAGGGTGCCGATACCGCGCTGGACGGCGATCACCGTGACACCGCAGGCGGTCGCCTCGGCCGCAACGGTGTCGACGCTCGCGCCGGGGGCCACCCGGACGATCATCCGGGCGAGGTTCCCGGCCGGGGTTCCGACGCAGGAGGACGTGGCCGCCGGGGCTGCGGCGGAGGCCGTACCCGAGGGGAGGGCCAGCCCTGCCACGGCCGCCGCCGCGACGGCGAGGGCGATGAGGGGGCGACGCTTCATGGGGACTGAACCTCTCGTCGGTCCGTGGGCGGTCTGTCCTGACCGGCTGGCGCCGGGAACACCAACCTTTCCTGCCCCACGATTGAAGCGCGGACCGTGACTACGAAGTAACTGTGAGCAGTCGGATTCACTCCACGGCAGGGCCGGTCCCCCGCACGGAGCAACCCCCTCTGTCACGCTCGGCGTCCGGAATCCACGCAGCAGCGGACATTTCGCCGGTTGATGCCCGCGACCGCTGCTCCGTCCGGGGAACCCGCCACTCCCGGCGGGGCGGATCCGGATGGCCGCCGGACCCGGGCCGCTGCGGGAGGATGGCCGGCAGCAGCCGGGGTGCGCGGATCGGGAGGCAGTGATGTCAGGTACGAGCTCCCCGCGGCAGGACCCCGGCCCGCAGCGACCGGACCGCCCGCGCGCCGGCGTGGTCATCCCGGCCCACAACGAGGAACAGGTCATCGCCCGGACGCTGTCCCGGCTGCTGGCAGGTGCCGAACCGGGCGACCTGGCGGTGGTGGTCGCCGCCAACGCCTGCACCGACGGCACGGTCGGCCTGGCCCGCGGCTTCGCCGGGGTGGACGTGCTGGACCTGCCCGCCCCCGGCAAGCCCGCCGCCCTGGCCGCCGGGGACACCCGGCTGGACGTGTTCCCCCGGATCTACCTGGACGCCGACGTCGACCTGGACACCGCCTCGGCACTGGCCCTGGCCGACCGGCTGCGCGCCGGGGACATGCTCGCCGCCGCCCCCCGCCGGGTGCTGGACCTGTCCGGCTGCTCCTGGCCGGTCCGGGCCTACTACCGGATGTGGGAGCAACTGCCCTCGGTGCAGCAGGGACTGTTCGGCCGGGGCGCGATCGCCGTCAGCGAGGCCGGGCATGCGGCCCTGAACGGGCACGCCGGGGTGGTCAACGACGACGGCCGCGCCGACGCACTGCTGCGGGAGCGCTCCGTGGTGGTGCCGCAGGCCCGCGTCTCGGTGCGCTGCCCCCGGACCACGGCCGCCCTCCTGCGCCGCCGGGCCCGCACCGCCCGCGGCAACACCGAACTGCGCCGGCTGGGCACGGGGGCCACCAGCACGGCGGACACCGTCCGCGAGGTGGTCCGGATCGTGCTGGCCCGGCCCCGGCTGCTGCCCGCGGCCGTGGTGTTCGCCGTCCTGACCGTGGCCGGCCGGTTCGTCGGCCGGCGGCAGCGCCGTCGCGGCTCCACCGCCTGGGGCCGCGACGACAGCAGCCGCGACTGACCGTCCTGGTCCCCGGCGGTCCCCCGGCCGATCCCCCGCTGTTCCCGGCAGTCCAGGGCGGTCCGCGGACTGCCGGCTGAGCCCCGGCAGTCCAGGGCGAGCGCGCACCCGACCCGGAGGCCCCCTCCGGGCCTGCCCGTCCTGCCCGTCAGGGTCACGTCAGGAGGCTGCCCCGGGCGCGTCAAGAGGTCGTCAGGAAGGGCGGATCCCCTCGGTGACGGTGCTGCGATGGAGTGTCGGGACGGACGGGCCGGGCCGATCGCGCCCTGCCCGTACCTGGGTGCGCACCGCAGGAGGGACAGAGTGGAACGCGTCTGGACCGAGGGGGCCGGACCGGAGCCGCTGGCCACCCCGGCACTGCCGCAGCCGCTGAGCTACCGGCTGAAGACCGCACTCCTGGGCAAACCGCTCACCCGGGACTCGCTGCGGCACCAGCGGCTGTCCAAGCTCGTCGCGCTGGGTGTGCTGGCCTCGGACTGCATCTCGTCCTCGGCCTACGGCTCCGAGGAGATGCTCATCTACCTGCTGCCGATCTTCGGCGTCGCAGGTTTCACCATGCTGCTGCCGCTGACCGGGGTGATCCTGGCGGTTCTGGTGATCGTCACGCTGTCCTACCGGGACGTGGTGTCGATCTACACCAGGACCGGCGGGTCGTACGTGGTGGCCCGGGACAACTTCGGACCCGTGGTCGCCCAGATCGCCGCGGTCGCGCTGATGCTCGACTACATCGTCACCGTGGCCATCCAGAGCGCGGCCGGGGCGCTCGCCCTCACCTCGGCCTTCCCCGTGCTGTCGCACTACGCGACCTGGATCGCGGCCGGTTGGGTGCTGGTGATGTTCTACGGCAACCTGCGCGGGATCAAGGAGGCCGGGCGGACCTTCGCCTTCCCGACCTACCTGTTCGCCGGCTCGATGGCCCTGGTGCTGATCACCGGCTTCGTGCGGGAGATCATCGGGGACCTGCCGCAGTACCCGCTGCACCAGCCCGGAAGCTTCGAGATCGGCCCGGGGATGAACGTGCTCTCCTGGCTCGGGATCTTCTACCTGCTGAAGGCGTTCGCCAACGGTGGATCCTCGCTGACCGGTCTGGAGGCGATCTCCAACGGGGTCAGCGTGTTCCGCCGCCCGGAGGGGATCAACGCCCGCCGGACCCTGGTCGCGATGAGCATCATCCTCGGCACCCTGGTCGGCGGGGTGTCCTGGTTGGCACACCAGACCCATGCCACGCCGTTCCTCGAGGGCACCCCCACCGTGATCGCCCAGGTGGCGCAGGCGGTCTTCGGCTCCGGCGCGGTCGGGCACGCACTCTTCCTGCTCGTCCAGTTCGCCACCCTGATGATCCTGTGGACCGGGGCGAACACCCCGTTCAGCGGGTTCCCCTTCCTGGCCAGCTTCGTCGCCGAGGACCGGTTCCTGCCCCGGCAGCTGACCCGGCGCGGGCACCGGCTGGTCTTCTCCAACGGGATCATCGTGCTCACGGTGACCTCGCTGGCCCTGCTGCTGTTCACCGGCGCCCACGTGGACAAGCTGGTCGCGTTCTACGCGATCGGGGTGTTCACCGGCTTCACGCTGGCCGGTTTCGGGATGGCGAAGTACTTCCTCAACCACCGCAGCGGGGCCTGGCGGGTCAAGGTCGTGATCAACGGGATCTCCGGCGCGGTCTCCCTGCTGGTCGTCGTGGTGTTCGCCATCGTCAAGTTCACCGAGGGCGCCTGGCTCGTGATTCTGATCTTCCCGATCGGCATGGCCGCCCTGATCCGGCTCAACCGGCAGTACCGGCGGGAGGCGGCCGCGCTGGCGGTGGCCGGCCCGCAGGGAGGCCCGGCCCGCAACATCACCCGGCACGAGGTGATCCTGCTCGTCGACAGCGTGGACCTGGCCACGATCGCGGCCCTGCGCTACGCCCGCAGCCTGCGGCCGACCACACTGCGCGCGGTGCACTTCGTCATCGACGACGTGCACGCCGACGAGGTGCAGCGGGCCTGGCACACCACGGCCGCGCTGCGGGAACTCCCGCTGGCGATGATCGACTGCCCGGACCGGCGGCTGGTGCGGGCCACGATGGAGCTCGCCGCCGACGAGACCGCCGACCCCGGCACCCACCTGACCCTGCTGCTGCCGCGGCGGACCTACGCCCGGGTGCTCGGCTCCCTGCTGCACGACCACACCGCCGACGACATCGCCCGGGCCACCAGCCGGCTGCCCCGCGTGGTGGCCACCGTCGTCCCGTTCGACGTGGCCGGGCTGATCGCCCGCCGGGCCAGGGACACCCAGGCCAAGGCCGGGATCGCCGGAACCGGTTCGGCGGCAACGGGTTCGGACGGAGCGCCGGTCACCAGGCCGGGGGCGATCACCACCGCCGGCACGCGCACCTACGCACGCAACGGATCCACGGCCGACGGCGATGGAAAGCCTTCCGGCGCAACGGATCACCTGATGGGAACGACAGGTCCGGACGGCACCGTGCGCAACGGTGCGGGCCACGACGGCGGGCCGCTCCCGCAGGGGACCCCCACACCGATCGCCGCCCTGCGCTGGCGGCAGCGGGCGACCGTCGAGGGGCGGGTCCGCTCGGTGCGGATGGCGCCGATGTCGGGAGCGCCCTCGGTCGAGGTCGACCTGTGGGACGAGTCGGGCGGGGTGACCCTGGTGTTCTACGGCCGCCGGGCGATCCCGGGCGTGGCCGCCGGGATCCGGATGTCCGTCGAGGGCATGGTCGGCGAGCGCAAGGGCCGGCTGGCCATCTGCAACCCGATCTACCGGCTGATGGAGCCCACCAGCCACTGAGACCGCCCTGCGAGCCTTCGCTCCGCCGTGCAACTGACCCCGGTGGGCACGGTGGCACACCATGCCCGAAAAGCGGGCACGGTGGCACATCGTGTCTGCGGCCGGTGGGAGCGATCGTCCACGCTGGAGCCCTGCCTTGTGCCTGGTGTGGACGAGGCGTGTCGTTCCCCTGTCGACACGTTCGGCAGGTGCGCCATGTTCGGCACATGGGCACGATGTGCCAGCGTGCCCGCGCCCGCGGGGTGGTGCGCCCGCGGGGTGGTGCCAGCGTGTCCGCGTCGGTGGTGCCCGCGTCGGTGGTGCGGGACCTGACCGGGCGGGTGCGCGCGTTCACGCGACGGGACGGATCCGTGCTGGCGAGGAGGATCACGCCCAAGACAACTGGGCACGCTGGCACACCATGCCCGAAAAGCGGGCACGAAGTGCCAGCGTGCCCGGTCGGGTCAGCCGTCGGGTTCCACGGCTTCGGGTTCCACGGCTTCGGGTTCCACGGCTCCGGGATCACAGTGCAGGATCGCCACCGCCGTCGCGTACTCGTCGCAGTGGGACAGCGACACCCGCAGCTCGCGCATCCCGGCGGCACGGGCCAGCTCCAGCACCGGTCCGGACAGCTCGGCCTGCGCCGCACCCCGGGCGTTGTGCCCGATCTCGATGCAGCGCCAGATCACCGGTCCGTCCCACTCCCATTCCAGCGCTTTGGCCACCGCCTCCTTGGCGGCCATCCGGGCGGCGTAGTGCCGGCCCGGCTGGGCTTTGCTCTCGCAGTAGGCGATCTCCCGGTCGGTGAACCAGCGCCGCCGGAACGCCTCCCCGCCACCGGCCAGCAGCCCCGCCACCCGAGGCACCGACACGATGTCCGTGCCCACCGCGAACGAGCCGGTCACCCTGTGCCTCACCGCCCCGCGATCGTCGCGAGCAGTCCGGCGGCGGCCCGGTCCGCACCCAGGTCGTTGAGGTGGCCGCCGTCGCCGGTGTAGCCGTCGTAGAGCGCGTACACGTCCTTGCCGTCGAGGGTTCCTGACACGCGGCCACCGTCCGGGGTGGTGGACTCGACGGCGGCCAGGTCGAACACCCGGTCCGCCGGAAACTCCTTACGGATCAAGGTGTTCAGCCGCTCGCGCGCGGCGTCGTCCGCGACGTCGCCGTCACCGCGGCCGAGCACCCGCTTCACCGTCGCCCTCAGCCCGGACTGCGAGCGGATCGTGGTCAGCGGCACCGTGACGTGCAGGAAGCGCACCTTCGGGTAGTCCCGCTGCAGGGCGGCCAGGGTGTCGCGGTACTTCGCGAACAGAGCGTCCACATCGGTGCCGGCCGTGACGTCGACGTAGCAGAACTTCATGAACGCCACGTCGACCTTGCCGGCCATCCCGCCGCGCAGCGCGGAGTCGAAGGCGGCCAGCTTCGTCTCGGGCCGGGTGTTCTCCCCGATGAAGGCGTGCACGAACCCTGCCGAGCCCTCGGGGGCAGTGTCCTGGGCGATCGCCGGCGCGCTCACCCCGTGCTCGGCGTACACCTTCGGGATCGCCTCGATCAGGTTCATCCCCACCGACTGGTGGCCGAAGAACACCCGGGTCCGGGCCACGGCGGCCAATTGCCCGCCGGTCACCGTCGTGGCCGCGCCGGACGCCCCGGCGGTCGGCTGCCCCTGGGCCTGCATCTGTTCCCCTCTCGTCCCGGCACCACCGCCGTTGCCGCTCCACACCAGGTACCCGCCGAGCCCCACCGCCGCCACCAGGGCGGCCGCCACCATGACTGTGCGGTTACGGATCCCCACGCTCCACCACCTCTCCCACCGGCCCCCGCCGGTGCTCACCGGTCCGCAGGCCCCCCGGCCTCCGCCGCCAGCTCCCGCAGGGCGGCCTTGACGATCTTGCCATTGGCGTTGAGCGGCATCCGCTCGACGAAGACCACCTGCTTGGGGACCATGTACGTCGGCAGCCCCCGGGCCATCGAGTCCAGGAGCTGCTCGCCGCTGAGCGTGCTGCCCGGGCGGGCCTCGACGAACAGGGCCACCGTCTCCCCTGCCAGCGGGTCCGGCACCCCCACCGCCGCCGCGGCCACCAGCTCCGGATGGCGCAGCGCGCACGCCTCGATCTCGGCACTGGACACCCGGTTGCCCCAGGACTTGATGAAGTCCCCGACCCGGTCCACGACGGAGACGTACCCGTCCTCGTCCACGAGGCCGATGTCCCCGGTGCGCAGCCCCCGGGGGGTGAACTTCTCCGCCGTCCCCTCCGGGTCGCGGAAGTAGCCGGGCGAGATCGTGTCCCCGCGGGCGTAGATCTCGCCGCGGACCCCCGGTGGAACGGGTTCACCCCGCTCGTCGAGGACCGCCAGCTCCACCCCCGGCATCCCCCGGCCGATCGAACCCGGCTTGCCGGCCAGCAGTTGCGGCGGCAGATAGGACAGCCGGGAGGTGCCCTCCGTCTGGCCGTACATGACGAACACCTGGGCGTGCGGCTTGGCGGCGACCAGTTCCTGGATCAGCGGTTCCGCGAGTTTCCCCCCGGCCTGCTGGAGCTGGCGCAGGGCGGGCAGCGGACGGCTGGTGAAGCTGCCCAGCCGCAGCAGCATCATGAACGTCGAGGGAACCCCGGCCAGCCCGGTGCACTCCTCGCGCTCCAGCAGGTCGACGGCCTTCTCGGGGTAGACGAACGAGTTGCACAGCACCAGCCGGGCCCCGACCCGCAGGTGGGTGTGCAGCAGGGAAGCGCCGTAGCAGTAGTGGAACGGCAGCACCACGAGCATCCGGTCGGCGTCGGTGAGACCCAGGTACGCGGTGATCCCCGCGGTGCTGGCCTGGATGTTGCGGTGCGTGGTGCGGACCGCCCGTGGGGTGGCCGTCGTCCCCGAGGTGAACATCAGGGCGGCGTCGGCGTCGAGGTCCTGCTCCTGCGGCGGCGGCCAGTACACCGGGCCGTCCGCGGACAGGCAGGCGTCGGTGAGCACGGGCAGCCCACCGAGCACCTGCGCGAACCGGCGCCCGGACCGGCGGTCCACGCAGGCCGCCGCGAGCCCGGCCACCTCCAGCCGCGTGGCCAGCGCCTGCGGGAACAGCTTGTCCGTCAACGGAACCACGACGTGGCCCAGCTTCATCACCGCCAGGTAGCCGGCCACCCAGAACAGCGAGTTCGGCCCCAGCAGGCCGACCCGGGAGCCGGGCGGCAGGCCGGCCCCGGCCAACTCGCCGGCGATCCGGGCCGCCGCCGCGCGCAGCTCACGGTAGGTGTACCGGCGGGCGCCGTCGACCAGGACGATGTCGTCGTCGCGGCCGGCTGCCAGCAGGTGGTCGGCGGTGTTGACCGCGGCCGACAGGTGGTCGGCGGTGTCGACCGACGGGCCCCGAGACTGTTCCCCGGGGAGACGAGCCCCTGTGTCCCGCATGGCCCGCAGCTACGACGAGGGGGTCCCGGCGGAGCCCGGCCCCTCATCGGCCTCGCTCACGACGTACTTGGTGTACATCCGCCCGATCGGGGGCCTGCCCAGCGCCGCCTGCCAGCCGTCGCCACCCTCCAGCGGCGTCTGGAACCGCTGGATGCCCTCGGCGGCCAGTTCCTCCAGGCTCTTCTCCCACCACTTCTCGGCCAGCAACTGCTCGATGACCTCCGGCGAGAAGCGGTACTTGACCACCCGGGCCGGGTTGCCCAGCACCACGGCATACGGCGGGACGTCCCGGGTGACCACCGCACCGGCGCCGATCACCGCGCCGTGACCGATGCTGCGCACCTCGGGCAGCACCGTCGCACCCGCACCGATCCAGACGTCGCTGCCGATCTCCAGCGGGGTGAAACCCACCAGCCACCGGTCGCAGAACCCGAGGTCGGGATTGAAGAACACCCCGTGCGTCCCGCGGAAGGACAGCGGGTGGTTGTGGTTGAGGATGCGCACGCCGTGGGCGATCGAGGTGTACCGCCCGATCGTCGTCCACGGGTCGATCACCCAGGGCGAAAAGCAGGCGCCGTCGCTGTACAGGCCGACGTCCACACCCCAGTAGACCCGCCAGATCTCCCGCAGCGTCTGGGAGTGCATCTCCCCGCCCTCCAGGCGGCGCACCACCTTGAGCACCAGGGACCGCAGATGCCTGTTGCGGTACCAGCGGACGAGCAGTCGCTTCACGCTCCCCTTACTCCTCACCTCGGTCAGGTCCGCCGCCCCCGGTGGTCAGTAGGCCGACCGGCGCCTGAGCAACCCGAACAACGCCGTCGCGGACACGGCCCCCGCCGCCACGACGGACACCGCGATCCCCCACCAGTACGGGAGATGGCCCACCGCCACCGCCCGCAGTCCCCACACCAGCACGACCCCGCCGCCGATCAGGGCTGCGTGGCCGGACAGCCAGCGCAGGTCGATGCGCCAGGGGTGGATCCGGCGGCCCAGCGCGCCGACCCCGACCGTGTACAGGGCGTAGGCCAGCAGGGTGGCCCACGCCGCCCCGAGATAGCCCAGCCACGGGATCAGCAGGAAGCAGAACGCGACATTGGCCGCGGCCGAGATCGCCGCGAACACGACCATGGTCCGGGTGCGGCTGATGATCTCGAACGGCTTGTGGACGAAGATCCCGATGTTGAAGAAGAACACCCCGGCCAGCACCAGCGGCATCACCAGGCTGCCCTCGCGGAACTCCGGACCGAGCATGACCCGCGCCAGATCGGCATGGAAGACCAGCACCATCCCGACCGCCAGGCCGCCGGCCACCAACAGGTTCTCCACCACCGCCGCGATCACCCGCCCGATCCGGCCGGAGTCGCCACCCGCGGACACGCTCATCAGGTACGGGTGCAGCGTGGTGGTGACGGGAACCACGACCAGGGCGGCCGAACCCGCCACCAGCCGGTAGTTGGCGTCGTAGATCCCGACCGGCGCCGCCCCCAGGAAGTGGTTGATGACGAAGCGGTCCCCGACGTCGAGCAGGATGCTGCAGAAGTACCAGACGGTCATCGGGACGCCGAAGCCGAGCAGCGCCCAGGTCAGCGCACGGGCCTTCGGCGAGCGCAGGGTGCGCAGGTACGCCGACGGGGGCAGCATCCCGGCCCGCCCCCACATGAACGGGACCAGCACGAGATTGCTCACCGCGACCGACCAGAACATGAGCTGGATGTCCATCCGGACCACGGCCGACACCAGCAGCAGCCGCAGCGCGAAGGTGATCACGCTGTCGGTGAGCTTGAAGATGACGTACTGACCGGCCCGGTGCTCGTCGGTGAACACGTTGTTCACCTGGTCGAAGGCGGAGGTGACGACGACGAACACGATCGCGGCCACGAGCAGGCCGTGCCGGTTGCCGGACATCAGCGGATACGCCACCGCGAACGCGGCCAGGCCCAGCACGCCCTCGACGATCAGGATCGTCATCAGCGACAGGTAGACGGCTTCCTTCACGTCGCGGACCCGCTCGACCGTCGCCGCCGACGGCAGGTACTTGCCGGTGCTCTGGGCCAGCCAGGTGGTGGCGACCAGCTTGACCGGGTTGGCCACCACGAGGAACAGGCTGTAGGCACCGAAGGCGGCCGCACTGAAGACCCTGGTGAAGATCATCGAGGTGGCCAGGGTGAGCAGCGCCGGGACCAGACTGCTCGGCGCGTAGGTGAGGATCCGTCGCAGCACACCCCCGTGCGGGGCGGGGACCGGCTCCCCCTCGGGCGAGGGCAGGGCGTCAGGGGCCGATGAAGGCAGGTTCCCGGCGGCGAGAAGGCCGGGAACGGCGTCACCCGGCTCCCCGGCCGGTGCCGGCAGGCCGAGGACGGCGTCGCCAGCACCCGTGGCCGGGTTCTCAGGCACTGCGTTCACTCCCTCCGGACCGCGGTGGCGCTTCCCGGGGCCGGCGGTACGGCCCCTGCGCCCGCCGGTCCGGGACTACCGGGTCGGCTCGGCCGCCGCCTGCTTGGCCAGGACGAACCTGGTCAGGTTGGCGATGCTGTCGAGGTTCTCGGGCACCGTCTCGGTGTCGGAGATGGTGATGCCGTAGCGGTCCTCGAGGAAGACGATCAGCTCGAGGATCCCGGTGGAGTCCACGATCCCCGTCTCCACGAAGGAGTCCTCGTCGGCGGGGGCGCGACCTGCGTCACCAAACAGGTAGTTGGCGACGATGAAGTCCACCAGCTCCGCCTTGATCTGCTCCTCCACGATCCCCCACACCTCCGCGTGCGAAACGGCCAGATGGACTGTATCAGCGTGGGAACGCCGGTCGGCCGGGGGCCGCCCGATCCACGGGCCGGTGCCCCGACCGGAGCAGTCCGGCGTTCCCGCGCAGCCCCGAAGGGCACTCCTGCAACCGACAGAACCTAGTCGGCGTGGGTGATCTGCGGCACGGGCTCGACCAGGCGGGGGCCCAGGTGCAGGTACGCGGTGGTCCGCCGCTTCTGGTCGATGTCCCGGTACACCCGCCCGACCTGCTCGACGGTCAGCCCGCAGGCGTGCGCGACCTCCTCGACCGGAAGTCCCTCGTTCTTGCCGTACAGGCACAGGTCCATCCGCTGGTAGGGCAGCGAGAAGTAGAACTCCTCCTGGGACTGCGGCAGCGAGTAGGTGTCCGTGGTGGAGGGCCGGGACCGGATCTCGTCCGGCACGCCCAGGTACTCCGCCAGCGCGTACACCTGGGTCTTGTACAGGTGGGCGATCGGCTTCACGTCGGCGGACCCGTCACCCAGCTTCACGAAGAAACCCTGGTCGTACTCCAGCCGGTTCGGGGTGCCGGTGACGACGTAGTTGAGCCGGTCCGCGTGGTAGTACTCGGTCATCTTGCGGACCCGCTGCTTGAAGTTCGTCGCCGCGACGATCCCGAGGTAGGCCTGCGGGGTCAGCCGGTGCTTGCTCTGCGTGCCGTCCGGCCCGACCACGACGATCGAGAACAGCCGGAAGGCGTCGGTGTCCAGGACCCCCGGCAGGACGATCTTCGACCGGTACCCCTCCCCGTACTCCGGGCAGACCAGCCGGATCGCCTCGTCGCGGCGCCGGTAGCAGCCGGCCGCCTCCAGCACCGGGCTGATGTCCTCCACCGCCGACTCGATCCCCAGCCAGTCCGAGACCAGGGTGCTGTAGCCGAGGGTGTCGTCGGACGACTCCCGCTCCGGCATGTGCAGCCCGAAGACGTGCTCCCTGCCGAGGGCCCGCACGCACAGGGCCGCCACCACGCTGGAGTCGATCCCGCCGGACAGGGCCACGATCACCCCGCGCCGCTTGGTCTGCTCCAGGTAGGCGCGCAGCGAGGCGGCGATCCGCTCGGTCTCGGCCTCCCGGTCCAGGTCGAGGGTCTGGGGTCCGAAGGCGATCGCCTCGGTGGTCATGACTCACTCCCGTCATCGTCGATCAGGTCCACGGCGGTCAGCGGCGCCGGAGGGGGTTGGTCCCCCGCCCCGCCGTCACCGTCCAGGAAGAACGCGTGCACCAACTGGGTGGACAGCACGGCCATCACGCGCATGTTGTCGGTGTTGCCGAGGTCGGCCCCGCCCCGCCGGGAGGCCTTGGCCAGCAGCCCGGCCACCCGGTCGGGCTCGAAGACCCCCGCGGCACGCAGCGCCTGCGGGGAGGTGATCTCGGGCAGCCAGTCGGCCCCGCCGTCGGCGAGGAAGCTGGCCGCGTCCGGCGCCCGGTACGGCTGCTTGGGCCGCTCGATGATCTCCGCGGGGATCAGATCGGCGAAGGCCTGCTTGAGGACGTACTTCTCCTCCAGGCCGAACAGCTTGTGCCAGCCGGGCATCCCCGCGGCCAGTTCCACCACGCCGGGGTCGAGGAACGGGAACCGGCCCTCCACCGAATGCGCCATGAGCATCCGGTCACCCTGCGAGGAGAGGATGTAGCCGGGCAGCAGGGTGGTCATCTCCAGCCACTGCGCACGGCCGAGGGCGTCCCAGTCGTCGCTGCTCTTCGGCATCGCGGCCACCACGTCGTCGACCGGAGCCCCGGCCAGTTCGGCCTGCAGATCCGCCGACAGCAGGGCCTTCAGCGCCATCGTGGAGTCCCAGCGCGGCCGGTGCGACAGGGCCGGGTCCTGCGGGTCGAGGTTGCGGCCGAAGAAGCTGCGGGCGAAGGCGGGCGCCCGCCCGGGCGAGCGGACCATCCACGGGTAGAGCAGCTCGGCCGCCCGGCTGCGCCGGACCGAGCCGGGATCGCGGGCCCAGAACTGCCGGACCCGCAGCTCACGGAAGATGTCGTAGCCGGCCAGCACCTCGTCGGCACCCTCACCGGTGACGACGACCTTGTACCCGCTGTCGGCGACCAGTTTCGACAGCAGGTACATCGGGGCCGGCGCCGAGCGCAGCACCGGGGTCTCGGTGTGCCGGATCACCTGCGGGAAGACCTCGGCGATGTCGCGGCGCCGGACCACGACCTCCTCGTGCCGCGTGCCCAGCCGGGCGGACATCCGCTGCTGGTAGCCGCCCTCGTCGAACTCCTGGTCGGCGAACCGCAGCGAGAAGGTGTGCAGCGGTGCCTGCGTGTACTGGGCGACCACGGACGCCGTCACGGCCGAGTCCAGCCCGCCGGACAGGTAGGCCCCGACCGGGACGTCGGAGCGCAGGAAGCGCAGCCGGGCCGCCTCGACCAGCCGTTCCCGCAACTGCCGGGTGGTGGCCGTCAGGTCGTGCTCCGGCTCGTGGCCGCGTTCGGGGAAGGCGATCTCCCAGTAGGCGCTGGTGCGGATCCCGTGCCGGTCGATCGTCGCGACATGTCCGGGCGGCAGTTGCTCGATCCCGGCGAACACCGTGCGCGGGGCCACCGTCGACCAGTAGGTGAACGTCTGGTCCAGCCCGACCGGGTCGAACTGCCGGGGCACTGCCGGGTCGGCGAACAGCGCCTTGATCTCCGAGGCGAAGGACACCCCGTGCGGGGTGCGGGTGAAGTACAGCGGCCGTACGCCGAGCCGGTCCCGGGACAGCACGAGCCGCTCGGCCCGGCGGTCCCACAACGCCAGTGCCCACTGCCCGTTGAACCGGGGAAAGCAGTCCTCCCCCCACTCCTCCCAGGCGTGCAGGATGACCTCGGTGTCACTTGCGGTCCGGAAGCGGTGGCCGAGGCCGCGCAACTGCTCCCGCAGCTCCACGTAGTTGAAGATCTCGCCGTTGAACGAGATCCACAGGTTGCCGTCCTCGTTGCCCATCGGCTGGGCGCCGCCGGCGGTGTCGACGATGGCCAGCCGGACGTGCCCGAGCGCGATCCGCCGGTCCCGCAGGTAGCCGCTGCCGTCGGGGCCGCGGTGGGCGATCCGGCCCATCATCCGCAGCACCAGGTCCCGGTCGGGGACGGGGCCGAAGCTGAGCACCCCGCAGATACCGCACATCAGTGACCGTCCAGGTGCCGACGCAGCAGGCCGAGGACGGCGTCCCGGCCGGTGAGGGTGCGGGGGTCGAGTTCGGACTCGGACAGGGTCACCCCGAAGACGTCCTCCAGGAAGACGGCGATCTTGACCGCCTCCAGCTCGGGGTCCTCGCCCGCGGCGGGCAGGGCCTCGAACGCGCCGAGGGCCTGCAGCGTCCCGGGCGGGAACCCGTCGTCTTCCCTTCCGCTCATCGCGAAGGGTCCTCCCCCCTGGTTCATGTGGTGGCGAAGGCCTGGGCGAGGTTGACCACCAGCGCCAGGTCGGCGGGCGTCGCCTCGGACTCGCCGGTGGCCAGGCCCTTCAGCCACACCGGGTCGAACACGTCCAGGCCGGCGACCGCGTCCAGGCAGCCGGCGTCCTCCCGCAGGTGCTCGACGAAGCGGGTGGCGAACAGTTGCGCCCCCAGCGGCGGCTTGACCCGCCGGGCCAGGCGCTGCCGGGCCTTGCGGAATCCCTTGCGCCCCAGCATCGCCAGCACCCGGGCCCGGTTGGCCAGGCTGGGGTCGGCGAAGACGGCAGGGGCGGGGCGGCCCTCCATCGGGATCCGGGCCAGTTCGGGGTCCAGCTCGGTCACCAGCCGGGCGAGGAAGCGGGAACCCCGTCTGACCTCCGGCGGCACCGCGGTCACGATCTGCAGGTACCGGGGGTCGGTCATCGGGCTCATGGTGGAGCGGCGCAGGCAGGAGGCCGACTCCAGGACCCCCGACCACCGCTGGTTGCGCTGCCAGAGGTACACCTCGTCGCCGGCGGCGAACATGGTCGGGGCGGCGGCGGTGAACAGGTCGACGATCTCGTCCGCGGCGAACTCCCCCGACCAGGCCGCGAAGTCCGGGTGCAGGGCGGCGGCCGAGACGGACTGGTTGGCGAACATCCGCCAGGCAGCCAACTGCCGGACCAGCGCGGGCTCCACGGCCTGCTCCGGACCGCGTCCCCAGAAGTACAGGCCCCGGCCGATCTCCCCGCTGCTGCCGGACAGCCGCTCTCTCTGCTCCAGCCGGGCCTCCGCCCAGCTGACCGCCGCGAAGGCCAGCGGGTCGGCCATCCCGCCCACCTGCGCCGAGGCGTTCAGGCACAAGGTGTTCGCCTCGTCGTGGGTGACCTCGGTCATCGGCTGCAGGTCGAGCAGGTGGTGGGACATCCCGTACCGCTGGGCCAGCGCGACCGCGATCCGGACGTCCTCGCTCCCGGGCGTGGTCAGGGTCATCGCGCGCAGGGTCCGGCGGCGCTTCTCGTCCACGGCGGCCAGCAGGACCCGGGTGTCCAGTCCTCCGGTGAGCTGGAGCACGGCGCCGGGGTGATCGTCCAGGTAGGCGGACATGAACGCGCGCAGGGCCGCAGCGGCCTCCCGGGCCGCCAGGTCGGGATCCACCGGCGTCAGGGGCTCCCGCGGGTCGTAGCGCTCCACGCCGATGGCGCCGTCCCGCAGCCGGATCAGCGTCCCCGGGCTCGTCTTCTCCACGCCCCGGTACAGGGTGCGCTGCCGCAACTGCGCGCCGAGCCGGGACTGCAGGGCCACCGCCTCGCGGTCCAGGACCGGACCCTCCAGCAGGGCCAGGGCGCGGGCGGAGGTGGAGACCGCGGCACCGTACGGCCCGGACGCGGTGTACAGGTGCCGCAGCCCGAGCCGGTCCACCGCCGCCACCAGTCCCTGGCCCTCGACGAGGGTGGCTGCCGCGAACGGGGGCAGCACCTGCGCCAGCCCCTGCCGGTCCGGACCGGCCAGCAGCTGCTGGACCTCCTCCGGGGTCAGGTCGTGGTCCAGCCGTCGAGGGCAGAGACTGAGCTGCACGGGGAAGCCGTCCCCGATCGGGCCGCGGGCCAGACCCCACCGGGCGATCCGGATCCCGCCCGCATCGGCCACGTCCACACCGGTGGCCCCGATGGCGGCCGCGATCGCGGCCACGTCGGGCACG
Source organism: Kineosporiaceae bacterium (assembly GCA_035719045.1). Taxonomy (GTDB): domain Bacteria; phylum Actinomycetota; class Actinomycetes; order Actinomycetales; family Kineosporiaceae; genus DASTGO01. The sequence continues at coordinate 13,691 of DASTGO010000036.1, read as the reverse complement.
TCGCCGGCGCCGGGCCGTGACGACAGCGCGAGGAATCCCGGGCCGGGATCAGCCGTGACGGACATGGCCGCGATTCTGCCAGCAACACTTGCGCTCCAGTGCAATGCAGCCGGTGGCGCCGCGGCCGATCACGTCACGAGAGGGTCTGCGGCGCCGGGACGGGCCTGCCGTCCGACCACACGTTGCCGCTCCACCCGTTGCCGGGGGCGTGGATGTCGAAGTCCCGGATCGCCCCCCAGATCCCGCACGGACGGCCCGCCTTCTCGAACACGTTGTCCACGAAGACCACATGGTGGGCGTCCGGGTACGGCTTGCCCGGCGTGGACCCGCCGTAGGCGCAGAACCCGCCCGGGGTCGCCTTGAACAGGTTGTGCTCGATCCGCACGTCGTGCACGGTGGAGAAGTCCCCGTACATGGTGATGTCCGCGGAGCAGCCGCCGTCCTGCGGGGAGTCCGGGGAGTCGCAGACGACGGTGTTGTGCACGTACGTGGTGTGCATCCCGGCCCGCATCCCGCCGGAGTGGGTCGCCCCGGTGAACCGGGTGCCGTGGATCCAGGAGTCGCGGACCACGCAGTTGTCGTAGCAGTTGACCTGCCGCTTGCCGCCCCACAGGTTGGAGCGCAGCACGGTGAAGTTCCAGTCGCCGACCCCGGTGCCGTCCGGCGGGGCGATGATCTCGGAGTCGCTGATCACCAGCGACCCCTTGCCCTCCAGGTCCACCCCGCCGTCGACCCGGCTGCGGGTGATCCGCACCCCGGGAGCCACCACGATGAGCTGGCAGCGGACGTCCTTGGCGTCGATGACGGTGTTCGCCCGCCAGATCACGCAGTCCCCGGTGTAGCGGGTGAGCCGGGTGCCGCGGGGAACCCCGGTGTTGGTGGCGTCGGGGAAGGCCGGAGAGGGCTTCACCGGCGGCTTGACGGCGGGCCGGCGGGCCGGTTTGCGCTTGCCCGGCTTCTTCGCCTTCTGGTCCGTGACCACGGGCGACGCGGACCCGGACGAGCCAGGGGTGACCGTGGCGGTGGCCGGAAGCGCGCTGATCGAGTGGTCCGGGGCGAGGTGGCCGGGGCCCGGCGAGTCGCCCTCCCCCTGGACATGACGGACGCCCACCGTGGCGGCCGGGAGGCCCAGGGCCAGCACGAGTCCGATCACCAGCACCCGATGCCGTCCCCGGCCGGATCCGGGCGCTCCGGACTCCGGGGACACCGCAGGCCGGCGCCGAAAAAGTGACTGAACGTGTCTGCGCGGTGACCTCACGTAACGGCATTATGCCGCGCCGGACCCTTCCGCGCAGGGGTTCGGAGCAGTCCGCCCCGCGCTCCCGGGACCTGTTCCAGGGGCGCGCAAGCTCTCAGGAGTGCACCGGCGACGAGAGCCGGGGGCGCGCAAGCTCTCAGGAGTGCGCCGGCGGCGAGAGCCAGGAGTGCGTCAGCAATGAGAACCGGGCGAAACCGGTCAGGCCGGGCGGTGCGCCTCGACGAACGCCGCCAGGCTGCCGAGGGTCTCGAACGTGTCGGCGCCGATCTCGGTGTCGTCCACCGCGATCCCGAACCGCTCCTCCAGGGCGCTGATCACCTCGACGACCGCCATCGAGTCCAGCTCGGGGAGGTTGCCGAGCAGTTCCGTCGAGGCGTCCATGCCCTCGGCCCGGTCAGCGATCCCGAGCAGTTCGACGAGCAGCGCCTTGACGTCGTCGACGGTCGACTCGGCCGTGGCCATGGCGACACCTCCGGATCGGTGGGCGGATCGGTGGACGGTTCGGCGGCCCGGATCCCCACGTCGCCTAGACGATCACTTCCGCCGGCAGCGGATGACTGAGGAAATGTACCGGGCTGGCCGTCAGACCATAGGCACCGGCCAGGAAGATGACGATCAGGTCGCCGATCTGCGCCTGCTGCAACTCGATCCGGTCGGCGAGCAGGTCCAGCGGGGTGCACAGGTTACCCACCACGCTGACCTGCTCCGAGCGCGGCTCGTCCATCCGGTTGCCCACCCTGACCGGGTAGTTGCGCCGCAGCACCTGCCCGAGGTTGCCGGTCGCGGCCAGCTGGTGCTGCAGTCCGCCGTCGACGACGAGGAAGGTCCGCCCGCGGGACTCCTTGCGGTCCAGCACCCGGGTCACGTACACCCCGCACTCGCCGACGATGTACCGGCCGAGCTCGATCACGATCCTGGCCTGCGGGAAGTCGCCGTGGGCGCTCGCCTGCAACTGGCGCAGGTTGTCCCCGATCGCGGCCAGGTCCAGCGGGGTGTCCCGCTCGTAGTACGGGACCCCGAACCCGCCGCCGAGGTTGAGGTAGCGCAGCGGACCGGGCAGGTCCCCGGCCAGGCTGCGGGCCAGCTCGACGGTCTTGCGCTGCGCCTCGACCAGGATCTCCGCCCGCAGGTTCTGCGAACCGGCGAACACGTGGAAGCCGAGCACGTCCAGACCGCCGGCCGCCGCCTCCTTGAGCACGGCGGGTGCCTGCTCGACGTCCACCCCGAACTGCTGGGAGCCGCCGCCCATCCGCATCCCGGAGCCCTTGATCTCGAAGTCGGGGTTCACCCGCAGCGCGACCCGCGGCCGGATCCCGAGCTGCTGCCCCAGCTCGACCAGCCGCCGGGCCTCGTTCACCGACTCCATCTCGACAGTCACCCCCGCGGCGACCGCCTGCCGCAGCTCCGCCGGGGTCTTGCCGGGGCCGGCGAAGCTGATCCGGTCCGGGGGCGTGGTGGTGTTGAGGGCGGTGCGCAACTCCAGGTCGGAGGCCACGTCGAGGGAGTCCACCAGACCGCTGAGGTAGCCGACCAGGGCGGGCATCGGGTTGGCCTTGACCGCATAGCTGAGGTCGATGCCGGCGGGCAGGGTCCGCCGCAGCAGCTCGATCCGGGCGGTGAGCAGCCCCCGGTCATAGGCGAAGAAGGGCGTCGACCCGACCCGCTCGACCAGGCGCGGCAGTTCCACGCCCCCGACGCAGAGGCTGCCGTTGCGGGTGGCGAAGGCCGCCACCGTGGGGTGGGTGCTCACGAACTCAGCTCCTGACGCAGCAGTGGGCGGTCGAACTTGCCGTTGGGCGAGCGCGGGATCTGATCGCGCACCTCGACCCGCTTGGGCAGCATGTACAGCGGGAGGTCCTGCTTGAGCGCGGCCATCAGGGCATCGACGTCCAGCGGCGACCCGGCGCGTGCGCTGACCACGAGCGCGACCTGCTGGCCGAGCTGGGGATCCTCAAGCCCCAGGGCCACCGCATCGGCGACCAGTCCCGTGGCGTACACGGCCTCCTCGATCTCGGTCGGGCTGACCCGGTACCCGGAGGTCTTGATCATCTCGTCCCGGCGGCCGACGAAGTACAGGAACCCCTCCTCGTCGGCGACCACGACGTCCCCGGACCAGACCGCCAGCTCCGGCGTGCACAGGCCGGACTCCCGGCCGGGGGCGGGCCGGAACCGCTCGGCGGTGCGCTGCGGGTCGTTCCAGTACCCGAGGGAGACCAGCGCGCCACGGTGCACCAGCTCGCCCTCCTCCCCGGGACCGCAGGGGGTGCCGTCCGGACGGACCACGAGGATCTCGGCGTTGGGGATCGCCTTGCCGATGGAGTCCGGCCGGCGGTCCACCTCGGCGGGGTCGAGGTAGGTGGAGCGGAACGCCTCGGTCAGCCCGTACATGAGGAACGGGCGGGCGCCGGGGAAGACCTGCCGCAGCCGGTCCAGGGTGGTCTTCGGCATCCGGCCGCCGGTGTTGGCGAAGTACCGCAGTTGCCTCGCGGACTCCGCGGGCCAGTCCTGGTCGGCGATCTGGATCCACAGCGGCGGAACGCAGGTCAGGCCCGTCACCCGGTGCCTGGCGCACAGCCGGACCACCTCCTGCGGCAGCAGGTAGTTCATCAGCACCACATGCGCACCGACCGCGAAGGCCGTGGTGAGCTGGCTGAACCCCGCGTCGAAGCTCAGCGGCAGCACCGACAGGATCACGTCGTCCGGCCGGTTGCCGAGGTACTCGCTGACACTCTCGGCACCCGCGATGAGGTTGCGGTGGCTGAGCACGACGCCCTTCGGGCTGCCGGTGCTGCCGGAGGTGTAGAGGATCGCCGCCGGGTCGATGTCGGCGCCGGTCCCGCCGAGGGCGCCCGGATCAGCAGCCGCCGCGGACGGCCAGGGGTGGACGGCGTACCCGGTGTCCTCGCCGTCGGCCGGCAGCTCGTCCCCGACCAGCACCACATGGCTCACGGAAGGGCAGTCGGCCAGTTCCTGTCGCAGCGAGGCCAGCCGCTGCCGGGAGGTGACCAGGACCCGGACGTCGCAGTCGCGCAGGATGTACCCGACCTGGTGCGCCCGCAGCACCGGGTTGACCGGGACGAACACCCCGGCCGCCGCGGAGGTCCCGAACACGGCGACCACGGTCTCCGGCCGCTTGTCCAGGTACACCGCGACCCGCTGGCCGCGTTGCAGGCCCAGCCCCGACAGCGCGGCGGCGAATCCGGCGATCCCCTGCCACAGCTGCCCGTAGCCGAGGGTCTCCTCCTTGAAGCTCACCGCCGGGGCGTCGGGACGGGCGGCGGCGGCCTGGGCCACCAGGTGATGCAGCCGGGTGCGCATGCAACGGCCTTCCTGCTCGGTCGACTCGGGCCCGCCTACCACGGCACGCACACGAGTTCGCTGTAGAGATCGTCGATCTGGTCGGGGCCCAGCGTGGAGCTGCGGAACATCTTCGGCCGGGCCGAGGCCAGGAGGTGCGACGGCCGCGGCCGGAACCCTGCGACACGCACCTCGGCCAGCGTGAGGAGGACCCCGTGCCGCAGCAGCAGATGCCGGGTCAGCGGCCCGATCCCGCCGCGCAGCACCTGCGGGTCGCTGACGTGCAGCAGGGCGGCGAACCCCGGCAGGTTCTTGCGCCGGACCTTGCGGAACATCACGTAGCAGACGCGCTCGCCCCGGACCAGGACCACATGCCGGGCGGCGGACAGGTGGCGGTGGTCCTCGAACAGCTCCCGCTGCGGCCCGGTGAGGGTGGCGGCGATCACCGCGGGGTCGCTGCTGACCCGGGTCCGGGACAGCCAGCGCCACGGCTGCGGCGGGACCAGCGCCGTGGTGGTGTCCAGCTGGGTGAAACCGAACCTGCGGTTCAGCGGGATCACCGCGCCACTGGGCGACAGGTCGGTGAAGTGGTACCCAGGCTGGTCGAGCAGGGCCTTGAGCAGGCGCAGCCCGTGGAACCGGTGGTCGGGGTGCACGCACCAGGCGGCCAGGTTGCAGAACCGTTCCCGCTGCCCGGCGATCGTCCGCTCGGAGTAGAAGGCGAGGTAGGCGCCGACCACCCGGTCCCCGTCCCGCAGCAGGAAACCGTGGTTGGGGGCGGGGAACGACCAGCCGGGGCGGATCGCGGCGGCCCAGATGTCCGGGGGGATACGCCGGTTGAGGTGCTCGGTGAGGAAGTCCGCCACCTCAGGGACGTCGTCCTCACCGATCGGCGCCACGCGCACCGCCATCCGGGGCCGACCTCCTCCTCCACGGATCCGGTACGTGCGCGGCGTCGCGTCCGCCACCCGCTCCCTGTCCGGCGGCGAGGCCGCGGACCCACCCGCTGTCCCCCTGCGGAACTGCCCCGTGCCGCTCGAACTGCCCTGTGTCACCTGAACTGCCTGTGCACCTGAACTGCTGCGCCGGCGACATGCCCAGCACGCCCCGTACCGGTTCACCGCCGGCGCCTAGACTACCCAGCCGGGAACAGTGCTAGGGGGTTTCCCAGCGTGATGACAACGGCATGCCGTCCGGTCCGCGACGGGTGCGCGCCCGGGACGTCGGGGGAGGTGCGGTGAACACCTCGGCACAGCACAACGTCTGCTTCCACGGGGTCGGCGTGCCGGGCCGGGAGCAGGAGCCCGGCGAGGACCTCTACTGGGTGGACACCGACCGCTTCCGGCGCATCCTCGACGAGCTCGCCGGCTGGCCGCAGGTGCGGATCAGCTTCGACGACGGCAACGCCTCCGACCTGGGGATCGCTCTGCCGGAACTGTCCGCGCGCGGGTTGACCGCCACCTTCTTCGTGCTCGCCGGCCGCCTGGACACCCCCGGCAGTCTGGGTGCCCGGGACGTCCGGGCACTGGGCGAGCAGGGGATGTCGGTGGGCAGCCACGGGATGGCGCACCGGCCCTGGCCGGGTCTGGACGACGCGGCGCTGCACGAGGAGCTGGTCACCGCCCGCGAGGTGATCTCCGCCGCGGCGGGGCAGCCGGTGTCCGAGGCCGCCTGTCCGCTGGGCCGCTACGACCGCCGGGTCCTGTCGCAGCTGCGCCGGCTGGGGTACCGGACCGTGCACACCAGCGACCGCGCCTGTGCTCCCGAGGGGGCCTGGATGCAGCCCCGGTTCAGCGTCCGCCGCGACGACACCCCCGAGTCGCTGCGTGCCACGGTGCTGGCACCGCCCGGTCCGGTGACGGTGCTGCGGGGGCAGGCGGTCCGGCTGCTGAAACGGCTCCGCTGACCGCGCCCCCCGATCGGCTCGCGCGCCGGATCAGCGGAGGACCACGCTGCCCGGTCCCCGCGGTTCCCGCAGCCGGCGCGGGCTGAGCAGGGCGGGTAGCGCGGCCCGGCTGGTGACCTTGCCCAGGGCCGCCCGCAGGGCCTCCCGGACCACCAGGGCTGACCAGTACAGCGCGGTCGGCAGCGGGCCGTGCCGCTTGGCGAACAGCCGGACCCGATTGAGCATGAGCAGGGTCCACAGGCCCGGGGACTGCCCCGAATCGCCCTCCAGGTGGACGGCCCGGGCGCTCGGCACGAAGCGGGTGACCAGTCCGGCGTCGCGCAGCCGCAGCGCGAAGTCCGTCTCCTCGGAGTACAGGAAGAAGCCCTCGTCCCAGGGTCCGCAGCGGTCCCAGCCGGTCCGGCCGATGAGCAGGGTCGACCCCTCCGCCCAGTCGGTGACCGCCTCCCGGGTGTACTCCCCGGGATCGGTCACCACCTCCCCGAGCCAGGCACGGCCACCGACCCGCTCGGCACCGAGCAGGGCGTCCGCCCAGGCGCGCGGCACGCTCGGCTCCCGACGCCGGGAGAGGATCAGCGTGCCGTCGCCGTCACTGAGCCGGGGGACGGCCATCCCGGTGCCGGGCAGGTCCAGGGCCCGGACCAGTTCGGCCACGCAGCCGGGCTCCAGCCGCACGTCGGGGTTCAGGACCAGTACGGCGTCGAACTCCCCGGCCCGGGCCACCCCGGCGTTGATCCCGGCGGCGTAACCGGCGTTGCGGCCCAACTGGACCACCGAGGCCGAGGGGGCCAGGTCCCGGACCACCGCGACGGTGGCGTCGGCGGAGTCGTTGTCGGCCACCACCAGCCGCCAGTCCAGCCCGTCCAGGCCTGCGGGCAGGGACTTCAGCAGGTCCGGGATCAGCGGCGCGCTGTTGTAGGTGACCACGACGACGGCGACCGAGCGCGGCGGGGAGGTCATGCCCTGGCCTCCGCGGACTCCCCCGGCACCGGCTCCCCCACCGCAGGTTCCCCTGGCACCGGCTCCCCCGGCACCGCCGGCTGGGAGGCCATCCGCCAGGCCGCGTCGATGCAGCCCATGACCAGGAACACCGTGACCGACAGCATCGGGAACGCGAACGCGTCGATGGTGGCGAAACAGATGGCGGCGGCCAGCAGGGAGGCGACCAGCGCGGTGAGCAGCGAGCGCCGGTCCGGATCGGCGAGCCGCCGCCGGCCGCGCAGACCGGTCCGGGCGGCCGCGGCGATCAGTCCGAGGAAGGCCAGCAGCCCGACCAGCCCGGCCTCGACGAGGATGAGCAGCAACTGGTTGTCGACGATCCGGTAGTCCGGGATGAAGGTGCCCAGTCCCCGGCCGATCAGCGGCGACTTCGCGAACAGGCTCAGGACCAGGCTGTAGCTGTCGGTCCGGGACGAGATGCTGTTGTCCTTGCCCATCAGGCCGAACTGGCTGAGGATCGCCTCGACCAGGCCCGGGACACTCACGTAGACCAGCCCGACCGCCGCGAGCAGCGCCCCGTAGGCGATCCGCCGGTGCTGGCGCGGCCAGGTGGGCAGGATCACCACGAACGCCACCAGGGTGCCGAGGACCGCCGAGCGGGACAGCGAGACCGGGATCGCGGCCCCGATCGCCAGCAGCGGCCACAGCCGCCGGAACCAGCTCAGCTGCCGGTCGGTGACCGCATGGTGAACGGCCAACGGAAGCACCGCCGTCAGCACGATGCCGAACTCCAGGGCCTGGGTCGCGGTGCCTGACGGCCGCAGGAACCCGGCCCGCTCGACGAACCCGTTGTCGGTGCTGTTGGAGGTCAGGCCCGGGATCTGGATGACGTTGACCAGCACCTGGTGGGTGGCGGCCTGGGCCAGTCCGAGCAGGGCCACCAGACCGCCGCCCAGGACCACCCGGCGGGTCAGCGCCACCAGCCGGTCCCAGCTCCTGATCCCGCCGCAGGCCAGCAGCACGCCGACCCAGGCGCACAGGCTGATCATGAGCCGGTCGGAGGAGTTGAGCTCCTTGGTGCTGATCGGCCGGGAGACCGCCATGACGTAGCTGGCGAGATCGGCCAGCAGCCAGACGAACAGGGCGCGGCGGATCGCGGTGTCGAGGAAGCCCAGGTGCACCCGGTACAGCTCGTTGACGGTCCAGACCCCCAGCATCAGCAGCCCGAGGATGTTGGCCGGCGTGCCCGCGGCGCCGAGCGGGCCCACCACCAGCGTCGCCGGGATCCCGAACAGCACCAGGACCAGCAGGCTGAGCGCCGTGACCAGGTCGAGCCCGAGCATCCGCCACCAGCGGTCCCCGGACCGCCCCGGGGGCGTCGCGGGCGCGGCGTGGGTGTCGGCCGGTCCGAGGGGTGCTGCGGCGGACATCAGTTGAGCCGGTGGGCCGCCGCGCGCGGGTCAGGGTCGGGGGGCGGGGTGTTGCGCTTGCCGAGGACCAGGCGTTCGAAGCTTCCGGTCGGCGGCCCGGGGTCGTCGGACGGAGCCGGGTTCTTGCCCTTGTCCTTCTCCTTGCGGCGGCTCATGCCGCGACCACCCCGGTCGGACGGCTCTTCACCGGACTGAGCCCCGGCCTCGGACGCGCCTGCCGCACCTGGCTGCACCGCCGTACCGAACGGCACGGTGGGAGCCGACGATGCCTCAGCGGCGGTCGGCGAGGCCGGTTCCGCCGTCCCCTGATGCGCCGGCAGGGACTGACCGGGGGTCCACGGGAACGGCTTGTTCAGGGATGCCCCGGAGGCCGGGACGTCCGACCTCAGCAGCCCCGCGGACTGAGCGCCGGCGGGCGGGGTGAGTTCGGCGGCCATCACGCCACGTTCACGCGGTGCCGGCTGGGCGGACCCATTGGTCTGGCCGGTCCCGTTGGCCGCGACCGGGACCCCGCGGGGCGGGGCGGGAGCGGAAGCGCCCGGGGCGGCCGGAACCACCGGGAACGCCGACAGCGTGGACAGCCTCGACAGCTCCCCGATCCGGGTGGCCGGGTCGGGCGGGGCCACGGGGGCCGCAGGGGTGACCGGTGCCGGAAGGTCCGGGGTGGCCAGCGGCATCCCCGCCAGCTGCCCGCCGACCATCCCGAACTGCTCACCGCCGGCCCTGGCCCGCCGCTGCCGGCGCAGTGCGCTCAGGTCCATCAGGACCACGGTGAGGATGAGCAGGACGAACAGGCCGCCGCAGACGCCCACCACGATCCGCAGCTGCGAGGTGACCACGACGGTTCCCACGCGGTCCTGCTTGATCACCGTCGAGGTGATGTAGGCGTTGCCGGTCACCCCGACCTGGCGCTGCAGCGAGGTCAGCTGGGTGGGGATCTGGGAGAGCACGGCGTCCAGGGTCCGGCCGGCCTCGGCCTGGCTGGCGGCCTGCACGGTCACCAGGAGGACCGGACCCGGCGTGGCGGTGTCCGGCTCGACCTTGTAGCTGCCGTTGAGCCCGCCGGCCTTGAGCGAGTCCTGGATGTCGGAGCTGGAGACGGCCCGGGCGACGATGCCGGTCATGTTCACCAGGCCGTCCAGCTGCAGATAGGGGTTGCTGTCGGTCTTGGCGCCGGCCTCCGGCGGGAGCAGCAGGACATCCGCCGTGAGCTGCCGCTGGGCCGGGACCAGGCTCATGATCAGTGCGCCGGCGATCGCGATCAGGACCAGCCCGGCCAGGGAGATCTTCCAGCGGCGGAACAGGGCGCTGCCGACGGTCACCGAGGACACGGCAGCCTCCCTTCCTGGTCGCCCTGGCGCCTGCCCGCCCCGGCCCGGTTCGTGCGAGACCGCAGCACGCGGTCCGCGCGGCCCGGCAGAGCGCGCAGAGACCTCCCCCTTCGTAGGCCACTGTACAGGCCGACCTGGCGGCGGGCCCGCTGCTCACCCCAACGGCTGGGCTCCTGCAGCCCGGTTCACCTGGGGCGTTGTGAGTGCAGAGTGGCGCGAGACACGGCTTGACGGCCCGGGGCCGGCCGGCCGCGTGTCAGGATGGTCGGATGCGGGCATGGCTGGTCCGGGCCTTCGGGGGACGGCCCAAGATCCAGTGGGTGGTGGCCGTCCTCGGCCTGGTGCTGACCGCGGCGACCCTCGTGTCGGTCATGAGGATGTCCGGGTCCTACGAGACCAACGCCTACGTGGTCATGCTCGCCCCGGAGGACACCGGCGCCAACGCCTTCATCCGCGGCGCCAACCTGATCGACATGGCGGCGATCATCAACCGGGACCTCAACGGGATGCACCCGCCGGCCAGGCCCACCACCGAGGACATCCCGTTGTCGGCGACGGGCACCTACCACGGGTACTCGGTACGCATGACGAACTCCGGAAACCAGTGGCTGAGCCTGTTCTACAAGCCGGAACTGTTCGTCCAGGTGACCGGTTCCTCGCCCGAGGAGGTCACCATCCGCCTCGATGCCCTGGTCCGCCGGATCGAGGACGACCTGTACGCGCGCCAGGCCGCCTTCGGGACCAGTCCGAGCCTGATGATCCGCACCGACCTCAGCCCGCCCAACCCGGCGGTCAGCTACGTGCACGGCAGCAAGGGCCGGGCGGGAGCCGCCGTCGCGCTGCTGGGTCTCGCACTGACCCTGACCGGGATGAAGCTGAGCCGCCGGCTGCGGACCTCCCACCCGCGGCTGCTGCCGCTGGTCGTGTTCCTGCTCACGCCGATCGGCGGCCCGGTCTGGGAGCCGGATCCGCCGGACCGACAGGGCCCGCCGGACCAGTTGCGGCCGGTCGCCCGGCACCCGGTGCCGCACGACGCCTGAGCGCCGCAGCCGTCCCGCTTCGGGTACGAACCGGCAGACCGGCTCCCGGCCAGGGCGCAGCTATCCCGCTATCCCGCTATCCCGCCAGGGCTCAGCCACGCGCCAGTCGCAGGGCGATCCCGTCCAGGATGTCGTGCTCGCTGGTCACGACCTCCTCCAGCCCGGCCTCGGCGACCACCCGCTGGACGATCCGCCGCCAGACCAGCGCCCCGGCACCGATCACGTCGATCCGCCCGGCGTGCAGGAAGGGCATCGCCGCCCGCTGCCGCAGCGAGGCCGACAGCAGGGCGTCGCAGGAGGCGAGGACGGTCGGCACCGGCAGCACGCTGCCGTGGATGGCGGCGGAGTCGTAGCGTCCCAGCCGCAGGGCGTGTGCCGTCACGGTGGTCACCGAGCCCGCCAGGCCGACCAGGGTCCGCGCCTTGCCGAGCGGGACTTCTGCACCGGCCAGGTCCAGGGCGGCATCGATGTCGGCGGTGGCGGCGGTCACCTGCTCCGGGGTGGGCGGGTCCCCCGACAGGTGCCGCTCGGTCATCCGGACACAGCCGATGTCGACCGACCGCGCCCCGATCACGCCGTGGCCGTTGCCGAGGACGAACTCGGTGGACCCGCCGCCGATGTCGACGACCAGGTACGGCGCCTCATGGTGCTCGGCCAGGCCGCTGGTGGCCCCGAGGAAGGACAGTTGCGCCTCCTCGCCCCCGGAGATCACCTCCGGGACCACGCCGAGCAGCCCCTGGATGCCGTCGGTGAACTCCTCGCGGTTGTCTGCATCACGAGCCGCGGAGGTCGCGATGTACCGGTACCGCTGGACCCCGAGGTGGTGACACAGGTGGGCGTACTCACGGGTGACCGTCATCGCCCGTTGCATCGCGTCGGCGGAGATCCGGCCGGTCCGGTCCACGCCCGCGCCGAGGCGGACGATCTCCATCCGACGGTCCACGTCGAGCAGGGTGCCGGTCGCGGCGTCGACATCCGCGACGAGCAACCGGAGGGAATTGGTACCGCAGTCGAACGCAGCGACCCGGATCATCGGTCCCGTCCCCCTTCAGGCGGTAGGCGGTCTGCGTGACGGGCCACCGGTGCCCAGACCGGTCCCGTCGATGATGTGCTGCTCGGCCGCCCCCGCAGCCGCGTCGTCGGCGACGCGGCACTGGCCGCGTCCGGCCGGCTCCTCGGCACGACCGGCGACGCCGTTGACAGTGTGCCCCCCATCGGCCAAGCCTGCATATGGATGTGTCACACCTCGGGACGTCACCGCGGATCCGCGCCCTCACGCCCGGTCACGGGAGCGGCATCCGTCGCCTCGGCGCGGGCCGGGTCGCCGGGGCCGGGCAGGTCACCGGGGCCGGGCAGATCCACGCAGGGACCGGCGGACCACCAGGGCTCCAGGGCGGCCAGGGCCTCATCCCCGAGCGGGTTCACCCCGGGACCGGCGGCCAGGGCGTGCGCCACCAGCACGTGCAGGCACTTCACCCGGTCCGGCATCCCCCCGGCGGACACCCCGGCCAGTTCCGGGACGTCGCCGAGCAGCGACCGGCGCTGCAGGTAGTCCTCGTGGGCCCGGCGGTACCGCTGTGCCAGCTCGGGGTCCTCGGTGAGCCGGCGGGTCATCTCCCGCATCAGGCCGCCCGCTTCGAGGGTGCCGATGGCCGAGGCCGCCCGCGGGCAGGTCAGGTAGTACATGGTCGGGAACGGGGTGCCGTCGTCCAGCCGGGGCGCGGTGGTGACGACGTCGGGCGCCCCGCAGCGGCAGCGGTGGGCGACGGCCACCAGCCCGCGCACCTGGCGGCCGAGCTGGCGCCCGGCCAGGGCGGCGTCCACGGCGAGGTCCGGCGAGGTGTCCCCGGCGGTGGCCGGACCGGTGACCGCAGCGGCGGGGTCGGGCTGCTCGGCGGGGTCGGGCTGCTCGACGGGGTCGGACTGCTCGACGGGGTCGGACTGCTCGACGGGGTGGGACTGCTCGGCGGGAGTCACGGCTTCCTGGTGGTCGGCGAGGAGGTGGGGGTCGTCCCGGGGGCGGCGCCCGGGGAGGTGCCGGCCGAGCCGGGAACGGCCGGGTGGCCGGCGAGCTGGACGGACTGCCAGAGCACGTCGTACCAGGGCCGGCCCGACACCTTGCCGGCATCCGTGGCCGCCTGCCGGGTGGGGTCCTGCGGGGCGGCCGACTGCCTGCTGTCGTCGAGGACGACGTAGCCGAGCTCCCCCGGCATGACGAAGTTCAGCCGCTGCCGGGCCTGCGCCTTGACGTAGTTGGGGTCGTTCCAGCGGTTGCGCTCCGCGGTGAGCTGGTCGACCTGCTGCTGCAGGGCGGTCACCTCGGCCTGCTTCGCCGCGATGTCGGAGCGCTGGGCCAGCCACGGACGCAGGTACGGCGCGAGCAGGATGACCAGGACCACCGCGACCCCGGCCAGCATGGTGACCGGCCGGATCACCGGCGCCCGGCGCCCGCTGCGCGAGACCCGCACCCGTCCGGAGCGCCCCGGGCCG
>DASTGO010000035.1:0-54288 GCA_035719045.1 Kineosporiaceae bacterium | reverse complement strand
GAGTCACCCAGCAGTTTGTCCACGCCGTAGTTCAGGGTGGTGCTGCCCGGCTTGCCGTCGGGGTTGTCGTTGCGGTTCTGCGCGATCGCCAGCACCCGTCCGGTGCCGGGCTGCACGGTCACCGCCGACACCGCGACCTTGCTGGAGTCGGTGACCGGCACGTGGTCGACCGCGGTGGAGTAGGCGGCGTTCTGCACCTTCGGGTCCAGCGAGGTGACCAGGGTGTACCCGCCCCGCTTGAGGTTGGTGACCCGCTCGGTGCCGGTCTTGCCGAGGAAGGCGAAGCCAGGGTCGGTGCGGATGGTGTTGATGACGTAGTCGCAGAAGTAGGCCATGTTCCCGGCCGTGACGCAGCCGTTGTGCGCGAGGGTCTTCTTCACCTCGAGCTTCGCGGCCTTCGCCTCGTCATACTGCTGCTGGTTGATCATCCCGAGCTGGAACATCCGGGCGAGCACCTCGTTGCGGCGCACCGTCGTCTTGTCCGGGTGGACGAAGGGGTTGAAGCTCGTCGGGGACTGCACCATCCCCGCCAGCGTGGCCGCCTGCACCAGGGACAGGTTGTTCGCGGAGATCCCGAAGAAGTACTGCGACGCCGCCTCGACCCCCCAGGTGTTGTCGCCGAACAGCGCGATGTTGAGGTAGCCCTCGAGGATGTCGTCCTTCTTGAGCTGCTGCTCCAGGGCGATCGCGGTGCGGATCTCCTGCAGCTTGCGGGAGTAGTTCTGCGACACCGCAGCCTTGGCCGCCGCGGCGTCCCCCGTCGCGAGCGCCTTCTCGACGTTGTAGTTCTTGATGTACTGCTGGGTCAGGGTCGAGGCACCCTGGGTGTCCCCGCTCATCTGGTTGTTGAGGAAGGCCCGCAGGATGCCCTTCGAGTCCACCCCGCCGTGCTGGTAGAAGCGGGAGTCCTCGATCGCCACGATCGCCTGCCGCATCACCGGGGCGATCTTCGACAGCGGCACGTTGATCCGGTTCTCGTCGTAGAACCGGGCGATCACGGTCCTGCCGTCGGAGGCGTACATCGTGGACTGCTCGGCCAACGGCGGCCTGGACAGGTCTGCGGGCAGGGAGTTGAAGTAGTCGACGCTGGAGCGGGTGACCACACCTGTCGCGCCGACCGCCGGGATGAACAGCCCGGCGAGGAGGACCCCTGTGACGAGGCTCGCAGCAACGAAGGCCGCGAGCAGGGTGAGCGCACGCGCCAGACCGGGTGAGCTGCTCCGCATGAGGGACAGCGTACGGGTGCCGGGTGGGCCAGTTCGCTCAAAGCCCTGCGCGCACGCCTCTGACCAGGGAGAATGGGCCGACGTTGGGGTGTTCACGTCAGGCGTGGGGTGACGTCCGGTGACGGTCTCCCCGTGGGTGGGCCAGGTGAGCGACGAGAGGTCAGTCGCTGTCGGTAGTCAGACAGTGACGGTTTGTGACCAATCGTCCCTTCGGCCCATGGCAAATCATCCATCCGGCCCGTATCCCTACCACCGTCGGTGACTCTACTTTTCTCGGCGGGGCCGGTCTCAGGGGCGATCGGCTCACGGGGGTTTACGGGAGGAACTGTCTGATGAACAGCACGGCCACCGCGGCCACCGCGGCCAACACGTACGAGTGGGCTTCCCGCGGAGCCTGCCGAACCACTGATCCGGACTCGCTGTTCGTGCAGGGGGCTGCGCAGAACAGAGCCAAGGGTGTCTGCATGTCCTGTGTCGTCCGCACCGAGTGCCTCGCGGACGCGCTGGACAACCGGATCGAGTTCGGCGTCTGGGGAGGTATGACGGAGCGGGAGCGCAGGGCTCTGCTCCGTCGGCGGCCCAACGTCCGCTCGTGGCGGCGGCTGCTGGAGACCGCCCGCGCCGAACATGAGCGCATGGTCGAGTACGCAACCGCCCGCACCGAAGAGGATCACCGCAGGGCCGGCTGAGCCGGAGAGATCACTTAGCTCATTGCCGCCGACGGCGTCCCAGGGCGCCGTCGGCGGCCTCTGCGTGCCCGGGGACCGGTGTCCCCTCGATCCGTCCTGAGCCCGGCCGCCGTCATGGTCGGCCGGCACTCAGCGCGTCAGGGCGTCGAACTCCGCGTCCCGGCCGCAGTAGGCGTCCAGATCCGCCCGGCCGTCGACCCCGTCCACCCGTCCGGTCGCGGAGTACTGCCAGAAGGTCCACTTCTCGCAGCCCCCCGCCGGACGGCCGGTGATGTCGCGGATCCACAGCCGTCGCTGCGCCAGGACCGATCCGCGCCGGTCGGCCGTGGCCAGGTACCGGTCGCGGAAGTCGGCGTTCGTGTAGACGATCGGCTGGCGGCCGAACCCGGCGGTCACCGCGGCGTCGAAGGCGGCGTACTCGGCGTCGAACTCCTCGGGCGTCGGGCGCCGGGCGCAGTTGCCGTCGAACTCCAGGTCCACCACCGGGGGCAGATCGCCCGCCTGATGCCCCCCGCTCACCTGGAGGAACAGCCGTGCCTGGTCGGCGCCGGGGGAGCAGAACGTGAAGAAGTGGTAGGCCCCCACCCGCAACCCGGCCCGCCGGGCCCCGGCGGACAGTGCGGCGTACTCCGGGTCGGTGAAGGTCCGGCCCTCACTGGCCTTGACGTAGGCGAAGCGGTAGCCGGCCGCCTTGACCCGCGGCCAGTCCACCGCGCCCTGGTGGTTGCTGACGTCGATCCCCTGGACCGGGAAATCGCTGCGGGACGGGTAGGGCAGGTGCAGCACACCCGTCCACAGCCCGGCCAGCACGGCTCCCGCCAGCACCAGCACCGCCACGGCGGCGGCCATCCCTGCTCGCCACCACCGGCCCATCGCCCCGGCCACGTCCGTTCATCCCCCTGATGCGCCGCCCGCCACCTGCGCGCCGACCCGTTTCCGCCCGGCCCCGTTTCCGCCCGGCCCCGTTTCCGCCCCGCCCCGGCTTCCGCGGCCGCTAGCCCTTCGCCAGTGCCGCGCCGATCTCCCGGAGCCCACCGAGATCGTGCACGTCCTGCGAGCGGGCCGGCACCTCGGCCACCGGAACCCGGGGATGGGCGCTGGTGAACCGGGCCGCCAGACCGTGCTCACGCTCGGCGCGGCGCATCCGGTCGGCGTGCACCTGCAGCAGGCCCGCGGTCAGGGCATGGCCGCCGGAGTCCTCCAGGTCCTCCGCGGCGGCGGTGGCGCGATCCCCGGACAGGTCCTCCGCGGTGGGGACCTGCACCCGGTTGAGCACCAGCCCGGCCAGCGGCATCCCCTCCGCGCCGAGCCGTTCCACGAAGTAGGAGGCCTCGCGCAGGGCGTCCGGTTCGGGCGCGGCCACCACGACGAAGCGGGTCCCCTCGGCCTGCAGCAGCCGGTAGGTCCGCTCGGCGCGCTCCCGGAACCCGCCGAACACGGTGTCCAGTGCGGCCACGAAGGTCTGCACGTCGCGCAGGATCTGGCCGCCCAGCAGCTTGGTGAGCACGCCGGTGGCCGTGCCGACGGCGGCCGAGAACACCTTCAGGTACGCCCGGCCGCCGGCCTTCGCGGGGGCGGACAGCACCCGGATGAACCGCCCGTCCAGGAAGGAACCCAGGCGCTGCGGGGCGTCCAGGAAGTCCAGCGCGGAACGGCTGGGCGGGGTGTCGACGACGATCAGGTCCCAGCCGTCCGGGTCGGCGTCGGCGCGGGCCCGCAACTGGCCCAGCTTCTCCATCGCCATGTACTCCTGCGTGCCGGCGAAGGAGCTGGACAGTGCCTGGTAGAAGGGGTTGTCGAGGATCTGGCGTGCCTTCTCGGGTGAGGCGTGCGCCTCGATCACCTCGTCGAAGGTGCGCTTCATGTCGAGCATCATCGCGTCGAGCCGGCCACCGTCGGAGGTGTCGACCCCGCTGACCGGGCGCGGCCGGTTGTCCAGCTCCAGCAGGCCCATCGACTGGGCCAGCCTGCGGGCGGGATCGATGGTCAGGACCACCACCCGCCGGCCCCGCTCGGCCGCGCGCAGCGCCATCGCGGCCGCCGTCGTGGTCTTGCCGACGCCGCCGGCACCGCAGCAGACCACCACCCGGGTCGCCGGGCTGTCCAGCAGGGCGTCGACGTCGAGCCGGGGCGCCTGCCGGGCAGCAGGCCGGCGCAGCCCGCCCGACGGGGTTCCCGGGGCGGGGCGGGTGCCGGAGCCGGTCTGGCGGGCAGAGCCGGTCTGGCGGGCAGAGTCGGGCGGCGGGGTCATGCCATGCCCTGTTCGGTCAGGCGGTCGGCCAGCTCGTACAGCGCGCCCGGGTCGATCCCGCCCGGCATCGCCGGCAACTCGTAGGTCGGCCGCTCCAGGCCCGCCAGCTCCTTGCGCTGCACCGACTCCAGCGCCACCCGCTCGCCGTGCTGGGCGGCCTCGACCAGCAGCCCGTCGGCGAGCATCGCCAGCCGGCTGGCGGCCTCGGCGCTGCGGGTGCGGCCCAGGCCCGCGGTCTCCAGCCCGCCGACCACCTCCTCGCGGTCCAGCCGCCCCTTCACCGCGGCGGTGAGCGCCCGGGAGGGCAGGATCGGGTCGCGGACCAGGTTCACCACGACGCCGCCGACCCGAAGGTCCACCGCCCGCAGTTCGGCGACGGCGTCCTGGGTCTCCTGCACCGGCATCTCCTCCAGCACCGTGACCAGGTGGACGACGGTCTGCGGGGAACGCAGCAGGGTCATGATCGAGCTGGCCTGGTTGCGGATCGGGCCCATCTTGGCCAGCCCGACGACCTCCTCGTTGACGTTGAGGAAGCGGGTGATCCGGCCGGTCGGCGGCGCGTCGAGGACCACGGCGTCGTACACCGGGCCGGAGGTGTCCCGCCGCCGCGCCGCCTCGTACACCTTGCCGGTCAGCAGGACGTCTCGCAGGCCCGGGGCGACCGTGGTGGCGAAGTCGATCGCCCCCATCTTCTCCAGCACCTTCCCCGCCCGGCCCAGGTGATAGAAGAGGTCGAGGTACTCCAGCAGGGCGGCCTTCGGCTCCACGGCCAGGGCGAACACGTCGCCGCCGCCGGGCGCCACGGCGATCCGGCGCTCCTCGTACGGCAGCGGCGGGACGTCGAACAGCTGGGCGATCCCCTGTCGCCCCTCCACCTCGCAGAGCAGGACCCGCCGTCCGTCCGCGGCCAGGGCCAGGGCCAGCGCACCCGCGACCGTGGTCTTGCCCGTTCCGCCCTTGCCGGTGACGACGTGCAGGCGCACACCCTCCCAGTCGCTGTCATGGCGGGGAGCGGAGCTGCGGGGCACCCCTCGAGCGTAGATGCTGTCCGCCGGCCGGGCCGTCCAGGTCGGGAGTCGGAGCGTCCGGGGTGACGCGGGGGTCCGCGAGCCGGGCAGGACGCCGCCGGGACGTGATCGGAAGGGCGCGGCGCGCCGGTCCGCGCCCGTCCCGCTACGCTGCGCGCCATGCCGCAGTGGGAGTACGCCACCGTGCCGCTCATCGTGCACGCGACCAAGCAGATCCTCGACCAGTGGGGTGAGGACGGGTGGGAACTCGTCCAGGTGGTCCCGGGACCGGACGGCCAGGGCCTGGTCGCCTACCTCAAGCGGCCCCGGTGAGCGCCGCGCCGGAGGGCGGCCGGATCGCCGCCCGGCTCGCCGAGCTCGGGCTGACCCTGCCCGCCGTGGCGGCTCCGGTGGCGGCGTACGTGCCCGCCGTGGTCGACGGCGACCGGGTGTGGACCTCCGGGCAGCTGCCCTTCGTCGACGGGGCGCTGCCGGCCACCGGGAAGGTCGGTGAGGGTCCGGGACTGGTCCCGCCCGCCGACGCCTCCCACCTGGCCCGGGTCGCCGCGCTCAACGCCCTGGCCGCAGTGGCCTCCGTGCTGGGCGGCCTGGACCGGATCACCCGGATCGTGAAGGTGGTCGGCTTCGTCGCCAGCGACCCGTCGTTCACCGGGCAGCCGGGCGTGGTCAACGGCGCCAGCCTGCTGCTGGGCGAGGTGTTCGGCGACGCGGGGGTACATGCCCGCAGTGCGGTCGGGGTCGCCGTGCTGCCGCTGGACTCCCCGGTCGAGATCGAACTCGTCGCGGCCTTCCGCTGACCTGGCGGGCCCCGACCGCCTCCTGCGGGAGTTCCGAGGAGGCGGTCGCGGCCCGTTCGGCGCCGCTCAGTCCTGGCGCTGCAGCAGCAGCCGGGCGGCCAGAGCATCCCGGACGATCCCGGCGGCCAGGTCTGCCGTGTGCCCGGCGGCCGCCGGGGCGTGTCGCCCGCCCGTCACGTCCTCCAGGACGCGCAGCAGGTCCTCCACCAGCGGGGCCGCCGCCGCCGCCGCGTGCTGGGCGACCGCGATCACGGCGGAGGGCGGGAAGCCCTGCCGCCGCAGGGCGGTCATGCTGGTGGCCAACTCCCGGCCGATGAGCGTCCGTGCGCCGTCCTGGCGGATCAGCCCGATCGAGGCGAGTTGCTCGACGAGTTGCTGGACCGGCGCCGTCCGGGCGGACCCGATCCTGGTCAGCAGCGGCTGCAGGTCCGCCCGCCGGGAGCGCCGGGCACCACGCCCGGTCCGTGCCCCGGGAAGCCAGCCTCCGTCGTCGTGGTCGATGGATCCGCCGCCGGCGACCACCCCGGACAGCAGTTCCAGCGAGGCTCCTTCTGCCCTGGCCCGCTGGATCGCCAGGATCTGTCGCACGTGTTCGGCCCCGTAGACCGAGCGTCGCCCCTCACGGGTGGGTCGTGCGATAAGTCCCCGTGTCTGGTACGCCCGGACATTGCGTGGCGTCATCCCCGTCGCCTCGGCCAACTGGTCGAGCGTGAAGCGTTGTCCTTCCCCCATTCCTCGTCCCCGTGCAGGCGGCCGCATCCCTAGACCGCTGATCGGAGGCCGGGAGTGCCCCCAGCACCGCTCCGGCCCTAGCTTGAAACGCGAACACTAGTAGATCGTGACTCGGGCTGTCGTCCCGTCACGGACCACCTGGTGACCTGGAGGTACGCATGCTCCGCCAGTTCCCCCTCGGCCGCTCGGCCGACGCGGTGACCGGTTCGCCGTCACCGGCGCGACCTGCGGCCACCGTGATGCTGGTCCGCGACCCCGTCACCCTCTCGCCCCCGGGCGGGCCCGGCAACAGCACAGGCACGGTGCCGGGAGCCGGGACGGATCCGGCCGTGGCAGGGGTCTGCGGCGGGGTGGAGGTGTTCGTCTTCCGCCGGGTGGCCGGCATGCAGTTCGCGGCCGGCATGCACGTGTTCCCCGGTGGGCGGGTGGACGAACGGGACGGTGACCCGGCGGTGGCGTGGCATGGACCGGGGCCGGAGGAGTTCGCCGCGGCTCTGTCGGCGGACGTCCCGCTGGCCCGGGCCCTGGTGGTGGCAGCGGTCCGGGAGACCTTCGAGGAGTGCGGCGTGCTGCTGGCCGGGACCCCGGACGGCGGTCCGGTGCCGGGGCTGGCCGCAGGGGAGTGGGGCGGGGTGTGGGCCGACCGGCAGCGCCGGTTGTCCGAGGGCCGGATCGGGCTGGCGGAGCTGCTGTCCGAGGCCGGGCTGGTGCTGCGGGCCGAACTGCTGCGGCCCTGGGCGCACTGGGTGACTCCGCCCGCCGAGGGTCGCCGCTACGACACCCGGTTCTTCGTCGCCGGGATGCCGCCCGGGCAGCAGGCCCGCGACCTCGGCGGGGAGGGGGAGCAGGCGCGCTGGCTGTCCGCCGCCGCGGCGGTCGGGCAGTGCGCGACCGGTGCGGCCCCGATGCTCCCGCCGACCGTGGTGTGCCTGGAGGAACTGGCCGCGGCGGGGTCGGTCTCGGCGCTGCTGGCCGCCCCGCGCCGGATCCGGCCGGTGATGCCCTGGGTGGTGCCGGGACCCGACGGGCGGCTGCTGGTCGAGGTGGACCTGGACGGGTCCGGCGGCGGGGAGCCCCGGTCGTGACCGCCGGGGACGGCCGGTGGCTCGGCGGCGAACCGCATCCGCTGGCGCGCTGTGTGCTGGCACCCAATCCGGGGCCGCTGACCCTGGACGGGACGAACACCTGGGTGCTGTCAGCGCCGGGTTCGAACAGCGCCCTGGTCGTGGACCCCGGGCCGGACGACGAGGGACATCTGCATGCCGTCCTGGCCGCGGTCCGCGAGCGTGGTGCCCGGGTGGTGTCGGTCCTGCTCACCCACGGGCACCCCGACCACGGTGCCGGGGCCCGGCGGTTCGCCGAGCTGTCCGGTGCCGGGGTCCGGGCCCTGGACCCCGCGCAACGGCTGGGCGGGGAGGGCCTGGCGGACGGCGACGTGGTGGCCGCCGGGGAGCTGGAGCTGCGGGTGGTCGCCACCCCCGGGCACAGCGGCGACTCGCTGTGCTTCCTGCTGCCGGCCGCCGGAGCCCTGCTCACCGGGGACACCGTGCTCGGTCGCGGCACCACCGTAGTGGCCCCTCCCGACGGGCGGCTCGTGGACTACCTGGCGTCGCTGCACACACTGGAGGGAGTGTGCGCCGACGCCGAGCCGGACTGGGTGTTCCCCGGGCACGGCCCGGTGCTGCCGAGGCCGGGTGAGGTGGTCCGCCACTACCTGCGCCACCGGCGGGAGCGCCTGGCCCAGGTGTCCGCCGCGGTGGCGGACGGTGCCCGGGCCGCCCGGGAGGTCGTGGAGCGGGTGTACGCGGACGTGGACCGGTCGCTGTGGCCCGCGGCGGAGCTCAGCGTCCGGGCCCAGCTGGACTACCTGGGCGAGGCCGGTGCCCAGGGCCCGGTGGACCGCACCCGCTGACGGACCGCACCCGCCGGCCCGTGGGTGACGGGCCTGCCACCCCGCCCGCGGCGACCCGGCGTGGGCCGGGCCGCCCGGACGGGCATCCGATCAGCGGACCGCCCGGACGGGCGTCGGTTCAGCGGGCGCGCTTGCGGAGCCGGTCGATGTCGAGCAGGACGACCGCCCGGGCCTCCAGGCGCAGCCAGCCCCGGGAGGCGAAGTCGGCCAGTGCCTTGTTCACCGTCTCGCGGGAGGCGCCGACGAGCTGGGCGAGCTCTTCCTGGGTGAGGTCGTGGGCCACCCGCAGGCCGTCGTCGGTGGGCCGGCCGAACCGCTCGGACAGGTCGAGCAGGGCCTTGGCCACCCGGCCGGGGACATCCGAGAACACCAGGTCAGCCAGGTTCTCGTTGGTCCGCCGCAGCCGCCGGGCCAGGGCGCGCAGCAGCTGGCGGGACACGTCGGGCCGCCCGGTCAGCCAGGACACCAGGTCCTCGCTGCCCAGCCCGATCAGCACCGCGTCGGACACGGCGGTCGCCGTCGCGTTGCGCGGGCCCGGGTCGAACAGCGACAACTCGCCGAACATCTCACCCGGTCCGAGAATGGCCAGCAGGTTCTCACGCCCGTCCCCGGAGGTCCGGCCGAGCTTCACCTTGCCCTCCACGATCACGTAGAGGCGGTCACCCGGGTCACCCTCGTGGAACAGGACCTCGCCCCGGGTCAGCTCGGTGCGCGTCATGTTCGCGTGGAGTGCCTCGGCCGCCTCGTCGTCGAGCGCGGCGAACAGCGGCGCCTGACGCACCACGTCGTCGTCCACGGGGTCCTCCCTCAACCCTTGCGCCGCCCTCCGCGGCAACACTGTCTGCAGTCTGCCGCACGCACAAGGGGGTCAGTATGCCGGGTGGCCCGGATTCCGCAACCGATGAGGATGGCGGTGTGCATTGATCGACAGACGGTCACCATACCTGGTCGCTACGGAGTGCCCGGCGGGCCGGGGTGACGGACCGTGATCTTCTGCGGGGCGGACGGGCTGGTCCGGCGGGCGCTGCGGGTGCGGCGGGTGACGGCGCGCCGGGGTCCGGGATGATCCGCAGCGTCGCTGCGGGGCCCGGCCATGATCGCCTCGAGATAACCCTCCGCGTCCATCCGCTGACGCACCTGGATGGTCACCTCGGCACAGGAGCGGCGCAGGGCGGCGGCGTAGGTCTCCAGCTCCTCCAGCACCGACCGTAGCCGCAGCAGCGCCGCCGTCTCCGGCAGTGCCTGCCCGGGATCCGGGATCCCGACCCGCAGGTGCAGGCCGTAGGGGGCCAGCCGGGTGCAGGGGGTCTGCCGGCGGGCCAGCTCGTCGATGTCGGTGACCGCGGCCACCGCCAGGTCCAGGCGGGCCTCGGCCAGCCGCCGCCAGTGCTCCACGTCGCGCAGTTCCGCGAGCAGGGCGCGCCGGCGATCCAGCAGCTCCTCCAGGGGCAGGTCAGCCTCGGCTGCCAAGGACACTCTCCCCGCCTCCCTCCACCCGCCCCGACGACCGTCCCGACCGGTATCGGTGCAGGTCAACCCGGGTGTTCTGGTTGGCGGATCGTCGCTGCCGGGTGGCGTCTTGAGCGGGCCGACGCCCTGACCACCCCTCCGGCTCAGCCCCCTCACCCGCTCGCCGAGCCGCGGTCACCCGGCCCGCCCAGACCGACCCCTGCGGGCCCGCCGGCGCCGCCGGGAGGAGCGTCCCGGGCGGCCGTCCGCCCAGGTTGGCCGGGCCGTCACCCGGCGTGGCACCGTACGCTGTGCCGGTGGGCGTGGCAGCGGGTTCCCCGGCGGTGGCGGAGGAGACGTCCCTGGCGCTGACCAGGCGGGCCCGGAAGATCCACCGGCTGCTGGCGCAGCGCTACCCCGACGCCCACTGCGAACTGGACTTCGGCAGCCCGCTGGAGCTGCTGGTGGCCACCATCCTGTCCGCGCAGTGCACCGACGTGCGGGTCAACCAGGTCACCCCCGCCGTGTTCGCCCGGTACCGCACCGCCGCCGACTACGCCGCCGCCGACCGGACCGAGCTGGAGACCATGATCCAGTCGACCGGTTTCTTCCGGGCCAAGACCGACTCGTTGCTCAAGCTCGGGGACCGGCTGGTGCGGGACTTCGGCGGGCAGGTCCCGGACCGGCTGGAGCAGTTGGTGACCCTGCCCGGGGTGGGTCGCAAGACCGCGAACGTCGTCCTGGGCAACGCCTTCGGCGTCCCGGGGATCACCGTGGACACCCACTTCGGCCGACTGTCCCGCCGCTTCGGCTGGACGGCGTCGCAGGACCCGGAGGCGGTGGAGCGGGAGGTCGCCGCCCTGTTCCCGCGCAAGGACTGGACGATGCTGTCCCACCGGCTGATCTGGCACGGCCGGCGGATCTGCCACGCCCGCAGGCCCGCCTGCGGGGCCTGCCCGGTGGCCGCGCTGTGCCCGTCCTCCGGGGCCGGGGAGACCGACCCGGCGGCGGCCGCGAAGCTGGTCAAGGAGCCGGCCCCCGGCGAGGACCCGGGCGCCGGCCACCTGCCCCCGCCACCGGCCGGGTGACCACGGTGACCTCGCCCGCGGACGAGGGCTTCCCGGCCTGGTTCGCCCCGGTCCTCGACGTCCTGGACTCGGCCGGGGCGCATGACCTGAGCGTGTTCACCCCGCCGGTGGACCGCACCCCCCGGCGCTCGGCGGTGCTCATCCTGCTCGGCGAGGGGCCCGACGGACCGGACGTCCTGCTGACCGAGCGGGCGGCCACCCTGCGCTCGCACGCCGGCCAGGTCGCCTTCCCCGGCGGGGCCCTGGACCCGGGTGATGCGGGCCCGGTCGAGGCCGCGCTGCGGGAGGCGCGGGAGGAGACCGGGCTGGACCCGGCCGGGGTCCGGGTGGCCGGCATGCTGCCCGAGCTGTACCTGCCGGTCAGCGACTTCGCCGTGGCCCCCGTGGTGGCCTGGTGGGCGCAGCCGTCACCGGTCGGCCCGGCCGACCCCGCGGAGGTGGCCCGGGTGGCCCGGGTTCCGCTGGCGGAGCTCACCGATCCGGGACGCCGGTTCCGGGTGACCCATCCCAGCGGCTACACCGGGCCGGGGTTCGAGGTCGGCGGGCTGTTCGTCTGGGGCTTCACCGCCGGGCTCCTGGACCGGCTGATCCGCCTCGCAGGCTGGGAGCGACCCTGGGAGCTGACCCGGGTACGGCCCCTGCCGCTGACGGTGCCCAGGCCCAGCCCGCAACTGTCGAGCCCACCGAGCCGGGAGAGCACCGCATGACCGACCTCGTCGTGCTGATCGTGATGGCGTGGTACGCCATCTCCGGCTACCGGCAGGGGCTCGTCGTGGGCGCGCTCTCGCTGTGCGGCTTCCTCGGCGGGGCGCTGGTGGCGATGTTCCTGGTCCCGGTGCTCACCCAGGGCCTGCAGCCCGGCCTGCAGCGCTCGTTCCTGGTCCTGGTCGCGGTCCTGCTGCTGGCCTGGATCGGGCAGTTGCTCGGCGCGATGCTCGGCGGGAAGGTCCGCGAGCAGCTCACCTTCCCGCCGGTGCAGGTGGTCGACCAACTGCTCGGCGCCATCGCCGGGCTGGTCAGCGTGGCACTGGTGCTGTGGTTCGTCGGTGGTGCGCTGCGGGCCAGCCCGTCTCCGTCGGTCGCCCGGGCGGTGGCGTCCTCGCGGGTGCTGGCGGGGGTCGACAGGGTCATCCCCGACCGGCTCACCACCCTGGCGAACAGCTTCCGGGAGGCGGTGGCGGGCAGCAGTTTCCCGCGGGTGTTCGCCGGGGTCGGGCCGGAGCAGATCCTGCGGGTCCCCGCGCCGGACCCGGGTGCGATGCCGTCGGTGACCCTTCACCAGGCCCAGAGGAGCCTGGTGAAGATCACCGGTGAGGCCCGGGCCTGCAGCCGCGGCCAGGAGGGCAGCGGCTTCGTCGTGGCCCCGGAACGGGTGGCGACGAACGCGCACGTCGTGGCCGGGGTGCGCTCGCCCTCGGTGCAGGTGATGGGGGTGGGCCGGCACTACGACGCGACGGTGGTGCTGTTCGACCCGAGGCGGGACATCGCCGTGCTCGCCGTGCCCGGCCTGAAGGCCCCGGCGCTGCGGCTGGGCGACGACCAGGGCAACGGGGAGGACGCCGTGGTCGCGGGCTTCCCGCGCAACGGCCCGTTCAGTTCCTCCCCGGCACGGGTGCGCTCGGTCATCCAGGCCAGCGGTGAGGACATCTACGGCCAGCCCGGGGTGACCCGGCAGGTGTACTCGCTGTACGCCGTGGTCGAGCCCGGCAACTCCGGTGGCCCGCTGCTGGCCGTCGACGGGTCGGTGGCCGGGATCGTGTTCGCCAAGTCCCTGGACGACCCGCAGACCGGGTACGCGCTGACGCTGAGCGAGTCGCGGGCTGACCTGGTGGCCGGCAGCACCGCGTCGGCGCAGGTGGGCACCGGCGGTTGCGCGGTCGGCTGATCCGTTCCGGGTGATCCCCGCCGGAGGCGACGGGAGGGTCACTCCGGGAGGGTGGCCAGCCAGTCCAGCAGGGTCCGGGTGACCCGGTCCGGGGCCTCCTCGGGCAGGAAGTGCCCGGCGCCGGGGATCAGCTCGAAGTGCAGCCGGCCGCGCACCCAGCGGTCCGAGTCCGATGCCGTCGCGGGGGTCACCCAGGGGTCCTCCGCCCCGTGCAGCTGCAGCACCGGGACCTCCACCGGCTCGTGGACCGCGGCGGCGAAGCGGCGGCCGTCCTGCCGCCACAGCGAGCGGACCGCCCACCGGTAGTACTCCATCGAGGTGTGCGCCACGAACGGGACCCGCATCGCCCGCTGGTACCGCCGCAGCGTCGCCTCGTCCGGGAAACCCGGGCCCGACCAGCCGCGCAGCAGCTTCTCCACCCCGTCACCGCGCTCCAGCCAGTGCTCGGGAGCGATCGGCGTCTGGAAGGCCAGCAGCGGGCCGAGCGCCTTGCGCTGCCCGTCCCGGGCGAAGGCCAGCCGCATCTGCAGCGGGTGGGCCATCGACAGGGCGGCCACCGCCCGGGTCACCCGGGGCGCGACGGACGGCATCGACCAGGCCACCCACGCCCCCCAGTCGTGCCCGACCACCACGGCGCGCCGTTCGCCGAGGGCCCGGACCACACCGGCGACGTCGGCCGCCAGGGTCAGCGTGTCGTAGCCGCGCGGAGGCTTGTCCGACGCGCCGTAGCCGCGCAGGTCCATCGCGACCGCGTGGTACCCGGCCTCGGCCAGGGCGGGCAACTGGTGCCGCCAGGCCCACCAGAACTGCGGGAACCCGTGCAGCAGGAGGACCAGTGGGCCGCTGCCGGCCTGCGCCACGTGGAACCGGGCGCCGTTCGCCGCGACGAACCGGTGCTGCCACGGCCCGTCGAGCAGAATCTCCGAGGAGTCGACGGTCACCGGCCGCCGCTGCCCGGTCTGACGGCCTCGATGGTCCGGCGGGAGGAGCGCAGGGCCCGCTCGGGAGGTCCGATCCGGCCGATCCGGGACCGTCCGACCAGGGCGAGCAGTCCCGCGAGCAGCAGCAGCGCCAGGGTCACGATGCCGAACGCCGCCCAGGCGGGCAGTCCCGTCCCGGTCAGCGCATACGCCACCGTGATGAGTCCGGTGACCGTCGCCAGCAGGACGAGGTAGCCCGCGAAGCCGAACATCCCGCCGGCCATCGCGCCGTGGCGCATGTCCTGGCTCAGCTCTGCCCTGGCCAGTGCCACCTCGGCGCGCACGATCTGCGACAGGTCCCGGCTGGCGTCGGCCACCAACTGGCCGAGGGTGCGCTCGGCGCCCGTCCCGTTCCCGGCGCCCACCGTCTGCTGCTCGGTCATGGGCAGGACCTCCCTGTGCCGTCGCACGGCTTGCGGACGCAGCGAGCCTACGGCGTTCCCGGCACCCCGCACGCCTCCTCCCGGCCGGTCGGCGTTCCGGGTCGGCCGCCGGGCCCGACACCGGTCCGGATCGGGCGGCAACCAGGCCAGGGCCGGGGGCGATCAGTAGCACGAGCGGTTGCCGGCCGTGGACCGGCCCGGTCCGACCGCCTGACCGACCGGACGACCGCCTGTCCGACGATCCGAAGGAGACCGATGCGCCGTTTCGGCCCGCGCTCATGGCTGGTCGCGTCCGCGGGGGCGACCGTGCTCGGGGTTGCCGCGGGGCTGGCCGTCGTCTCCTTCCAGGCGGACGCGGCCACCTGCAAGGTGGACTACCGGGTCGACGGGTCGTGGCCCGGTGGCTTCGAGGTCTCGGTCACGGTGACCAATCTGGGCGGGCCGGTGGACGGCTGGACGACCGCCTGGTCGGCGCCGGGCGGGCAGCGGGCCGTCCAGTTCTGGAATACCGACCTGCGCCAGAGCGGCAGTGCCGTCACCGCCCGCAACGCCGCCTGGAACGGGCGGCTGGACGCCGGTGCCAGGGTCTCCTTCGGCTTCATCGGCGCCCCCGGGGAGGGTGGGGCCACCGCACCGACGTCGTTCACGCTGAACGGGACCACCTGCACCGGGACGGGCGGGACCGCGGCGTCCGCCCCCGCCGGGACCCGGCCGGTCACCACCCCGCCCGTAGCCACCCAGCCGTCCGGCGTCCCGTCGACGACCGCGGAGCCGCCCGTGCCGCCGGGCCGGCCGACCCCGCCGGCGCCCAGCGGCACCTCCACCACGACGGCGGCTCCCCGGCCCACGGCCACCCCGACGGCCGAGCCGGCAGGGCAGGGCGGCATCCCGAATGGGTACCAGGTGGTGACCGACGCCAAGCCGAAGTCGGTGCGGGTGTTCTGGCTCAAGCCGTCCGACGTGCCCTTCGACCCGCGCTGGCCGGACGGGATGGCGAGGGTCGTCCGGGAGACCCAGCGGTACTACAGGGCGGAGCTCGGCAAGACGTTCACCCTCAACGACCAGGTGGTCGAGGTGGTCGAGGGCGACCACCCGAGGTCCTGGTACGAGAACACCCCGCAGGGCGACGACCGGTACTGGTGGGCCGTGACCAACATGGAGCAGGAACTGCACCGCAAGCTGGCCGCCCAGCACATCGACGGGTGGGTCTGCATCGGGGAGGTCAGCGCGGAGGGTGAGGGCGGCGGCGGTGGCGGCGGCAACGGCTGGGTGGTGCTCAGCCAGCACGACGCCGACGGCGCCGCCGGGCTGAACGGGGACCTGAACCGCTGGTACGGCGGGATGGTGCACGAGATGGGCCATGCTCTCGGCCTGCCCGACTCCCCGCACATCGACGGCACGCCGATGTCCGCGTCCTTCTACGTCTACCCGGACACCCACTTCAACCAGCAGCAGAAGCAGGCCCTGCTGACCGGCCCCTGGGCCTCGTTCCTGACCTGACCTGCCGACGATCCTGACCTGCCGACGATCGTCCCGCGGCGGCCGGGCCGGGCGGCCGGGACCGGTGTGCCGGGGCGGGGTCAGCAGGCGGTGGCTCCACCGCCCGGCTGCTGGACCCGCCCGTGCACCGGCAACCGGACCGTGAACGTGGACCCGCTGCCGGGCCGGGAGGTGAAGCCGATCGTGCCGCCGTGCCGGTCGTGGATCAGGTAGTACGCCATGGACAGCCCCTGCCCGGTCCCGGTGCCGACGGCCTTGGTGGTGAAGAACGGCTCGAACACCCGGTCGGCGACCTCCGGCGGGATCCCGACCCCGGTGTCCTCGATCTCCACCACGGCCTCGTCACCCTCCAGCCGGCTGCGCACGGTGAGGGTTCCCCGGTCGTCGGCGCCGGAGGACACCTGCTCGCCGATCGCCTGTGCGGCGTTGACCACGAGGTTGAGCATCACCTGGTTGAGGTCGCCCCGGTTGCACCAGACCAGGGGCAGCTCGGCCAGGTCCAGTTCGACGTCGGCGACGTACTTCAGTTCGTTGTGCGCGATCACCAGGGTGCTGCGCACCACGTCGTTCAGCTGGACCCGCTCCTTGCCCTCCTCGCCCGGATGTGCCGACGCCTTCATCGCACGCACGATCGTGGCCACCCGGTCGATCCCGTCGCGGGTCTGGGCCAGTGCCGCGGGTACGTCCTCCAGCAGGTAGTCCAGGTCGACGGCGGCGGCCACCTGCTGCGGGGACCGCTCCGCGTCGGGATCGCCGGGTGCCGCCGCGGCCGGTGCCTCGCAGCCGGCCCGCGGGGTGGACGCGGACCCGCCCGCGGCATCGGCCCGGCGGTAGGCGCGCAGCACCCGGGCCAGGTCGGTGAAGGAGTTGGCCAGGAAGGTCAGGTTGTCCCCGACGAACTGGATCGGGGTGTTGATCTCGTGGGCCAGGCCGGAGGCCAGCTGGCCGATCGACTCCATCTTGTGCGCGTTGCGCAGCTGGGTCTCCAGCCGCCGCCGCTCGGTGACGTCCCTCAGATGCAGGACCACGCCGCCCACAGCGGGGTCGGCGGTCAGGTCGGTGAAGGCGATCTCGACCCAGCGGACACCCTCGTCGACCCGCTGCACCCGGCACTGCACGGTCGGGTCCCCGGAGGCGGCCGGTTCGGCGGTGCCCGCGGCCGCGATCCGGGACAGCACGCCCGGCCGGTCCTCCTCTGGCACGAAGTCCTGCAGCGGGCGGCCGGTCAGCCGGGAGTCCGGCAGGCCGAGCAGCTCCGCGGCGGCCGGGCTGGCGTAGGAGATCGACCCGTCGGGGCCGCAGACCAGGGTGGGGTCGGAGGAGCGGCGGACCAGCGAGCGGAACCGTTCCGCCAGGGCATTGTCCAGACTGACCGCCAACTGCCCGGCGATCAGCTCGATCGCCCCGAGCCTGGCGCGGCTGAAGGCGTTGCGGCTCAACCGGTTCTCCAGGACGAGCATGGCCCGCGGCTCGCCGTGGCTGAGCACCGGGACCACCATCAGCGAGCAGTGGTCCACCCCGGCCAGGTACGGGTCCCGGGCGAACCGGGAGTCGCGGGTGGCGTCCGGGACCAGCAGCGGCGCCTGCGTGCGCTCGGCGAAGCGGACCGCCGACAGCGGGACCAACTCGCGGACGTGGGTCTCGGTGAGCAGCAGCGGGGTGCCGTCGTCCCCGGCGCCCAGCAGGCTCCAGTCGTACGCCTCGGCGGTCCGCAGCAGCAGTTGCACCCCGGTGGCCCCGGCCAGTTCCCCGGCCACCTCGACCAGCCGGTCCCGCAGCCGGTCCAGGCTGGTCTCCCGGCTGATCGCCTGGGACGCCTCCAGGACGCCGACCAGGTCCACCAGCTCCGACGCCCCGCCGACGCTGCGGCTGCCGGTGTGCCGGGACTGCCGGTCCACGCGCCGTCCGGTCGTGTTCGGCAACCAGGGGTAGCGCTGGTCCAGCTGGGCGGTCTTCCCGGTCGCGCCCCAGGACTGGTACCCGGCGTACGCCCGGCCCAGCAGCTGTCCCCCGGCCAGCATGAGTCCCTGCTCCAGCATCAGGGTTGCGGCCCGCTCGGCGATGAGCGCCTGGTGCCAGGGCCGGGTCAGCCCCGCGCAGCCGGACAGGGCCTCGTCGAAGGTCCGGGCAGCCTGCCAGAGCGCACCGGTCGCCCAGGCCCGTTCCGCCTCCGCCAGCCGCAGCAGGTGGGCGAAGTTGTCCGGGGCGTCGTGGGCGCGGCGGGCCAGCCAGTCGATGCGGACGTCCAGCTCCGCCAGGTCGTGGTCCGCGGGGCCGGGTGCCGACCGGATCCGCCGGGCCAGGCTCATCGCCTGCGCCAGCTGGGCCAGCGCGGTGATGTAGTAGCCGGGGACGTGGGCCAGGTTGCGCGTCGCCGTGCCGGCGTGCTCGGCCAGTTCCGGCCAGTCCCCGAACAGGACCGCGGCCAGCGCGCGGTTGACGTGGTACACGGCCCGGGCCATCGGCGTGACCGCCGGGTCCGCCAGATGCCCGGCCTCCCGGAACTCGTCGTCGTCGAACTGCCCGAGCCGGGGGGTGTCGCCGCGCAGCGCCCGCAGCAGTTGGCGGTAGGCGACGAACAGCCCCTCGTCGGACCGGTCACCGGTCCGGGCGGCCAGTTCCAGCGCGGCGTCGACCTCCGCCTGGCAGGTGTCCAGGGTGGGCCCGCGGTCCAGCAGCGCCGGCAGTGTGGCGTGGTAGGTCATCGCGGCGTACAGCTGCTCCCCGCTGCGCAGCAGCCGCCCCCGGGCCTCCCGGGCGATGCCGAGCTGCTCCTCCAGCGGCTCGAACCAGTGCCCGACCCCGGCGGCGAGCTGGCAGTGCACGATCGAGGTCGCCGGCTCCCAGCCGTAGGCATTGCAGGCCTTCACGGTCAGCCCGGCCAGCCGGTAGGCGGTGGCGAAGTCCTCCTGCAGCGCGATCAGGTAGGACGGTGCGCCCGCGGCACCGGCGATCGCGGAACGGTCGGCACCCGACTGCGCCCACAGCTGCCGGCAGGACAGCACCAGCCACGGGTAGGTGTAGGGGTCGGCGACCAGGGCCGGGGCCAGCATCCGCTGCATCACCCGGGCGGTGGCGGCCAGCCGCGGATCGGTCAGCTGGGTGGCCACCGGGTCCGCCCCGCCGCCGTCCCCGCCGGTGGTGGCCGGGCCGGGAGCCTGCCCGGGACCGGGGGCGGTCAGCCGGGTCACCCACCGCGTGGTGTCGGCGAGCTGGCGGCGGATGGTGGCCCGGAGCTCGCCGGGTGCGGGGGCCGGGCTGCCCAGCCGCCGGAGCAGGTCCAGCCCGAGGTCGACGGCGGCACGGGCGCGGGACCGGCCGGTCAGCGCCGAGATCTGCACGCAGGCCGGCCCGACCAGGTCCAGCGGATCCGGGCAGCGGCACTCCACCTCGGCGTACAGCGCGTCGGCGTCGTCCAGCCGGCCCAGCTCGTACAGCAGGGCATGCCGGTCGACCAGGACGGCCGTGGTGAGCTGCTGGCCGGCGCCGTCCGGGGCTGCGGCCAGCAGGTCCGCGGCGGCGGCGAGCAGGCGTTCGGCCCGCCCGGCGTCGACCAGGCTCAGCGCGGTGGCGGTCCGGTGGAACAGGGCAGCGACGTCGCGCCGTTCATCCGGGGCCGGCCGGGTCAGCTCGGGCAGCCCCTTGAGGTACTGGTCGGCCACCAGGGCGTCGGCCCGGCCGGCGGTGCGCAGTCGGCGTGCGGTCAGCAGATGCCGGCGAGCGAGGTCCCGGTCGGTCAGCCGGCCCACCACCACCTGCCGGACCCGCTCGTGCCCGAACCGGACCCAGCTGCCGTCGTCGGCCTCGTCGACCGGACCGGCGTAGTCCCCGGCCCCGGTCTCCGGCTCCTCGTCCGGCCCGGGGCAGTGCTCCACCAGGCCGTCATCGACCGCGGGCGCGAGCAGGTGCCGCAGCCGTGCCGGACGGCAGCCACAGGCCAGGGCGAGCGGACCGAGCGGGGCCCGCCCGCCGAGGCAGGCCAGGGCGACCAGCACGTCCCGCGCGAGGTCCGGCAGCCGGTTCACCCGGGCGGACAGCAGCGCTGAGGTGTCGCCCGATCCCACGTACCGGCGGATCCGGGTGAGGTCCCAGCACCAGCCGTGACGGCCCGCCCGCAGGACGCCGTCCCGGCGCAGGGCGTTGACGAGGTCCACGGTCTCCGCCGGATTGCCGTGGGTGCGCAGGCCCACGGCCTGGGCCAGTCCCGAGGTCTGCCCGGACGGCAGTCGCAGCATCGCGGCCAGGAACTCCGCCAGGGCGGGGCCGGGCAGGTCCTGCAGCGCCACGGTCGGCGGGCACCGGCCCAGCCGCTGCCAGCGGGCCAGCTGGGCGGCCAGCGGGTGTCCGGGCGTGACCTCGTCGTCCCGGAAGACCTCGTCGTCGCGGAACACGCAGACCAGCAGCAGCCCGGGCGCCGTCCCGCCGGTGACCAGGACGTCGAGGGTGTCCAGGTCCACCTGGCCGGCCCACTGCAGGTCGTCCAGCACCACGACCAGCGGGCGGGCCGGGGAGGCCACGGCCAGCAGCAGATCCGCCCAGGTCCGGGCCAGCCGTTCCCGGCGGCACTGCGCCAGGGTCTCCGGCGGGGCGGGCGGGGTGCGGAAGAGCAGGGCGAACTCGGGGAGGGTGACCACGAGTTCGGCATTCGGCCCGAGGACCTCCAGGATCCGGGTGCGCAGCGGTCCCAGCTGGGACTCCGGCTCCGACAGCAGCAGCCGGCCCAGGGCGCGCAGGGCCTGGGAGGTCACCGGGAGGTCGGGGCGGTCCGGTTCGGCCCCGCCGTGGACGAACCGGCCCTCGCCCTGGGCGGCCCGCACCCGCAGGTGGTCCACCAGGGCGCTCTTGCCGACCCCGGCCCGCCCGGTCACCAGCACGGTGCGGACTCCGTCGGGGGAGGGGAGCCCGGCGAGCGCCGCATCCATGATCAGGTCGAGGGCGGCCAGCTCCTCGGCCCGGTCGATCAGCCGGGAGGGGGCCGCCAGCCGGGCCGGGAGGTCCCGCTCGCCCAGCGGCCAGGACGGCACCCGGCCCGCCGCCAGGTCGTGGGCCAGCCGGGTGAGGTCGTACACCAGGCCCTCGGCGCTCTGGTAACGCTCGTCGGGTTCCTTCTCCAGCAGGCGGGCGATGATCCGGGACAGCATCGCCGGGACCGCCGGGTTGACCAGTTCGGCCGGGTCCGGGATGCGGGCCAGATGGGCGTGGATGAGGACCAGCGGGTCCTCGGAGAGGAACGGTGGACGCCCGCAGGCCGCCTCGTAGAGGGTGGCGCCCAGCCCGTACAGGTCCGCCCGGTGGTCGATGCCGCGGCCGGTCCGGCCGGTCTGCTCCGGGGCCAGGTACGGCAGCGTGCCGCTGACCTCCTCCGCGCCGGTGGGCGGTCCCGACCAGTCCTCGGCGAGCGTGCTGGCATGGTCGAAGTCGATCAGCGTGGCATGGCCGACAGGTCCGTCCGGGCCGGCGGGCCCGTCCAGGATGACGTTGCCGGGGTTGACGTCCCGGTGGACCACCCCGGCCCGGTGCAGCCCGGCCAGGGTGTCCGCCAGGTCGACGGCCAGCTGCAGCAGGCGGTCCACGGGCCAGCCGCCGGGGCCCAGCCGGTCGCACAGCCGGACCGTTCCGGCATCGGTCTCCACCAGGGAGTCCGGGCTGGCGGCCGCCCCGGCGCACAGGTGGGGGATCCCGGGCACGTCCTTCAGCCGGGACAGCACGGCCCGTTCCTGCCGCAGCCGGGCACCGGCCCCCGCGCCCAGGAACTCCTTGACGATCAGGCTGCAGGGATCGGTCCCCGGCCGGCGACGGCGGACGACACGGGTGCGCTCGGTCTCGTACAGGACCTCGTCCGCCTCGGCGGGCCCGACGGTCCTGGTGCTCGCCCGGCTCATCGGATCACCACCTGGCGCCCATCCGCTGCCCGACTCCCGTCTGCCCGATGCCGTCCCGACGTCTTACCGCCTAACAACCGTCACCTGACGGTTGCGAGGTGATATCCGTCAGGCGAGCTCCCCGTCCCGGGGCGATCCCCCGGCCGGCCGCAGCCGCCCGACGGCGCTGCCCGGTCGCGCGGTCCGGGCATCCGTCAGGCGGCCCGGATCCGGGCACGGACGGGCAGGCCGCAGCCGTCCGGTCCGCCCCAGCAAGATCGGCCGGCCGGCACCGCGACTGAAGGTCCGTCGGCTGCGGGATCCGCGGGCGGATGGCGCCCACAGGTGGCCAGGACCTGGACGCCTGCCCTGGCCTCGGGGCGCCGTTCCGCGGACCGCGCGGACGTCCTGCGCGCGCCCGTCAACGCCCCCGGACGTGCCGAGGGCCGCCCCCGTTCGGGGACGGCCCTCGGCACGCCGACCGCGCGGACCGGCGTCGTCGACCCGGTCCGGGGCGGGCGGTGACGCCTGCGCGCCGGCTCAGCCCTCGGCGGAGGCGCCTGCGGCGAGACCGGTCTTGATCAGGTCCATCACGGTCGAGTCGGCGAGCGTGGTGACGTCGCCGACGGTCCGGTTCTCGGCCACGTCACGCAACAGGCGCCGCATGATCTTGCCCGACCGGGTCTTCGGCAGTTCCGGCACGATCATGATCTGCCGCGGTTTGGCGATCGGGCCGATCTCCCTGGCCACGTGGTTGCGCAACTCGGAGATGATCGCGCTGCCGTCCGCCTCCTCCTGGGCGACGTCGCCGCGCAGGATGACGAAGGCGCAGGGGGCCTGGCCGGTGGTCTCGTCGGTGGCGCCGACGACGGCCGCCTCGGCCACCTTCGGGTGCGACACCAGCGCGGACTCGATCTCGGTGGTGGACAGCCGGTGTCCGGACACGTTCATCACGTCGTCCACCCGGCCCAGCAGCCAGATGTCGCCGTCGGCGTCCTTCTTGGCGCCGTCCCCGGCGAAGTACATGCCCTCGAACCGCGACCAGTAGGTCTCCTTGTACCGCTCCGGGTCACCCCAGATCCCGCGCAGCATCGACGGCCAGGGCTCGGTGAGCACGAGGTAGCCGCCTGCGCCGTTGGGCACCGCCTCGGCCATGTCGTCGACCACCTCGGCACCGATCCCGGGGAGGGGGACCTGGGCCGAGCCGGGCTTCAGGGTGGTGACGCCCGGCAACGGGCTGATCATGATCGCGCCGGTCTCGGTCTGCCACCAGGTGTCCACGATCGGGGTGAGGTCGTGGCCGACCACCCGGCGGTACCAGATCCAGGCCTCGGGGTTGATCGGCTCACCGACCGACCCGAGCAGCCGCAGCGAGGACAGGTCGTACTTCGCGGGGATGTCCTCGCCCCACTTCATCATCGTGCGGATCAGCGTGGGGGCGGTGTACAGCTGGGTGACCTTGTACTTGTCGATGATCTCCCAGAACCGGCCCTTGTGCGGGGTGTCCGGGGTGCCCTCGTACATCACCTGGGTGACGCCGTTGGCCAGCGGGCCGTAGACGATGTAGCTGTGCCCGGTGACCCAGCCGACATCGGCGGTGCACCAGAACACGTCGGTCTCGGGCCTGAGGTCGAAGACGTTCAGGTGTGTGTAGGCGCACTGGGTGAGGTAGCCGCCGGAGGTGTGCAGGATCCCCTTCGGCTTACCGGTGGTGCCGGAGGTGTAGAGGATGAACAGCGGGTGCTCGCTGTCCATCGGCTCCGCGGTGTGCTCGGCCGAGGCGGACCCGACCGCGTCGTGCCACCACACGTCGCGGCCCTGCGTCCAGGCGACCTCCTGGCCGGTGCGGCGGACGACGAGCACCTTCTGCACCGAGGGGGTGTGCTCGACGGCCTCGTCGACGGCCGGCTTCAGCGCGCTGGGGTTGCCACGCCGGTAGCCGCCGTCAGCGGTGATCACGACCTTGGCCTCGGCGTCCTCGATCCGCGAGCGCAGCGCCTCCGCGGAGAAGCCACCGAACACCACCGAGTGCGGGGCGCCGATCCGGGCGCAGGCCAGCATCGCGACGGCGGCCTCGGGGATCATCGGGAGGTAGATGGCCACCCGGTCGCCCTTGCCCACGCCGAGGGCCAGCAGTGCGTTGGCCGCCTGGCTGACCTCGCGCTGCAGGTCGGCGTAGGTGACGTCGCGGGTGTCGCCGGGCTCACCCTCGAAGTGGATGGCGACCCGGTCCCCGAGTCCGGCCTCGACGTGGCGGTCCACGCAGTTGTAGGCGACGTTGAGTTCGCCCCCGACGAACCAGCGGGCGAACGGGGCGTCGCTCCAGTCCAGGGCCTGGCTCCAGGGCTTGGCCCAGGTGAGACGGTTGGCCTGCTCCTCCCAGAAGGCGAGGCGGTCGGCGCGGGCGACGTCATAGAGGGCGGGCCTGGCGACGGCGCCCGCGGCGAAGTCCTTGCTCGGCGGGAACTTCCGCTCTTCGTGGAGCAGGTTCTCCAGGGTCTCGTGAGACATCCGTTCCCCTCCGGTGGCGACGTCGGTGTCGTGACATAGGTCCTGAGGTGACCCTAGTCACGGTGTGGCGATGGCGACAGAGGGGGTGGAAGGCGGCCGCCGAATGGGGTCTGACCTGCGGTGGACGGCGCACTGTGACCGGCGATCGACGCCCTGTCCGCCCCGGGATGACCGTCCGGCGTGGATCCGCGGACACTCGGCGATCACGCCGCTGCCGCCCTTCCGTGCCGGATGCGCCGTCGTGTCGATGGCCCAGCCACCCCGCAAGCCGTCCGGGACGCCACCCCGGGATCCGTCCCGGACGCCATCCCGCAAGCCGCACCCGGGTGACCGCCCGTGATGGCGACGGCTTTGCCCCACTGCGTACCGTGACCTTCGGGACACCTCCAAGAGCCCTGGTCGGGGCCGGGTTACGGTGAGCCGTGGCCGCCTCCAGCCGGGACCCGTTCGAGGGTCTGGTGCTCGACGACGCGTTCGTGCGCGCCGCCACCTTCGCCGAACCCCGGGTGGTCCGGGGCAGGCGGGCGCGGGTCCGGCGGGTCAGCCACGGGTTCGGCCTGGCGGTGCAGACGCTGATCGCGGCGGGTGCGCTGGCGGCACTGGCGCTTCTGGGCCCGGCCGGGACCGGTGGCGCCGGTGCGAGCCGGCCCGCGGCGGTCCGCGGGACGGCGGGTCCGCTGCCCGTCCCGGAACCCTGGAACGACCCGGTTCCGGAGCTCACCGTGGACGTCGGGCCGGACTGGGCCGGGATCGGCCCGCCCGCGAGCTGACCCCCTGCCGATCCGCCGGTGGGCCTCAGGCCGTGGCGGGGCTGTCCTGCAGCGGGGCGTCCGTCCCGATCGGCAGCGGGGTCTCCGCCGGGGCGCCGACCTCGCGCAGCAGCCACTGCACCGCGTCGGCCGCCGACCAGCCGGCCGCGTTGCCACCGTGCAGCCAGTGCTCGCTGTCCAGCCGCCGGGCCCCGGCCAGATCGCTGCCCAGGGTGACCAGGGGCTGTTCCGCGTACCCGTCCTTGCGGTGCTGGCCGAGCTCGATGTCGGCCATCAGGGCGTTGCACAGGCACTTGGCGCCCTCGGCCTCCTCGGCGGTGCCGCCCTTGCGCACGAACACGTCGACCGGTTCTGCCGGGCAGCGGTAGCCGTAGCCGCCGGACGCCCGCAGATACGGCTGCCGCAGGTAGCCCAGGTCGCACAGCCGGGGCCGGGCGGCGTACACGTCCGTGGCGGCCAGGGTGCCCGGCAGCTGGGCGACCTTGAACGGGAAGCCGGTCGGGGACGCCGACGGGTCGGTGCGCACGCTCAGCTCGCCGCCGCGCAGCCGGTGCAGCAGCTGCTCCCGCAGTGGCTCGGACAGCCCGGACTCCCGGCTGAGGGCGAACAGGGTGCCGACCTGGACCCCGGCGGCCCCGGCGTCCAGGGCGGAGCGCACCTTCTCCGGCTCCCCGTAGCCGCCGGCCAGCCAGAACGGCAGGCCGATCCGGGCCAGGGCTGCCAGGTTCGCCTCGTCGCGGGGCCCGTAGACCGGCTCGCCGGACTCGTCGAGGGCCAGCTGGCCGCGCGGCGGGGCGTTGTGCCCGCCCGCGCTGGGGCCCTCCACCACGAAGCCGTCGGGGCGGGTGCCCTCCTCGCGGTTGAGGTACTGGGCCAGCACATGGGAGGAGACGATGGCCAGGAACATCGGCCGGCGCAGCGCGGGCAACCGGGCGCCGCCGAGGGTGGCCGGGTCGAAGGTCAGCGGGACGGCCTCACCGCCGGTCACGTCCACGTGCAGGGTGCCGGGCCGCTGTTCGGCCAGCGCGTCGAGCAGCTGGGGGATCTCCCGCGGGATACCCGCGCCCATCAGCACCGCGTCCACCCCGGCGAGCATCGCGCCGTAGGCGGCCGCGGCGGTGGCCATCTGGATCTTCTCCAGGAAGTTGATCCCGACCCAGCCGCCGTGCCCCTCCTTGGCCAGCCACACCTCGACGAAGTTGCCGACCACGGCCAGCTCGTCGGCGGCCCGGCTGGTCCGCAGCCCGAGCCGGGGGGCCGGGGTGTACGGCTGCCCGCCGCGGCCCTGCGGGCGGTAGAAGCGGTCCAGGACGTGGTCGGCGACCTCGGGCAGCGGGAAGTCGCGCAGCGCCCGCCGGACGTGCCCGCCGGGATCGCCGTCCTGGAGCTTGCGGGCGAGCACGGTGTCCAGCGCGGTCCCGGAGACCACGCCGAGCTGACCCGTGCGGGCGACGGCATTGGCCAGCTCCCACGAGGAGATGCCGACCCCCATCCCGCCCTGGATGACGACCGGGCGGCGCTGGATCGTGCGGAGCGTCATGCCAACCTCTTCGGGCTCGGACCTCTTCGGGTGCACGGACTCGGACGGGGTGACCCGGAGGTCACCAGGTGGTGGACCCCGCTGTCGCGGGCGGACCTCCCCGGAGAAGGACCTACGCCATCGTAGGTTCGCAGCCCGTTCTCGCCACTACGCGGGGTACTAGGTCCTGCGGGGCACCCCCGGACCGGCCCCGGCGACCGGTCCGCCCGGCTCCGGACCGACCGGTGCTGACCAGGCGCAACCGGATATCCCGGGCCCACCGCGGGGAGCCGCCGGACCGCTCCCGTGCCCGGGCCGGGCAGGATGGGGCGATGGATGACGACGGCGTGACGTTCCCCGAGATCGACGGCCGGCGCTCGACGTCGGCGACCGGGCGGGCGGTGGCCGCCGATGCCGTCCGGGACGTCGACCCGGGCCTGGCCAGGGCGATCATGGCCGAGCAGGACTGGCGGCGCGGCTACCTCGACCACTACCGGGACCTGACCTTCCGGGCCGCCGCCCGGCCCGGTGCGGCCCTGGCGATCTCCGCCGCCGGGCTGGACTCGGTGCACGAACGGTTCCGGTTCCGCCGGGACGGGGAGGACCTGCCGCTGCGGGAGACGGTCCGGGCCGGGCTGGAGGAGGCCCGGCGGCGCCCCGCGCTGTTCACCGTGACCGTGGCCGGCTCGGGACCGGCGGTCGCGCCCGGCCTGTCCGTCCCATACCACGGCGCACGGCTCACCGGGGATGCCCTGCGCCGCCGGCTGGACCGCTGGCTGGCCGACGGGGTGGCCGAGCCGTCGTTCGCCGCGGCGATCGAGGCGGTGCAGGCCGAACCGGAGCAGCTGGACCTGCGCGGGCTGACCGTGGTCGTGCTCGGGGCGGGGGCCGAGCTGGGCCCGGTGGTGTCGCTGCTGCGGTGGGGAGCCCATGTGGTGGCCGTGGACCTGCCCGGGTACCCGACCTGGCGCCGGCTGATCGACACCGCCCGGACCAGCCCGGGCAGGCTGTCGATCCCGGTCCGGCACTGGCTGCCCGACGGCGCCACCGACGACGAGATCGCCACCGCCGCCGGGGTCGACGTGATCGCCGAGACCCCGCAGCTGTTCGGCTGGCTGGCGGAACTCCAGGGGCCGTTCACCCTCGGCAACTACGTCTACGCCGACGGCGCCGTGCACGTGCGGGCCAGTGTCGCGATCGACGCCCTGACCGCGGAGCTGACCCGGCTGCGCCCGGACCTCTCGCTGGCCTTCCTGGCCACCCCCACCGACGTGTTCTGCGTGCCGTCCGAGGCGATGGAGGACAGCCGCCGCCGGTATGCGCAGCGCAGCTGGGCCCGACGGCTGGGCGGGCTGGGCACCGCCGGACGGCTGTTCGCGCCGAACTACGAGGGGCCGATCACGCTGTCGGACGGCCGGCCGGCCGGGCTGAACGACTCGATGGTCCCGCAACAGGGCCCGAACTACGCTCTGGCGAAGCGGGTGCAGCGCTGGCGGGCACTGCACGAGCGGGCCGCCGGCAGGCTGGTCTCGCTCAACATCGCCCCGGCCACCCGGACCCGTTCGGTGCTGCGGAACCGCTTGCTGGCCGCGGGATACAGCGGGGCGCACCAGTTCGGTGTGGAGGTCTTCGACCCCTCGACGTCCAACACCCTGATGGCCGCCCTGCTCGCGCATGACCTGCGTGACCCGCTCGCGGCGGCGAACCCGGCGGTCCCGCAGGGGCATCCGCTGGAACTGTTCTGGTCGCAGGCGATCCACGGCGGGCTGTGGCGCACGCCGTTCGCACCGCGTTCGGTGCTCGGCGCGGCCGTCGTGCTGGGGATGGTCCAGCGCGGCGCCTGACCCTGCCGTTCACCTTCTCCTCGACAATGTGAAAAGGCCTGCGCTGCAACGGTTTTCGAACCGCTGCAGCGCAGGTCCCCGACTACCTGGTGCACCCCGGTGAGGGCGGGCGCCGGGTCCGGCCCGCACCGGGGTGGCTAGGGTTGCCGGCCGCTCAGTGCGAGACGGCCTTCTCGGCGCCGGCGCCGGTGAGGGACCGGACCTCCATCTCGGCGTACTTGGTGGCGTCGGACTCCTTGCTGGTCAGGGTGCCGATCCAGCCGAGCAGGAAGGCCAGCGGGATCGAGACCAGGCCGGGGTTGTCCAGCGGGAACCAGTGGAAGTCGATCGACGGGTTGGTGATCATCGAGGCGCTGAGATGCGTCTTCGGGTCGGCCGGCTTGCCGGACACGACGGGGGAGAAGACGATCAGCGTGATCGAGGAGATCAGGCCGCCGTAGATGCTCCACAGGGCGCCGCGGGTGTTGAACCGCTTCCAGAACAACGAGTACAGGATCGTCGGCAGGTTCGCCGACGCCGCCACCGCGAAGGCCAGGGCCACCAGGAAGGCGATGTTCTGGTCCTTGGCCCAGATGCCCCCGAAGACGGCCGCGATACCGATGACGATCGCGGTGATCCGGGCCACCTTGACCTCGTCGTCGGGGCTGACCTTCCCCTTCTTGAGGACGTTGGAGTACACGTCGTGGGCGAAGGAGGCGCTCGCGGTGATGGTCAGGCCGGCCACCACGGCGAGGATGGTGGCGAAGGCGACCGCCGCGATCAGGCCGAGCAGCAGGGTGCCGCCCAGTTCGTAGGCCAGCAGCGGCGCGGCCGAGTTGGCCTTGCCCGGCGCGGCGAGGATCTTCTTCGGGCCGACCAGCCACATCGCGCCGAAGCCGAGCACCAGGGTGAACAGGTAGAACAGGCCGATCAGCCAGATCGCCCAGACGACGCTCTTGCGGGCCTCCTTGGCGGTGGGCACGGTGTAGAAGCGCATCAGCACGTGGGGCAGGCCAGCGGTGCCGAGCACCAGCGCCATCGACAGCGAGATGAAGTCGAACTGCTTGATCGGGTCGGTGTGGCCCTTGGCGTCGAAGACGTACTTCAGGCCGGGGTTGAGTACGGCGTCCTTGGCCAGCGGAGCCTTCTGCGGGGCCTTGGCCGCGGCGTCACCGAGCAGGGAGGACAGGTCCAGCCCTGCCTTGCCCAGCACCCAGAAGGTCATCAGAGCGGCGCCCAGGATGAGCAGGACGGCCTTGATGATCTGCACCCAGGTGGTGCCCTTCATGCCGCCGACCAGGACGTAGACGATCATCAGGATGCCGACCACGATGATGGTGATGTTCTGGCCCGTGGTGCCCTCGATGCCCAGCAGCAGGTTGACCAGGCCGCCGGCGCCGGCCATCTGGGCCAGCAGGTAGAACAGTGAGACGGCCAGTGTCGAGATGGCGGCGGCGGTGCGGACCGGGCCCTGACGCAGCCGGAAGCTGAGCACGTCGGCCATGGTGAACTTGCCGGTGTTGCGCAGCAGTTCCGCGACCAGCAGCAGGGCGACCAGCCAGGCCACCAGGAAGCCGATCGAGTACATGAAGCCGTCGTAACCGCTGGTGGCGATGGCCCCGGCGATGCCGAGGAAGCTCGCCGCCGACAGGTAGTCACCCGAGATCGCGATGCCGTTCTGCCGCCCGGTGAAGGCGCGGCCGCCGGCGTAGTAGTCCGCGGCGGTGCGGTTGTTCCGCGAGGCCCGGATGACGATCAACAGGGTGATCAGGACGAAGACGACGAAGATCGTGATGTTGACGGAGGGCTTGCCCACCGTCTCGGCGGCCGTGAGCAGAGCGGTCTTCACAGCTGGCCCCTCTCCATGTGCTCCCGCAGCCGCTCGGCGGTCGGGTCGAACTGACGGTCGGCCCAGCGGGCGTAGATCATCGTGATCGCGAAGGTGGACACGAACTGCAGCAGCCCGAAGATCAGGCCGATGTTGATGTTGCCCATGACCTTGGTGGACATGAAACCGGGCGCGAACGCCGCGAGGCCGACGTACAGGAAGTACCAGGCGAGGAACAGTCCGGTCATCGGGAAGACGAACTTGCGGAAGCGGTTGCGGAGTTCGCCGAACTCCTGGCTCGCCTGCACCTCCTGGTAGGAGGTTCCGGGCCCGCCGGTGCGGGCAGTTGGGGTCATGGACACGCGACCTCCTCGTCGTACGCGCCGTCGCCCGGGTGCGCACGGCTGTGACGGCGCTCACTGTGGAGCTGTGATCGACCTCACCTGAAGGGGGTTGGCGCGGCACTGCGGCCAGCGGGCGGAGA
The DNA here is from genome assembly GCA_035719045.1 of Kineosporiaceae bacterium. Taxonomy (GTDB): domain Bacteria; phylum Actinomycetota; class Actinomycetes; order Actinomycetales; family Kineosporiaceae; genus DASTGO01. Next base: position 23,572 of record DASTGO010000035.1, on the reverse strand, counting down.
GTGACGGTGCACGGGTGATCACACTGCGCCGAACGGTCCTGAACGCGCGACGAGTGGCCTACGTCACACCGTGTCAACATGATCGGGAAGCTGGCCGGCGGGGACCCGGGCCGACAGTCCGTGGCGGACCTCGCAGATCAGTGCTGCCACCCGGGACGGCTCGAAACGGGCCGGACGTGGCCCCGGCCGGCCGCGGCGAACGGATCATGGGGGCGACGAGTGGCCCGGAGGGTGAGCGCCTACCGCGGCAAGGCTTGCGTGGCCTCGCCCCGGCCGTCCCCCCGGCCGTCGTTCCTGGTCTCGCCGCGGCGTTCCCGGCGGGCGTCGGTCCGGGTGTCCCCGCGGTCCAGGTCCAGCGCCTCGGGGGCGTGCAGCCGGACCATGATCCGGGTGGCGGACGCCGGGACGGTCCGCCGGGTGGCCAGGGACACCCCGATCATCACCGCGAAGGCCGTCGGCACCGTCCAGGCGGCGGGCTGGGCGAGCAGGGCGGCGAGCATGCCGTGGCTGGACCCCGCGACGATGGTGTACGTGACGGCCCCCGAAGCCAGGGTCCCGCCGGCGAGCAGCCCGGCGACGGCTCCGGCCCGGGTGAGCCGGCGCCACCAGATTCCCAGTGCCAGCAAGGGGAAGAACGTCGACGCGGCCACGGCGAACGCCAGCCCGACGGTGTCGGCGATGCTGGTCCGCAGGGCCAGCAGGGACAGTGCCGTGGGGATCCCGATCGCGATCACCGCGCCGAGCCGGAAACCCCGCACGCTGGCCCGGAACCGCCCGCGCAGCAGGTCCTGGCTGAGTACTCCCGCGACGGACACGGTCAGCCCGCTGGAGGTCGACAGGAACGCCGCGAACGCCCCGGCGGTCACCAGCGCCGACAGCAACAGACCCCAGATGCCGGGCAGCATCCGTTCCGGCAGAAGGAGAACGACGGCGTCGGTGCGGCCGGTCATCAGCAGGTCGGGACCGTAGACCCGTCCCATCGCCCCGTAGAACGGTGGGAACACGTAGAACAGGCCGAGCAGGCCGATGACGACCAGCGTGGTCCGGCGGGCGGCGCGGCCGTCGGGGTTGGTGTAGAAGCGAACCAGGACGTGCGGCAGCCCCATCGTGCCGAACAGCAGCGCCAGCAGCAGCGAGTAGAGCCGGTAGAGCGGGTGGTCCCGGCCGCCGGCCCCGGAATTCGGTGCGTCCCAAGCCTTCCCGGTGCTGGCCTGGATCTCGGCGACATGCGGGACCGGTTGCCCCTTCTCCAGTGTCACCTGCGTCTCGGCCCGCAGCACCACCCGGCCCTGCGGAAGTTCCACCGGACCGTCGACCCGCCGGCCGTCGACCCAACCGTGCACCGTCACAAGGATCGGCCGGTCCACCGTCAGGGTCACCGAGTCCGGCAGCCGGACCGTTGTGGTGGTCCGCGCCACCGGCAGCCCTGCGGAGCCCGGATCCGGTCTGCCGTCGGCCATCCAGGCCAGGGTGAGCAGGGCGACCGGCAGCGCGATCGCGGTCAGCTTGAGCCAGAACTGGAACGCCTGCACGATCGTGATCGAGCGCATCCCGCCGGCCACCACGTTGAGCAGGACGACGAGCGCGACCACCAGGGCCCCGACCCATTTCGGTGCACCGGTCACCGTGCGCAGAGCCAGCCCCGCGCCCTGGAACTGCGGCAGCAGGTACAGCCAGCCGATGCCGACCACGAGCAGTGAGGCGATCCGCCGGACCAGTTGGGACTGCAGGCGGATCTCGGCGAAGTCCGGCAGGGTGTACGCCCCGGACCGGCGCAGCGGTGCAGCCACCAGGGCCAGCAGGACGAGGTAGCCCGCCGCGTAGCCGACCGGGTACCAGAGGATGTCGACGCCGAAGGCGAGGATCAGCCCGGCGACCCCGAGGAAGCTGGCCGCCGACAGGTACTCCCCGCAGATCGCGAAGGCGTTGGAACGTGGGCTGACCACGCGACTGGCCACGTAGAAGTCGCTGGTGGTCCGGGACAGCCGCAGGCCGATCGCGCCGACCGCGACGGTCGCCACGCAGACCAGGACCACCGAGGCGATCTGCGGCCAGGTGACCGGGTTCGGGTTCACCATCGGCGGCGCCCGTCCCGGCCCGCGCACCCGCCGACGCGGCGGCCCTCGCCCTGCGCCACGGCGCTCAGTCGCTCTCGACGATCGCGGCGAAGTCCTTCTCGGCCCGCTCCGCGGCGATGACGTGCCACCAGGCCACGCCGAACAGCAGCGGGTACACGCTCACCCCGACCAGCAGCCACGGCAGCGGCACGGTGAACAGCCGGACCGTGCCCAGCCGCGGGATCACGGCGAACACCAGCGGGAGGGTGCCCAGGGCGAGGGCGAGCACCGCGATCACCGACAGCCCGAGCCGCAACTGCGCCCGCAGCAGGGACCGCAGGTAGACCTCGCCGACCCCGGTCTGCTCGTCGATCTCGCGGCTCACGGTGCGGACCGGAGCCCGGGCGGTGGCGGCCATCCGGGGGCTGGTCACCCGGACCCGCTGCGGCCCGCCGCGCGTGCCGCGCCCCGTCCCGCGGATCCGGTACCGCTCGGCCTCGCCGCGACCCGTGCGCTCGCCCGGCCGGGACGGCCGCTGCGCGTCGTTGCGGGACAAGTCGTTGCGGGACAACCGGTCCACGTCGTCGCGGGCGGAGCGGCCACCGTCCCGGACGGGCATCCAGGCCGTCCCGGCGCGGAAGGTCGGTCCCGGCTCGACGGGCCGTACCCCGATCGGCTCGGGCTTGACCGGTTCGGCGGCGGTCGGCCTGGCGGCCATCGGTTCGGGTCCGGTCGGTTCGGCGGCGGTCGGCCCTGGCTCGGTCCCGGCTGGGGGATCGGGGGCCGGTGGTGCCGTGCCGGGTGGGGTGCCGCCGGCCGGGCGGGCCACCTCCCCGCGATCGCCGGGGGGCACCTGTTCGGTCACCGCTGCTCGCGGGACAGGCTCGACGCCCGGACCAGCTTGTCCCGCAACTCCTTGGTGTGCCGGCGACTGACCTGCAGGATCCGGTCACCGAGCCGGACGGCGCAGCGCCCACCGTCGACCCGGATCTCGTCCACATGCGGCAGGGCGACCAAGGTGGAGCGGTGGATCCGGACGAAACCGGCGTCCGCCCACCGCTCCTCCAGAGTGGTCAGCGGCACCCGGACCAGATGGCTGCTGGTGGCTGTGTGCAGGCGGGCGTAGTCGCCGTGGGCCTCGACGTAACGGACCTGGGAACGCAGGACGAACCGGGTGACTCCGCCCAACTCGACCGCGATGGTCTCGTCCTCGACCTTGGGTGGTGCCTCCGGTGCGCCGGTGGCCTCGACCACCCGGCGGACGGCCTCGGCCAGCCGTTCCTCGCGGACCGGCTTCATCACGTAGTCGGTGGCCCGCAGGTCGAAGGCATCCAGGGCGTGCCGGTCATAGGCGGTCACGAACACGACCTGCGGGCGCTGGCTGAACCGGGCGAGGACCCGGGCCAGGTCGAGCCCGTCCAGTCCGGGCATCTTGATGTCGCTGAAGATGACGTCGACGGGTTCGGCGTCCAGGGCCCGCAGTGCCTCGGCGCCGCTGGAGGCCTTCCGGATGCTGCCGATCCGGGGGTCCTTGCTGAGCAGCCAGGCGAGCTCCTCCAGCGCGGGCGCCTCGTCGTCCACGACGAGGGCGCGAAGGGGTTGCCCCGGGGGCGTCGTCGCACCGGCCATGGACCGGAGGGTACGACGTCCCGGGGGGCGGCTGCGAGGGGGTGTCGCGTGACGTGATCAACTGATGTGATCGACGCGGGGCCGATCAGGACGCGGGGCCGATCAGCCGGCCCGTACCCCCGGTGCGTACTTGGGGATGCGTAGGCTCACCTTAGTTCCCGCACCGGGGGCGGTCTCCACCACGAGCCCGTACTCGTCGCCGAACACCTGCCGCAGCCGGGCGTCCACATTGCCCAGCCCCACCGAGTCGGCTGCGGACTCCCCGGCGAGCACCCGGCGGATCAGTTCGGGATCGCTGCCCGCCCCGTCGTCCTCGACCCAGATCAGGGCCTCCGCCCCGGCGTCCTCGGCGACCAGGACCACGTGCCCGGTCCCGGTCTTGCCCTCCAGACCGTGCCGGACGGCGTTCTCCACCAACGGCTGCAGGGCGAGGAAGGGCACCGCGACGGGCAGCACCTCCGGGGCGACCAGCAGTTGGACCTGCAGGCGGTCGCCGAACCGGGCCTGTTCCAGCACCAGGTACCGCTCGATGTTGCGCAGTTCGTCCGACAGCGTGGTGAAGTCCCCGCCGCGGCGGAACGCGTACCGGGTGAAGTCGGCGAACTCCAGCAGCAGTTCCCGGGCCCGTTCGGGATCGGTCCGGACGAAGGAGGCGATGGCGGCCAGGGAGTTGTAGATGAAGTGCGGGCTGATCTGGGCCCGCAGCGCCCGCAGTTCCGCCTCGATGGCCCGGGTCCGGGAATGGTCCAGGTCGGCCAGTTCCACCTGCGAGGACACCCAGCGGGCCACCTCCACCGTGGCCCGGACCAGTCCGGCATTGGTGTCCGGCCCGTAGGCGATGAAGGTGCCGACCACCCTGTCCTCACCGGTCACCGGTGCGACCACCGCGGACCGGATCGGGCAGTCGACGTCCCCGCAGGCCACCTGTGCCCCGTCCAGCACCACCGGCTGTCCGGTGCGCAGCACCTCGGCGGCATGGTCGATCGCGGCGGCCCGGTGGTGGGACCCCGTGCCGTCCCAGGCCAGTGTCGTGGTGGCGTCCGTGAGCGCGATCGCGGCCGTGTCCAGCAGGTTGCGCAGATGTCTGGCGGCCCGGTTCGCCCCGGTAGGGGTGAGTCCCTCCCGCAGATGCGGGGCGGCCAGGGATGCGGTGTGCAGGGTGGTGAAGGTGGCCCGGTCCGCCGGGGTTCCGAGGTCGCGGCGGCGCAGGATGGTGCGGACCACGAGGGCGGCCGTGACGGCCACGGCGAAGGTGGCCAGCGCGAGCGCCGTCCACGGCCCGATCCGGGTGAGTACACCCACGTCGGCACCGTAGCGCCCGCCGTGGGTCCGGGGTGGGCCCGGCCGCCCAGCGGATCCGACCGGTCGCCCAACGTGCCGGGCCGACCGTCCGGCGCTGCTGCGGGAGGGCTCGGCGCACCGTCCGATCGGACCGGTCGGGGACCATCCGGGCGTTCGCCGGCCAGCCGGGGGAAATAGGCGTGAAACCGGCGAACCGGGATTGGGTATCGGGTGAACGGTCGACCATCGGTAATGCTTGCGTCACGAAACGTTCGCCTCCCCGAGGCTGTCCGGACCCACAAGTACGCTGACCGTCGTGCCTACTCTCGTATGCGCCCTCGGCAATGTGGTCTTCGACCTGTCCCCGCAGCACGCCCTCGCCCGCTGGCGGGAGGCCAACGACGGGCAGCTCGGTGTCAGTGAGCCGCGTGACCTGCAGGACGAGGCCCTGCGCCAGTTCGAGACCGGCGAGCTGGGGGAGTCGGAGTACGCCCGGCACCTGCGGGCGCTGCTGCACTGGAGGGGCGGCGATCCCGAGCTGGTCGAGGTCTTCGACGACATGTTCGGACCGGTCGACCTCGACGTCGTCCAGTTGCTGGGCGAGCTGCGGCAGGACGGCTGGCAGCTGATCGGGGTGATGAACACCAACCCGTGGCATGAGCCGGTCTGGCGGTCCCTCTACGGGCCGATGCTGGAGGTCTTCGACCGGATCCACACCTCGACCTCGCTGCGGCTGCGGCTGCCCGACCACCGGTTCCTCGCCGAGGCGCTGCGCGGGGCATCCGGGGAGGGGCTGCGGCTGTTCGTCGACCACCGCCCGGAGCACGTCACAGCCGCCCGTTCGGCAGGGATGGACGCCCACCTGTTCCGGACGGCGGCGAGGCTGGCGTCGGCCTGCGACGCACTCGCGGCCCCCGTGCTGTGACCGTGCCATCCGGTACGGCCGGGGGAGCGCGACCAGGCCGTACCGGGCATTCCGGTGGTGTCGCGGGGGCCGGTGCGGCCGGTGCGGACCGGGACGCCGACACTGCGGCCGCCCTGGAGCACCTGGCGGGGCTGCCGGAGGTGGCCGCCGTCGTGGAGAGCACCCGGGAGGCGTGCATCGCGCTGCGCCGCCACCCCGCGCTGCGCCGCCGGACTGCCGCAGCCCGCGCGGAGGCGATGGTCCGGGCCGCCCACAGTACGGCGGCGCTGGCCGGCTCCCAACTGCCGGTGGCCCTGTTCCGGGACGCTGTGCGCGGGCGGGCCGACTTCCCCGACGACGCCGCCGGGCGGACGGCCAGGGGAGCGCTGCGGGCCCTGGCCGAGGTCGAGCGGCTGGGTCCGACCTGGGGACAGGCTCCGCTGCAGGCCCTGGCCCGGCTGCACACCGCCGCCGGGGCGGGCCTGATGGCCGATGACCTGCTGGGCCGTCCCCGTCCGGCCGGGGCACAGCCCGGGGACGGAGCGGACCTGCACGACGCCACCGGCGCTCCGCTGATCGCCCCGGACGGACAGCAGCTCGCGGGGCGGCTGGAGTCCCTGGCCGCCCTGATGCGGGCGCCGGCCTCGGTGCCCGCCCTGCTGGTCGCCGCCCTGGTGCATGCCGAGGTGGCGGTGGTCCGCCCGTTCTCCGCGGGCAACGGGCTGGTGGCCCGGGCCCTGTGCCGGGCCGTGGTGGTCGAGCGTGGTCTGGACGCCAGCGGGGTCGCGGTCTGGGAGCCCGCCCTGGTCGCGGCGGGTGTCACCTACTCGCAGGCGCTGTCGGACTACGCCACCGGCCGGCCGTCGGGTGTCACGGGCTGGGTGTGCGGCTTCGGCGAGGCCGTGCAGGCCGGGGCTCTGGAGGGGCAGGCGGTCTGTGACGCGGTCCTGGCCGGCCGGCTCCCGGACTGAACGGCTCCCGGACCGACCCGACGGACCTGACCGGCTCAGTGCCCGGCCGCCGCGCGCACCTTGCGCGGGGACGGCGGCCTGATCGCCGGCAGCCCGCCCGGCCCGGCGGTCACGGAGGCCGAACGTAGCCAGACCGCAGGTCCGTCCGCCGGCCCGGCCCAGACCCCGCCGGAGGTCCGGCCCGGTCCGGACGGTGCCGGGGCAGTGGCCGACAGGCCGCCGAGGGGCAGACCGGAGGCGAGCAGCTCGTCGATCATCTCCGGGCGGCAGGGCCGGGCGAACAGGAATCCCTGCGCCCGCCGGCACCCCAGGTCGATGAGCAGGTCCCGCTGCTGCGGGGTCTCCACACCCTCGACGACCACCTCGACCCGCAGCGGTCCGGCCAGTCCGAGCACCAGTGAGACCAGCGACCGGCCCGCCTCGTCCTCGGTGATCGGGGACAGGAAGCTGCGGTCCAGCTTGACCACGTCGACCGGCAGTCGGTGCAGCCGGGACAGGGAGGCGTAGCCGGTGCCGAAATCGTCCAGGGCCACCCGGCAGCCCCGGGAGCGGAGCCGGCGCAGCACCCCTGGAGCGGTGGAGTCGTCGGCCAGGGCGCTCTCGGTGACCTCCAGCCGGAGGTGCCAGGGCGGGACGTCATGACGCAGGCAGGCCTCGAACAGCCGGTCCGGGAGGTCCTCGGTGAGGGACAGCGGGCTGATGTTGAGCGCGAGCTCCAGGTCGCAGTCCGGGTGTTCGTGCAGCCAGGCGCCCAGCCGGCCCAGGGACTCCTCCATCACCCAGGCGTCGACCGCCTGGACCGCTCCGGCCTCCTCGGCGAGCCGGACGAACAGGTCCGTCGCCGTCGCGAACCCCTCGGGCCGCCGCCACCGGACCAGTGCCTCCACCCCGCTCAGCCGCCCGTCCGGCAGCCGCACGTCCGGCTGGAACACCACCTCCAGTTCGCCCCGGTCGATCGCGCCCGCCACCTCGCCGACCAGCCGGGCCCGCTGCGCGGTGGTGGCGACCGACAGATCGTCGAGCACCACGACCGGCTGGTGATGGCGTTCGATCGCCGTGTGCAGCGCCGTCGCCGCCAGGTGGAGGGTCTCCCGGGCCGGGCGACCGGGTTCCAGTTGCGCGACCCCCGCCCAGGCGGTCACCGAGATCGGGCCGCGCGGGGTGGGGGCGGGCCGCCGCAGGGCCGCGACCATCCGGGCGGCCAGTTCGCGGCAGGTGTGCGCATCGCCCGGCACCAGCAGGCCGAACTGGTCGTCGCCGATCCGGGCCACCAGCGCCCGGCCGTCGGCGAGCAGCCGGGGGTCCAGCAGACCGCGCAGGCGTTCGGCCAGCGTGAGCATGAGCTGGGCGGGATCCAGTTGCAGCAACTCGGCCCGCCAGCCGGCCCGGTCCACGTCGACGAGGACCAGGCAGGCGCCGGCGCCCCCGGGTGCGTCGTCGGTGACGGTGCCGGCGTGCCCGTCGCCGTGGACCGAGGGACCGGCGCCCGCTGCTGCGTGCGCGGTGCCCTCGCCGAGGAGGTGTTCGGTCGTCGCCAGCAGCAGGTCGCGGTTCGGCAGGTCGGTGGCCCGGTCGTGGCTGCGCTCCCAGGCCAGGGCCACCTCGGCACTGTGCAGCCCGGTGGTTTCGGTGGTCACCGCCAGGCAACCACCGTCCGGCAGCGGGGTGAGGTGGGTGACGAAGCGCCGTCCCTCGTCCTCGTCGCAGCGCCAGTGCACGGTATCGGCGCTCCCGGCCGCCGCCGCCCGGACCAGGGCGGGAACCCGTGCCGCCCGGTCGACCACGGCCTGGGCACCCGGTTGGCGGGCATCGGGGTCGGTGGTCCAGCGGCCGGACCGGTCGATCCGGGCCACCACGGCGGGCGCGACCCCGACCAGGGCCCGCCACCGCGTGGTCTGCACGGCCTCCAGACGGGCGGCACCGGCCTCGGCGACCAGTCCGGCACCGGCGAGCAGCGCTGCTGTCGCCGCGGCGAACATGACCGACTGGAGCTGGAACGTGGACAGCGAGTCCCCGAACCTGGCCTCGGCCGTGGCACCGAGCAGCAGGGCGCAGCCGGCCAGCACGATCGAGGCCCGGGTCAGGTCCCGGCCGACCGCCAGCCAGCACAGCGGCGCCAGGGCGAGCGGCAGCATGCTGAGCGCCCCCGGCCTGGGCGCCGTGAGCAGGACGAACAGGGCGGGGATCACCGCGATGACGCTGGCCTGCCCCACCACGGCCAGACGGCGGTACCGGGTGACCTCGGGGGCCAGCCTGATCCGGGTCAGGGCCTCCTCCGAGACCAGGTAGAACGCCGGGGCCAGGGTGACCACGGCCGTCGCGTCCCCGAGCACCCGGCGTGCCCAGCCGTCGGAGGCGAGCCCGGATGTCCCGGCCGCCAGGGTGCTGATCGCCGCCGCGCCGACGGGGGCCAGGGCGATCCCGAAGAGGGCGAGCCAGGCCAGGTCCGTGGCGGTCGGCCGGGCGTGCCACAGCCGGCGCTGGGTCAGGGCGCACCCTGCCAGCCAGGTGGCGATCCCGGCGTCGACGGCCATCGCCCGCCACAGGCCGCCGTGCTGGGCGGAGGCGGCCGCCTGCAGGAGGGTTCCGCAGGCGAGGGCCACGGCGACCACGGGGACCCCGCGCACGCCGCTGCGCAGCAGGTACCCGTAGGCCAGTCCGATCGGGGGGAACCACAGCGCAGGTGTGGATGCCCCACCGGGCGGCTGCACCAGCAGGAAGGCGGCGGCGGACAGCGCGAGGTACCCGCCCGACAGCGCCAGCAGCAGTGGTGTGCCGATCCGGCCCTGTCTTCCCGGACGGACGTCATGCATGGCGGAAGGTTATGACGAATCTACGGACGGTGACGACATCTCGCAAAAGTCCGTCCCCTCCCGGGCCGCCGCTGTCGCTGCGTGTCCACCCGGGGAAGCGGTCACCAAGGGTCTGACCAGGTAGATCATCCTCAACGACCGCTCGGCGCACAGGTCGGCGGCAGACCTTCCGGCTCCCGGCCACGAGGAGTAGACATGGCGTGACGGTCGGACATTCGCTCCGGCGGATGGAGGACCGCGCGGCACGCAGGTACCCACGTGCGGGCAGTCCACGAAAGGACGCGTCGAGACGGGCTGGACCCGGTCCGACGACTTGCCGGTGCACGCCTGGTAGCCCGCGGGCCGTGCGAGACGGCGGCGCCCTCCGAGCGGGGACGCCGCCGTCCCCTGTCCGGCACCCACGTTCTTGTCCGGTGCCCTCGCTGGGGACCCCGCCGTCCCCCGTCCGGCGGCTGCTCGTGTTCGGGTGGCGGCTCGTCGTCCGATGGTCTGCCCGTCGGTCCGGTGACGGGGCGCCATCCCCTGGGGGCGGCCGGTTCCGGGGTGGTCAGGGGTGTCGATCGCGGCCGGGTACGGGGTGGAGACCCGGGCGGGTCATGACGCGGCCCTCATCCGGCGCCGGGTGGCGAACCAGACCAGTCCGGCGGTGGCCGCGCCCGCACCGATCGCGATCGCGACGGTGGGCGCCGTGGGCGGACTCACCCGGGGCATCCGGTCCCGCAGCCGTACCGGGTGGATGAAGTCGAGCACCGGCCAGTCCTGGGCGGTGGCCTCCTTGCGCAGGGCCCGGTCAGGGTTGACCGCGGTCGGGTGGCCCACCTCCCGCAGCATGGGCACGTCGGTGATCGAGTCGCTGTAGGCGTAGCAGTCCGGCAGGTGGTAGCCACACTCGTCGGCGAGTTCCCGGATGGCCGTGGCCTTGTTCGCGCCGTAGCAGTAGAACTCGATCTCGCCGCTGTAGTGCCCGTCCCTGACCACCATCCGGGTGGCGACGGCGCGGTCCGCGCCGAGCATCGCGGCGATGGGTTCGACCACCTCGGCGCCGCTGGAGGAGACGATGACGACGTCGCGCCCGGCCGCCTTGTGCTCCTCGATCAGTGCGGTGGCCTCGCGGTAGACGACCGGCTGGATCAGATCGGTGAGCGTCTCGGCAACGATGTCGCGGACCTGCTGGGCGTCCCAGCCGGTGACCATCTTGGACAGGTACTCCCGCATCCGCTCCATCTGGTCGTGGTCCGCCCCGCCGGCCATGAACAGGAAGTGCGCGTAGGCGCTGCGCAGCACGGCCCGGCGGGTGATCAGGCCACCGGCGTAGAACGGCCGGGAGAACGCCAGGGTGCTCGATCGGGCGATGATCGTCTTGTCCAGGTCGAAGAACGCCGCGGCGCGCAGGGCGGGAAAGGTCACGAACGCCAGCATAGGTCGGGCGATCCCGTCGCTCAGATCGTGAGCACAGCGGTGCGCAGGCGGTGTCCACCTGCCCGCGGGATGAGGGTCGACCTGCCCACGAGATGCCGCTGGATGCCCTCGAGATGAGGGTCGACGGTGAGTCGTGACGTTCATCGCGCAGGATCGTGGGGCTCGCCGGGGTCCGGCTCTCACGATCCGCGTTTCCCCGCCCGGGCGAACGGTGCGGTCCGTCGGACGGGCGGCGGGTTCGGCGCGGCGTGCGGTCGTTCGCGAGGCGGCTCGTGGCGAACCCTGCGACTTGACCGTTTTCCGCGATACTTCGGATCTCGTCGAAGTTGGTGTAACAGACAACGAAATCGGTGGCGGAACCAGAAACTTTCCCCGGCTCATGGTCATCCTCGGCAGGGGCAGTTGCAGTGAAGCCCCGTGGGGTACACACTTGCCGCGCCGGCTTGATTGCCGTGCCGTCAGGTCCGACTCCTCCCCCCCGAGCCGGACCTGCCAGACGGCCCCCGCTCCCCCCCAGCGGGGGCCGTCGCATTTTGCTCACATCCCGTCCACTCCAACGCGGCGCGTCCTCCTGTTCCGGCGGCCCGGAACGGCTGCGGGCCAGCGGCCGACCGGCGTCGTCGGCCGTCCACAGGCAGCCTTCACGCCACGTCGTCCACAGGCCTGGTCGGTGGCCCTGGTGGCCGGGCACCGGTCCGGAGAGGGTCGGGGTGGTGCCGGATCACCGGTGTCCCGCCAGCGGTGCCGGTGTCCGGGCACCCCTTCCGGAGGTGCCCGTGGGCCCGGCAGCAGCCATCCCCTTCCCGATGTCCGTTCCGGCCGGAGGCGCGGCGGTGCGTCCGGGGGCAGGCGAGGTGGTGGCCGTCACCGGTGAGCCGTGGCTGGCCGACCGCCTGTCCGCGCTGGCCGAGGCCGCCGGGATCGGACTCCACCTGCGCTCGGATCTGCCCGTGGGCTGGTCGTCCCGGATCCGGGCCTCGCTGATCCTGGTCGGTGCGGAGGTGGATCCGGGCGGGGAACGCCGGGACGGGGTGGTGCTGGTCTGCGGCTCGGATCCCGAACCCGAGGTCTGGCGACGGGCGATCGCATGCGGCGCGGAGCAGGTGGTGGTGCTCCCCGACGGCGAGCCGTGGCTGCTGGACCGGATCGTCGACGCGGTCAGCCCGCCGCCGACCGCAGCGGTCCTGGGGGTGATCGGCGGCCGGGGCGGTGCCGGTGCCAGCACCCTTGCCGTCGGCCTGGCGTCGGTCGCCACCCGGTCGGGGGTGCGCACCCTGCTCGTGGACAACGACCCGCTCGGCGGCGGGCTGGACCTGTTGCTCGGGCTGGAGGAGGAGGGCGGTCTGCGCTGGTCCGACCTGGCCGGGGCCCGGGGTCGGCTCCAGCCCGGCGTGCTGGCGTCCATGCTTCCCGGGGTGCCAGATCTGCGGGTGCTGACCTGGGGGCGGTTCCCCGCCGAGGACGCCGGGGCCGCGTCGTCCCCATCCGCGCAGACGTCCGGCCCGGCCTGCGGCTCCTGGTCGGAGGAACCCGGTCCGGGAGCGGCCGCCGTGGAGGCGGTCCTGGGCACGGCGGCCCGCGAGTTCGAGTTGATCGTGCTGGACCTCACCCGCAGGTTCGGTCCCGGTGACCGGGCGGCCTCCCGGGCCTGCCGGACGGTGTTCGTCGTGGTACCCGCCGAGGTCCGCGCCACCGCGGCCGCCGCGGCCGTCTGCGCGCAACTGGACCGGACCGTCGCCGACCAGCGCCTCGTGGTCCGGGGACCGGCGCCGTCCGGACTGCCGGCCGACGCCGTCGCGGACGCCCTGGGCCTGCCGCTGGCCGGCGAACTGCGCACCGAACCGGCCGTGGCGACCGCCCTGGACCGCGGGGAGGCCCTGCCCGGCCGTTCCCGCGGCGCCCTGCCGGTGCTGTGCCGCCGCCTGCTCTCCCAGGTGCTGGACTGATGAGCGGCACCGTTCCCGGGGCGGCCGGCGATCCGGCGACGGGGGTCCGCGGGCTCGTCGGTGACGTCCGGGCTCGCCTGGCCGGCCCCGTCGACGGTCCCGGACCGCAGGTTCCACGGACCGCCGGGGTGGGCCTGCCGAGCGCCGTCGAGCTCACCCGCCATGTCCGGGCGGCGGCAGGGGCCCGGGGACGGGTGCTCGGCGTCGGTGACCTGGCCGCGACGGTGACGGGGGTCGGTGAACATGCCTGGGGACTCGGGCCGCTGCGACCCCTCGTCGACGACGTGCGGGTCACCGACGTCCTCGTCAACGGTCCGGGTTCGGTGTGGGTCGACCGCGGTGGTGGGCTGCGCCGGGTGGCCGTCGACCTGGGCGGCGAGGACGAGGTCCGGGCGCTGGCGGTCAGGCTGGCGACCTCGGCCGGCCGGCGGCTCGACGAGAGCGTCCCGTGGGTGGACGCCCGCCTGCCCGGCGGCATCCGGCTCCACGCGGTGATCCCACCGGTGTCCCCGGCCGGGACCCATCTCAGCCTGCGGGTCCTGCGGGCCGGGCGGCTGGACCTGGACGCCCTGGTCGCCACCGGCTGCGTGCCGGGGTCCTGGGGGGAGGTCCTGCTCCGGCTGATCACGCAGCGGGCGGCCTTCCTGGTCACCGGTGGCACCGGGGCGGGGAAGACAACCCTGCTGGCCGCCCTGCTGTCCCTGGTCCCGGCGGCGGAACGGCTGCTGCTGGTCGAGGACGTCGGGGAACTGCAGCCCGACCACCCGCATGTGGTCCGGCTGGAGGCCAGGCACGCGAATGTCGAGGGGCGCGGAGCCGTCCCGCTGGAGGAACTGGTCCGCCAGGCACTGCGGATGAGGCCGGACCGGATCGTCGTGGGGGAGTGCCGAGGCTCCGAAGTCCGGGACCTGCTCGCCGCGCTCAACACAGGGCACGCCGGCGGTTGCGGGACGCTGCACGCGAACTCACCCGCGGAGGTCCCGGCCCGGCTGGAGGCGCTGGGACTGCTCGCCGGGCTCGGGCGGGAGGCCGTCCGGGCTCAGGCGGCAGCAGCCCTGGACGCCGTGGTGCACCTGGAGCGGGGCGGGGACGGGCGGCGCCGGGTGGTGGAGGTCGCCGCGGTGGTCGGTGGTGGCGGTGACGGCCTGGCCGTGCGGACGGCACTGCGCCGCGAACCCGGCGAGGTGGACGGTTCGGCCGGACCGGGGTGGCCGGTGCTCGCCCGCAGGCTCGGGCTCTCCCCGGCACGTCACTTCCCGCCGCTGGACGGGTGCCCATGAGCGTCCTGGTCTCAGCCATGTTGTCGGCCGCGGCGGCGGGGCTCCTGCTGCGGCCTCGGTCTGCCCGGCGGCTGCGGCGGATCCTCGGCCCGGGCGACGGCGCCCGGTCTGACGACGGGCTGCCAGGTGCCGGACTGCTCGGCCGGCAGTTGCAGGCCGGGCACGGCGGGGCCTGGAGGCCCACCGCGTCCAGTCCCGCCACCGGGCGGCCGGTCCGGTGGTGGCCCGTGCCCGGGCGTCGCGGGGAGCATCCCGGGGTCGATCCGGCGGAACTCGCCGAACAGGTCGCCGCCCTGGCCAGGGCGGGACTGCCGACCGCGCGGATCTGGCAGGCGCTGGCCGAGGCCGCGGGGGCGACCGGCCCGCTCTGCGCCGCCGTGGCCACCCAGGTCCTTGCCGGTGGGCGAGCCGGCCCGGTCCTGCGGTCCGCCGGGGGACCGCCTGCCCTCGCCTGGCTGGCCGTCGCCTGCGACGTCGCGGACCGGGCCGGAGCACCGCAGGCGGAGGTCCTGGAACGGTTCGCCGTGGCGGTCAGGGCGGATGCGGCAGCGGCCGCCGCCCGGGACACCGCGCTCGCCGGACCCCGGGCCACGGCCACCGTCCTGAGTTGGCTGCCCTTCGGGGGCGTCCTGCTCGGTGCCCTGCTCGGTGCCGATCCGGCCTCGACCCTGCTCGGCACGACCGCAGGGCGGATCTGCCTGCTCATCGGGGGCGGCTTCTGGCTCACGGGGCGCCGCTGGACGGCGGCCCTGGTCCGGCGGGCGGAGCGGGCCGGCGGATGAGTGGTTCGTGGCGGGGCGCCCCCGGACCTCGGAGGACGGGATGACGGCCGGGCTGTCGGCCCTGCTCGCCGGGCTGTCGGCATACCTGTCCGCCGGGCCGGGCAGCCGGGTGCGGTTGCAGCGGCTGCTGCCGGCGGAGTCGGGTGGTCGCCGGAACCCGGTCAGGTCAGGCAGGCCAGGCGGTTCAGGTGGGACAGGCGGATCAGGTGGGACAGGCGGATCGGGCGGGCGGCTGCGGGCCGGGGGCCGGGGCAGTCCGGCCCGGACGGTGCCCGTTCCGGTGGTGATCGACCTGGTCGCCACGGTGGTCGAGGCGGGCGCGCCGCCGTCGCGGGCGGTGGCCCTGGTGGCCGGGTGCCTGGCCGACTCCGGTGACCCCTCGGCGGCGGACCTGGCCGCCTGCGATCCCGGACACCCCGGTTGGGGACCGCTGCATGCCGCCCTCGACCTGGCTGTCCGCACCGGCCTCGGACCCGCGGGACTGCTGCGGGCGGCCGCGGACGAGCAGCGCAGGCGCCGGGCCCGGGAGCAGGCACTGGCTGCACAGCGGCTCGCGGTGCTGGTGATGCTGCCGACGGCACTGTGCCTGCTCCCCGCGTTCGTCGTGGTGACCGTCGTGCCGCTGGTCCTGGACCTCCTGCGTGCCGGGTGATCCCCAGCCAGGTGTGCACCGGACTCCCTGCGCGACTCCCCGGGTGCCGGGTGATCCCGGACGTTCGGTGGCGCCGGTCCTCCGCGTGCCCGAGGACTCCGGTCGTGCACAGCCGTCCGGACCGTCCCGCCGTCCACAGCCCGTCCGGTGCACCCGCCCCGGGGCCGGCCGCACCGAGCAGGCTCGCAACCGCGCCACGAGGGCGCCCGGACCGGCCGGCCGCCGGAGCAGAAGGGGCAGGGTGAACCAGGTGGGTCCGAAGCCACAGGCGGGAACCGGTCAGTCAGGGGTCGGTCAGGCGGGAACCGGTCAGGCGGGAACAGGTCAGGCGGGAACCGGTCCGGCGGGGAAGGACCGTGTGCCGATGGGCGGACGGGCCCGCCGAAGGCCGTGGCGGTCGTCGGGGGCATGGGCGGAGTCCGGAATGGCGACCGCCGAGTATGCGATCGCCACCCTGGCGGCCTGCGGGTTCGCCGGGCTGCTGCTGGCCCTGCTGCGCAGCAGTGAGGTCCGGGACCTGCTGTTCGGCCTGATCCGGCGGGCCCTGGCGGTCGGCTGAGATGGGCAGCCGCCGGGACCGGGGGTCGGTGACCGCCGAACTGGCCCTCGGCCTGCCGTCCGTGGTCCTCGTCCTCGCCGTCGTGCTGGCGGTCGGCCGGGTGGCCGTAGCCCAGGTGCAGTGCATCGATGCCGCGCGGGCAGGTGCCCGGCAGGCGGCACGGGGAGAGTCGCTGGACCGGATCGGCGCGGTCGCCCGGGGCTTCGGTCCGGACGGCGCCCGGGTGGTGGTGTCCGGGCACGGCGGCGACATCGACGTCGAGGTGTCGGCGCCGGTCCAGATGCCGGGCACCGGTTGGTCCGTGGTCACCGTCCGGGCACGTGCCACCGGTCCGGTGGAACAGCCGTGAACGGCCGGGACCGGGGCAGCGGCACCGTGCTCACCGCGGCCCTGGTCGCCGTGGGCTGTCTGCTCGGGCTGCTGGCGTCCCTGTTCGGGCAGGTCGTGGCGGTCCGGCACCGGGCGCAGGCCGCGGCGGATCTGGCGGCCCTGGCGGCGGCTTCTGCCTGGCCGGCTGCGGACTGCACCCGTGCGGCGGGGACCGCGTCGGCCAACGGAGCCAGTCTGGACAGTTGCGTACCGGGGGCCGATGGCAGCGTGACCGTCCGGGTCGTGGTGGCCGTGCCCGGGGCGCTGGCCGCCTTCGGACCCGCCCGAGCGGTGGCCCGTGCCGGTCAGCCCGCCGCCGGGGACCTCTCGGGTTCCGCGGCGGCGCCGACCCCCGGGCCCGGCGTGCGCAGGTCCAGTTGCTGCGGCGAGGCGGGAACGGTTGACGCGGCAGCGGATCCCGCCGGCACCGGCGAGGCCCCCAGGACGGCGTCCAGCAGTCGGGCGGCGGCCGCCTTGTCCAGGGGCTCATTCCCGTTGCCGCACTTGGGGGACTGCACGCAGGACGGGCAGCCGCTGTCGCATTCGCAGTCGCCCAGCACGGCCCGGGTGGCCCGCAGCCAGGTGGTCGCGCAGCGGTATCCGCGCTCGGCGAACCCGGCACCGCCGGGATGACCGTCGTGGACGAAGATCGTGGGTGCCCCGGTGTCCGGGTGCAGCGCCGTGGACACTCCGCCGATGTCCCATCGGTCGCAGGTGGCCACCAGGGGCAGCATCCCGATCGCCGCATGCTCGGCGGCGTGGGCGGCGCCGGGAATGTCCGCGGGGTCCACCCCCGCGACGGCCAGGACGTGCTCGGGCATCGTCCACCAGACCGCCGTCGTGCGCAGGGTCCGCGCCGGCAGGTCGAGGGGCTGCTCGCCGAGCACCCGCCCGGTCCGGACATCCCGGCGCAGGAACGAGACCACCTGCGAGGTCACCTCGACCGGACCGAACGCCAGGCCTACCTCACCCCAGGACTGCTCCTCCCGCACGGCCAGCACCCGGACGTCGGTCTGCTCCCGGGCCTGCGTGGCGACCTCGTCCCCGGTCGGCTCGACGAGTGCGTGCCGGTCGGCCAGGTCCAGTTCCCGGACCAGCCAGGACCGGCCCTGGTGTACGTACACGGCGCCGGCGTGGACGCTGTGGTGCGCTGCGCCCGCGTCCACCGTGCCCAGCACCCGGCCGGTGTCCGCCTCGACGATCCGGACCGGTTCGCCACCCGTCCCGCGCAGATCGGCGAGGTCGGTCGGGCGCTCGGGACGGGTCCAGAACCATCCGGTCGGGCGGCGGCGCAGGACACCCCGCTGCACGAGGGTGTCCAGCAGAGGTTGCGTGGCCGGGCCGAACAGCGGCAGGTCCGCCTCGGTCAGCGGCAGTTCGGCCGCGGCCGCCGCCAGATGCGGGGCGAGCACATAGGGGTTGTCCGGGTCGAGCACGGTCGCCTCGACCTCCTGCCCGAACACCGCCTCCGGATGGTGCACCAGGTAGGTGTCCAGCGGATCGTCCCGGGCCACCAGCACCGACACCGCATCCCTGCCCCGCCGCCCGGCCCGCCCGGTCTGCTGCCACAGCGACGACCGCCGGCCCGGCCAGCCGCAGATCAGCACGGCATCCAGCCCGGCCACGTCGATACCGAGTTCCAGGGCGCTGGTGGTGGCCAGGCCGAGCAGGGAACCGTCCCGCAGCGCGCGCTCCAGTTGCCGGCGTTCCTCCGGCAGGTAGCCCGCGCGGTAGGCGGCGACCCGGTCCTGCAGCTGCGGGGACACCTCGGACAGCAGGCGCCGGGCCGAGGCCGCGACCAGCTCGGCCCCGCGGCGGGACGGCACGAAGGCCAGGGTGCGCACCCCGTCTGCGACCAGATCGGCGAGCAGCTCCCCTGTCTCGGCCAGAGCGGTCCGCCGGGTGGGTGCCCCGTGCTCGCCGCCGCCCGGCAGCAGGGGTGGCTCCCAGAGAATCACGTCGGTGCGCCCGCGCGGGCTGTGGTCCTGAGCGACGGTGGCCACCTCCAGGCCGGTGAGCCGTCGGGCGGTCGCCGCGGGGTCGGCGGTGGTGGCCGAGGCGAGGATGAACACCGGGTCGGACCCGTACCGGGCCGCCACCCGCCGCAGCCGGCGCAGCACCGCCGCCACATGGGACCCGAACACGCCGCGGTAGTGGTGGCATTCGTCGACCACGACGTACTGCAGGCTGCGCAGGAACGGCTTCCAGCGGGCATGACCCGGCAGCAGGGAATGGTGCAGCAGATCGGGGTTGGTCAGCACCAGGCCGGCGTGGTCACGGACCCAGCGGCGCTCCTCCGGCGGGGTGTCCCCGTCATAGGTCGCGGCCCGGACCCCGTCCAGGTCCAGGGCCTGCACCGCCTGCAACTGATCGGCGGCCAGCGCTTTCGTCGGGGCCAGGTACAGCGCGGTGACGGCCCGTCCGGACGGCTGCCGGGCTCCCTCCCGGATGGCCGTCAGCACGGGCAGCAGGTAGCCGAGGGATTTACCGGAGGCCGTCCCGGTCGAGACCACGACGTGCCGCCCAGCTCGTGCGGCCTCCGCAGCCTCGGCCTGATGCCGCCACGGGGCCGGTACCCCCGCCCCTCGCAGGGCCTCGACCAGCCCTGGATCGCTCCAGGCCGGCCACTCCACGGTCAGCCCGGCGCGGGCGGGGATCGTCTCCACGTGACGGGCCCGCTCCTGCCGTCCGGGCACGCCGAGCAGGCGTCCCGTTGCGTCCATCCCCGCAGTCTCGCCCCTGACACCGACAGCGTCGCGCACCGGGTCCGGCCAGGTCCCCGGATCCGGTGCACGACGGCGCCGGTGACGTATCCCGCGACCGGACGGGCCGCCGGGACGGTGCGCCCGGCACCGGCACGGTGGTGTCGCGGGAGCCTTCCCTGGCCGGAACGAGTGTGCCTGGTCGGAAGGAGTGTGCCCCGGCGAAGGCGTGCGTGCCTCGGGTGGGAGAGCGTGCCCCGGGAAAGGAGTGTGCGCCCCGGGAAAGGAGTGTGTGCCCCGGGGGCAAGTCCGCCCAGGGGTGGTTGAATGCCACAGAGGGGGCGATCGGGTGGTCGCCGTCCGGTGCGGACATGAGAGGGAGGTTCTGTGGAGCTCACCGTCAGCAGCCGGCAGGAGGGGGAGCACACGGTCATCTCCGTCAGTGGCGAGATCGACGTGTACACCGCACCCGGACTGCGTGAGCGGCTCAACGAGTTGGTCGCCTCCGGCCACTACAACCTGGTCGTGGACATGGCAGGCGTGGAGTTCCTCGACTCCACGGGCTTGGGCGTGCTGGTCGGCGGCCTGAAGCGGGTGCGGTCCCATGACGGCACTCTCCGGCTGGTCTGCGCTCAGGAGAAGATCCTCAAGGTGTTCCAGATCACCGGTCTGACCAAGGTGTTCCCGATCCACGCGACCCTCGCCGAGGCCCTGTCGGCGGTGACGGACACCTCCGAGCGGACCGGCTGAGCGCGGCGGAAGGGACCAGCACGTCGGTGGCGATCGTTTCATTGCGTTTCCAGCCTGCGCCTGAGCATGTCCGGACGGCGCGGCTGGTGGCAGTGGCGACGGCTCGGCGCGCGGGGCTGGACGAGGCGCGGTTGGACGAGGTGCGCCTGGCGGTGGGCGAGGTGTGCGCCCGGGCGGTCCGGCGCTGCCAGCGGTCCGGGGTCACCGAGCGGCTCGTCGTGCAGATGGACGACGGTCCGGCGACCTTCGTGGTCGAGGTCACCGACCATGCCGGTGCTGTCGACCTGGACGAGGAGCACATCGCGCTGGCCCTGGTGCGCGGGCTCGCCGACGTGGTGACGGTCGTCGACGGGCCGGGCGGCGCGGGCGGTGTCGTCTGCCTGACCTGGCAGGGTCGCGCCAACGGCCACTGACCGGCCTCGCCGTCCCGGCCGACAGACCCCGGCGTGCAGATCCCGCACCCGCAGGACTGACCTCCGCCCGCACGTCACCCGCACCCGACCGGCGGACCCGACCGGCGGACCGCCTGCCGCCGCGATCCCCGCCACCGGTCGAGCGAACCCCACCGTTGGGCGAGGACACGCCCGGGACGGGCACCTGGCGATGCGTGCAGCCAGGATCGACTTTGTGGCACTCTCGCACCGGCCACGGCCCGGGCCCAGCCGGGATTATCCTGATCGGTCCCGATTCTCGGTTGCTCTGCCGGTGTACTAGGTCACAGGCGCCCCGCTTTGGTGCTTGCCGTCACGTTCCGTAGACTGCCCGGCATTCCGGTGGCCGGCGGTCTGTCTGGTATGCCTGCACACCACCTAAGACCCGTCCTGACATGCGGCTTCGGCGATCTCTGAGCTCGCGGCCGGGCCGGGCGGGCCCGCACACGTCGAGGAGGACGGATGCCAGGCACCTACCATGGCGCTGCTCGTGCAGCGACGGTGTCCCTGACCGGCGGAAACCTGACCCTGGTAGCCATCGTCGCGGTGATCGCCGTGGTCGCGCTGGCGATGGCGGCTTTGTTCCGCGGTCAGGTTCTCCGGGCCGGTGAGGGCACCGAGAACATGAAGACCATCGCCCGGGCGGTGCAGGAGGGCGCTTCGGCGTACCTCAACCGGCAGTTCCGGACCCTCGGCATCTTCGCCGTGGTCGTGTTCGCGTTGCTGTTCCTGCTCCCTGCCGAGGACGGTCCCGTCCTGCTCGGCCGGAGCATCTTCTTCCTCGTCGGTGCCGCCTTCTCGGCCACCATCGGCTACCTGGGCATGACGCTGGCGGTCAAGGCCAACGTCCGGGTGGCCGCCGCTGCCCGCGAGGGTACGCACGAGAGCCGCGACGAGGGCATGCGGATCGCCTTCCGCACCGGCGGCGTCGTGGGCATGGCGACGGTGGGCCTCGGTCTGCTCGGCGCGTCGATCGTCGTGCTGATCTACAAGGCGAACGCCCCGGCCGTCCTGGAGGGCTTCGGTTTCGGCGCCGCCCTGCTCGCGATGTTCATGCGGGTCGGCGGCGGCATCTTCACCAAGGCCGCCGACGTGGGTGCGGACCTGGTCGGCAAGGTGGAGCAGGGCATCCCCGAGGACGACCCCCGCAACGCCGCCACCATCGCCGACAACGTGGGCGACAACGTGGGTGACTGCGCCGGTATGGCCGCGGACCTGTTCGAGTCCTACGCGGTGACCCTGGTGGCCGCGCTGATCCTCGGCAAGGCAGCCTTCGGCGAGCACGGTCTGGTGTTCCCGCTCATCGTGCCGGGCATCGGCGCCATCACCGCCGCGCTCGGGATCTACGTCACCCGGCCCCGGCCGGGCGAGAACGGCCTGACCGCGATCAACCGTGGCTTCTACATCTCGGCCGTGGTGTCCGCGGTGCTGTGCGCCATCGCCGCATACACCTACCTGCCCGCCAAGTTCTCGGACCTGACGGGCGCCAACGCCGACGTGGCGGGCCTCAGCGGTGACCCGCGCCTGGCCGCGGTGGGCGCGGTCCTGCTCGGCATCGTCCTGGCCGGCGTCATCCTCTGGCTGACCGGCTATTTCACCGGCACCGACAAGAAGCCGACGATCAGCGTCGCGCGGACCTCGCTGACCGGCCCGGCCACCGTCGTCCTGTCCGGGATCGGCGTGGGTCTGGAGTCCGCGGTCTACACCGCCGTCATCATCGGTGCGGCCGTCTACGGCGCGTACCTGCTCGGCGGCAGTTCGGTCATCGTCGCCCTGTTCCTCATCGCGCTGGCCGGCTGCGGCCTGCTGACCACGGTCGGCGTCATCGTCGCGATGGACACCTTCGGCCCGGTCAGCGACAACGCCCAGGGCATCGCGGAGATGTCCGGGGACGTCGAGGGCAACGGGGCCCAGATCCTCACCGAGCTCGACGCGGTGGGCAACACCACGAAGGCGATCACCAAGGGCATCGCGATCGCCACAGCGGTCCTCGCGGCCACCGCGCTGTTCGGCTCGTACAACGACTCGGTCACCACCGCCCTGGAGAAGGCCGGCAAGACGGCGAACGACGCGATCACCGCGTACCAGATCGTCAGCCCGAATGTGCTCGTCGGCCTGATCATCGGTGCGGCCGTGGTGTTCCTGTTCTCGGGCCTGGCGATCGACGCGGTGACCCGGGCGGCGGGCGCCATCGTCTTCGAGGTCCGCAGGCAGTTCGCCGAGCACCCCGGGATCATGGACGGCACCGAGAAGCCGGAGTACGGCAGGGTCGTCGACATCTGCACCCGGGACTCTCTGCGGGAGCTGGCCACCCCGGGGCTGCTCGCCGCCATGGCCCCGATCGCGGTCGGGTTCGGCCTCGGCGTCGGCCCGCTGGCCGGCTACCTGGCCGGGGCGATCGGCACCGGCGTTCTGATGGCGATCTTCCTGGCGAACTCGGGTGGTTCGTGGGACAACGCCAAGAAGCTGGTCGAGGACGGCCACCACGGCGGCAAGGGTTCGCCCGCGCACGCCGCGACCGTCATCGGTGACACCGTCGGAGACCCGTTCAAGGACACCGCGGGCCCGGCCATCAACCCGCTGATCAAGGTGATGAACCTGGTCTCGGTGCTGATCTCGGCGGCCGTGGTCAAGCTGTCCACCGGTGACTCGGCGAACACCCCGCTGCGGCTCGCCATCGCCGGTGTCGCGGTGCTGGTGATCGTCGCAGCGGTGACGGTCTCCAAGCGGCGCACCTCCGCCATGCACGACGAGGTGGGCAACGCGCCGGCGGCGGCCTCGGCCTCGGCCTGATCCATCCCGCCGGTCACCCGACCGGCTGACATGGGCCCCGAGCGGCGCGCCGCCCGGGGCCCACGCCTGTCCGGGGTCGTGGCCACGCCGCCGCCCGGACCGGTCGCAGGCGGGTCGAGCGCGGCCGGTAGCTGTCCGGAGGGGAGACTGACGGGCAGCAGCAGCAGCGACGACCCCGCACCAGGAGGCAGGGATGGCAGCCGGGACAGGCCCCGGACGGACGGCAGGGCAGGG
>DASTGO010000034.1:0-11471 GCA_035719045.1 Kineosporiaceae bacterium | reverse complement strand
CCGACGGGCTCGTACACTCACTGACCGGGTGCCCTTCTGTCATACCGGATGTGATCGTCGCAAATCCCATCCTGGCAGGCCGAAGGGCACCCACCCTCATGATCGGAAACAAGGAGCCACCGCTACTCGCGGATCTGGGTCAGAACGGGTGGTCCGGCTGCAGGGTGGTCGGGTGGGTCGGCAGGCCGGGGTCGCCACCGGCCTGCTCGTAGAGGAAGACGGTGAACTTCAGCACCGTCCGCTGCCGCACGATCCGGTAGGACCGCATGAGCAGCTCGACCTTCGCCCGATCGGTGTCGGTCCAGGTCTCGGCCATCCCGAAGGGTCCGGCGACCACCCAGATCCGGGGGTACCGGGACGCCACCAGCGACAGGTCGTCCGCGGACACCTCGGTGCCGCTGATCGTCGAGGACGTGATCGGGTCCTGTCCCAGGGCGAGGTCCCGCAGCCCCCGGAACCGCTGCGGGTACAACTGCTCGACCAGCCGCATGTTCGCCGGGATGAACAGGATGCCGTCCCCGGGAAGGGCATGCCGGGCGACGTAGGCGGAGGCGCCCTGGATGTCCTCGGCATGCCCGACCACCGGGTCGCGGTAGGTGAGCTGCATCGGCCAGCCGAGCAGGGCCACCGCCACCACCGGCACCGCCATCCCGAGCGGACGGGCCACCCGGGCCAGGCTGGCCAGCACCAGGGCCGTCCCTGGCAGGGTGAACACGGCGTAGCGCCAGTCGAAGATCGGGACCTGCCGGGAGATCAGCCACATCGCCACCGGCGGCAGCAGCGACCAGGTCAGGCCGAGCGCCAGCGCCCCACCGTGGGCGCCGCGCAGGGCGGGCACCCAGCGGGCGGCCAGCCCGAGGGCGACGACGAGCAGCGGCAGCGCGAGGGTCTGGTACTCGGTGAGGAAGAAGTCGTGCAGGTTGGACAGGTCGGTGGCGGCCAGCCAGGCGACCTGTCCGCGCTGGGCGAAGGTGGCCACCACGAACGGGGCGATCACGGCCAGGGCCCCGGTCGCGGCCCGCAGCCACTGCCGGCGCACCACTGCGGGCGCCTGGCCGAGCAGGTACACCGCATGGACCGCGAGCACGAACAGGGACAGCACGTTCAGCATCCCGGCGACCACCACGGCCGCGGCGTACAGCAGCCAGCGCCGGCGTAGCCAGGGCCGCCGGCAGGCGCGCAGCAGGACGTAGGTGGCGAAGGTCGCCGCGAGGATGACCAGGGCGTACGGGCGGGCCTCCTGCGCGTAGCGGGAGGACATCGGGCCGAGCGCGAACACCAGGCCCGCGGTGACGCCGACCGGCAGGCTGTCCAACTGTCTGCCGATCCGGACCAGCACCCCGGCCGTCGCCGCTGCGGCCAGCGCGGACACCATCCGGATCTCCGGCAGCCCCTGGACCAGCAGCGGGGTGGGGTGCAGCCGCATCACCTCGTGCACGCCGAGGTAGTAGGCCAGGTGGACCAGGTCGATTCCGCGGGCCAGGGAGAGGATCTGCGGGATGCTGCGGCCGGCGATCACCAGCGTGGCCGCCTCGTCCCGCCAGGGTCCGGCCGAGCCGATCCGCCAGCAGAAGGCCGCTCCGGCGATCAGGGCGACGAGCAGTTCCGGGCCGAACCAGCGGCGCAGAGAGTGCCGGTCGAGGGTGCGCCGGGGCCCGCTGCTGGGGATACGGGGGTCCGGGCGGACGACGGGCGGCGCCGGCACCTCGACCTGCTGCACCCACACGCTCCCTTCGACGTACCGCACCGGGGACCCGCAACGACCGGCACGGGGCGGCCAGGCTCGCGACGACCGGGGGTGCCTCGCTGCGTCGTCGTCGGCCGGCGCCCCCGGGACCGGGGCGCCCTCCTCCTCCGCGTGTCGGTGCAGCCACCCGGACCGCCGCCGGCTGATCGGGCCACCGTCATGCCGGTCGCTCTCACGGCGTGCGGTCTCACCGGGCCGGTCAGCCCGAGGCTAACCGAGGTATCTCACCTCTGGGTGACGATCCGGCAACGGGTGGAAACTGCACCCACTCGATGGGAAGAGGCTGGGAGGTCACCGGGAACCGTCCCTGACCGGAGGTCGTCCGGCCGGTCGCGCACGGCACGCCGGTCCGGTGGCCCGGATCCTGGTGCCGGTGGCCCGGATCCTGGTGCCGGCGGGCCGGGTGAGCGGTCAGCCTCCGGCGAACGGGGGCAGCACGTCGATCCGGGTGCCGTCGCGCAGCGGCCGCTCGGGCCCGCCGGCCACCTCGTCCACCAGGAAGGTGCAGGCGGCCAGGACCCGGGCCAGACCGCTGCCGTGCCGGCCGACCAGGACCTCGACCAGCCCGGCCACGGTGGCGGGAGCAGGCAGGCTGACCGCCTCCTCCTCGGTGCCGGCCGCGGCCCGGGCCCCGGCGAAGTACCGCACCGTCACGCTGACCCCGTCGGTACCGCTGCCGGCGCCGTCCACGTCATCCTCCGATTGCGCTCATCGGCCGGTCGGGCTGCAGGAACGACGGGTCGTCGATCCCGTGACCGGCTTCCTTGGCCCACATGGCACCCCGCCAGGCGTCGGCGATCTCCTCGTCGCCGGCACCGGAGCGCAGCAGGCCGCGCAGATCGGTCTCGCCGCGGGCGAACAGGCAGTTGCGGATCTGTCCGTCGGCCGTGAGCCGGGTCCGGTCGCAGTCGCCGCAGAACGGCCGGGTGACCGAGGCGACGATACCGACCCGTGCCGTCCCGCCGGGCCCGCCCCCGTTGACCAGCCAGGTCTCCGCCGGGGCGGCGCCGCGGGTGTGCGGGTCGGTGGGAACGAGGTCGAAGCCGGTCCGGAGCAGGTCGAGGATGTCCGCCGCGGTGACCATCGCCTCCCGGTCCCAGGCGCCGTGCGGGTCCAGCGGCATCTGCTCGATGAACCGCAACTGGTACCCCTGGTCCAGGGCCCAGTGCAGCAGCGGGACGGCCTCGTCGTCGTTCACCCCGCGCAGCAGGACGGTGTTCACCTTGATCGGCCGCAGGCCCGCGGCGGTCGCCGCCCGGAGTCCGGCCAGCACGTCCGCCAGCCGGTCCCGGTGGGTGATCCGGGCGAACCGGGCCCGGTCGAGGCTGTCCACGGACACGTTCACCCGGTGCAGACCGGCCCCGGCCAGGCCCTCCGCGCGGTGTGCCAGCCCCAGGCCGTTGGTGGTCACCGCGGTCTGCGGGGCGGTCCCGGCGGCGGTGCGCAGGGCGGTGGTCGCGGCGAGGATGCGTTCCAGGCCCCGGCGCAGCAGCGGCTCCCCACCGGTGAACCGCACCTCGGTCACCCCGAGCCGCCGTACCGCGATGGTGATCAGCCGGATCAGCTCGTCGTCGGTGAGCAGCCGCTCGTCGGGCATCCAGTCCAGACCCTCGGGCGGCATGCAGTAGCTGCAGCGCAGATTGCACCGGTCGGTGAGGCTGACCCGCAGATCGGTGGCCACCCGGCCGAACCGGTCGGTCAGCCGTGGGCCGGCCGGGCGATCGGCGGGCAGCGTGACGGGGCCGGTCGCACCGCCCGGGCGCAGCCGGGGGATGCCCAGGCTCACCCCGCTCACCGCGTCAGACTAGCCACGCGGCCGCCACCACACATCTCCCGGGCGTGATGCCGATCACGATCTTCCGTCGGGGACGGCGGACTCGCCATTCTGCGTACATCGTCGGGCACGGCGCGTGATCGAGGTGCGGGTGTCCGGGTACCCCGTTGCGCCACGATGGTGCTCATGGCCCAGCAGTCCGCCGCCCCCGGCGCCGCCCAGTCCGACCCCACCGACCCCACCCCGCCCGCCCAGGCCGGTGCCGGCCCGCAGCCGGCCACCGGGGACGCCGGGCAGCCGGGGC
The DNA here is from genome assembly GCA_035719045.1 of Kineosporiaceae bacterium. Classification (GTDB taxonomy): domain Bacteria; phylum Actinomycetota; class Actinomycetes; order Actinomycetales; family Kineosporiaceae; genus DASTGO01. The sequence goes on along the minus strand of DASTGO010000034.1, from coordinate 7,646 downwards.
AGGTGGACCTGTCCGGACTCGGTGCCGACTTCGTCTGGGGTGCGGCGACCTCGTCCTTCCAGATCGAGGGGGATGCCGACGGCCGGGGCCGGTCGATCTGGGACGACCTGTGCGACGTCCCGGGGGCGATCACCGACGGATCCCACGGGCGGACCGCCTGTGACCACGTGCACCGCTACGCCGAGGACGTCCGGCTGATGCGCGATCTCGGGGTGGGCGCCTACCGGTTCTCGATCGCCTGGCCACGGGTGATGCCGTCGGGGACGGGACGGCCGGACCCGGCAGGGCTGGCGTTCTACGACCGGCTGGTCGACGAGCTGCTCGCGGCGGGGATCAGCCCGTGGGTGACCCTGTACCACTGGGACCTGCCGTCGCCGCTGCAGACGGACCTCGGCGGCTGGGCCTCCCGGGAGATCGTGCCGCGGTTCGCCGACTACGCCGTCGCCGTGCACGCCGCGCTCGGGGACCGGGTGCGGCACTGGGCGACCCTCAACGAACCGTGGTGCTCGGCCTGGCTGGGCTACGGCAGCGGGGAGCACGCCCCCGGGATCCGTGACCACGGGCAGGCCGCCCGCGCCGCCCACCACCTGCTGCTGGCCCACGGCGAGGCGATCCGGGCGATGCGGGCCCAGGCCCCCGCCGACCACGAGCTCGGGATCGTGCTCAACCTGTTCCCGCTGCGTCCCTCGCCCCGGCTGACCGGCCGGGAGGCGGCCGAGGTCGGGGAGATCACCCGGCTGATGGACGGGGTGCAGAACCGCTGGTGGCTGGACGCCCTGTTCGAGGGGCACTACCCCCGGGACGTCACCGACCGGCTGTCCGCGGCCCTCGACGGGGTGGTCCGGGACGGGGACCTGGAGCGGATCGGCGCGCCGCTGGACTTCCTCGGGGTCAACTACTACAGCGACCAGTACTACCTGCCGGCGCAGCAGCCGGGCCCGGCGGACTCCGGGGCGTATCCCGGTGCCGCCCTGGTCACCTCCGAGGACCCGGGCCCGGACGCGACCACGATGGGCTGGCCGGTCACCCCGGACGGGTTGCACGACATCCTGCTGCGGATCGGCCGGGCCTACCCGGCGGCGCCGCCCCTGGTGGTCACCGAGAACGGTGCGGCGTACCCGGACGATCCCGCAGCGGTGGCTGCGGCCGTCGACGGGACCGCGGTCGCCGACCCGATGCGGGTCCGGTACCTGCGGGCCCATCTGGCGGCGGTGGCCCGGGCGGTCCGGGACGGGGCGGACGTCCGCGGGTACTTCGCCTGGTCGCTGCTGGACAACTTCGAGTGGGCACACGGGTACACCCAGCGGTTCGGGCTGGTCCGGGTCGACTTCGACAGTCTGCAGCGGCGTCCCCGGCGCAGCTACGAGGTGTACCGGGACGCGATCGCGGCGCACCGCGGCGGATTCCCCCGGGACTGACCGCCCGGTCCGGGGGGACCGGGCGGCCGGGGAGGGCAGGCGGTCAGCCGGGCCTGCGGGGTCAGCCGGGTCTGCGGGCGGTCAGTTCCCGGACCTCGGCGTAGCGCTCCCGGACCGCCGGCACCGGGTCGGCCTCGTAGCTCCTGCTGCCGGGCCGCTCCCAGTGCGGCGGGGAGGCGCCGTCGGTGAGCACCCAGGCGGCCTGCCGGGCGGCGCCGTCCGCCACGTACTCCCCGGGCGGGGGGACCACGACCGGGCGACCGAGCACCGTCGGGGCGATCTCCCGCAGGGCCGCCGAACGGGCGCCACCGCCGACCAGCAGCACCCGGTCGATCCGGGTGCCCTGACCGGCGATCGCGTCGAGCCCGTCGGCCAGCCCGCAGAGCAGGCCCTCGACCGCGGCCCGGGCCAGGTACGCCGGGGTGGTGGTGTCCAGCCGCAGGCCGTGCAGGGCGCCGGTGGCGTCCGGGCGGTTCGGGGTGCGCTCGCCCTCCAGGTAGGGGACGAGGGCCAGCCCGCCGGCGCCGGGCGGAGCGCTCAGCGCCAGCCGGGACAGCTCGTCCAGCCCCACGCCGAGGATCCGGGCGACGGCGTCCAGCACCCGGGCGGCGTTGAGGGTGGCGATCAGGGGCAGGTATCCGCCGGCGGCGTCGGCGAACCCCGCGACGATCCCGGTCGGGTCCGCGGCCGGCACGTCGGACACCGCGCAGACCACGCCGGAGGTGCCGACCGAGACGATGACGTCCCCGGGCCGGGCGTCCACCCCGAGCGCGCTCGCCGCATTGTCCCCGGTGCCGGGGCCGAGGGTGATCCCGCCGGGCAGTCCGGCCGCCGCGGCCACCCCGGCCGCCGTCTTGCCGGCCGGGTCGGTCGGTGCGAGCACCCGGGGGAGCACGGCGTCGTGCCCGAGGGCCGCGGCCAGCAGGTCCCGCCGGTACTCGCCGGTGGCGGCGGAGTAGTAGCCGGTCCCGGAGGCGTCACCGCGGTCGGTGATCAGGTCCTCCAGGCCCGCCGACGGTGATCCCGCGGCAGGCCCGCCGCCGGCCAGGCGCCAGGTGAGGTAGTCGTGGGGCAGGCAGACCGCGGCGGTCCGCTCGGCGGCCTGCGGCTCGTGCTCGGCCATCCAGGCCAGCTTGGTCACGGTGAAGGAGGCCACCGGGACCAGCCCGACCGCGTCCGCCCACGCCTGCGCCCCGCCGAACTGCTCGGTGAGCCGGGCCGCCTGGGGTGCGGAGCGGGTGTCGTTCCACAGCAGGGCCGGCCGGACCACCGCCCCGGACTCGTCGAGCGCGACCATCCCGTGCTGCTGCCCGCCGACGGCCACGGCGGCGACCCCGTTCAGCCCGCCCGCGCTGCGGACGGCCTGCTGCAGCGCCGCCCACCAGTGGTCGGGGTGGACCTCGGTGCCGTCCGGGTGGGAGGCCCGGCCCTCCCGGACCAGGGAGCCGCTCTCGGCGTCCCGGATGACCACCTTGCAGGACTGCGTCGAGGAGTCGATCCCCGCCACCAGCACCATGGACTCCTCGTTTCGCTCGGTCCTACCGACGGTAAGCCTTCGGCTCCGTCCCGACGACCAGGCGCCCCCGGTCCTGCGGGGCGTCCGGGTCCTGCGGGTCTCCCGGCCCCCCGGCAGGCCCGTACCGAGGGAGTACGGGCCTGCCGGGGCGAGGGGTCAGCGGGCGCCGAGGAGGTGCTCGACGGCCAACTGGTTCAGCCGCACGTAGCCGGCACCGCGGGCGGCGACGGCGTCGGCGTCGAAGTCCTCGAAGGCGCTGCGGTCGGCCAGCAGGCCCGGATAGCCCTCACCGTCCGCCAGGGTCGGCTCGGCCAGCTCGCCGATGCGGGCCGCGGCGATCGCCTCCGCCACCTCCGGGTCGGCCCGGAAGGACTGCGCCCGCTGCTTGAGCAGCAGGTACGTCCGCATGTTCGCCGCCGCCGACGCCCACACCCCGTCGAAGTCCTCGGTCCGCAGCGGCTTGTAGTCGAAGTGCCGCGGGCCCTCGTAGGCCGGCCGCCCGCCGGGGCCGTTCTCCAGCAGGTCCACCAGGAAGAAGGCGTTGATCAGGTCGCCGTGGCCGAAGATGAAGTCCTGGTCGTAGCGCGGGCCCTTCTGCCCGTTGAGGTCGATGTGGAACAGCTTGCCGTGCCACAGTGCCTGCGCCACGCCGTGCACGAAGTTCAGCCCGGCCATCTGCTCGTGCCCGACCTCGGGGTTCAGCCCGACCATGTCGGCGTGCTGCAGGCTGTTGATGAAGGCCAGCCCGTGGCCGATCGTCGGCAGCAGGATGTCGCCGCGGGGCTCGTTCGGCTTCGGCTCCAGGGCGAACCGGATCCCGTACCCGCGGTCGACCACGTACTGAGCCAGGGTGTCCAGGCCCTCGCGGTAGCGGTCCAGGGCGGTCCGGACGTCCTTGGCCGCCTCGGACTCCGCACCCTCCCGGCCGCCCCAGAACACGTAGGTGGTCGCGCCCAGTTCGGCGGCCAGGTCGAGGTTGCGGATCACCTTGCGCAGGGCGTACCGGCGGACCGAGCGGTCGTTGGCGGTGAAGGCGCCGTCCTTGAACACCGGGTGGGTGAACAGGTTCGTGGTCATCATCGGGACCTTCAGGCCGGTCTGGGCCAGCGCCGCCCGGAACGCCTCGATCGTCTTGGCGCGGGCCTCGGCGTCGGACCCGAACGGCACCAGGTCGTCGTCGTGGAAGGTGACGCCGTACGCGCCGAGCTCCGCCAGCCGGTGCACGGACTCGACCGGGTCCAGGGCGGCCCGGGTGGCGTCACCGAAGGGGTCGCGGGCCTGCCAGCCCACGGTCCACAGGCCGAAGGTGAACTTGTCCGCAGGAGTCGGCTGCAGGGTCGGCTGGGTCATCGGACACCCTCCCGGGTGGTTGTCGAGCGGTCGGGCCGACGGGGTCCGTCCCCGGTCGGCGGGTGGTGCGGCTGCCGGTGGTGCGAGAGTTTGTTTACCCGTTGAACTTATCCCCAGTATGCTCGAGGGATGGCCGGAAATCGAGTGGCCCCGGCGCGGCAGGTGTCGCTACGGGAACACAATCTGGCCCTCGTGCTGGCCGAAGTGGCCGATCGCGGGCCCGTGTCGCGGGCCGGGATCGCCGCGGCCACCGGCCTGACCAAGGCCACCGTGTCCGCCCTGGTCGACGCCCTGGCCGGGGCCGGCCTGGTCACCGAGCAGGACCGGGCCCCGGCCACCGGTGCGGTCGGCCGGCCGGGGGCGCCGCTGGGACTCGCCCCGCCCGGGCCGGTCGGGATCGGGCTGGAGATCAACGTCGACTACCTGGCCACCTGCACCGTCGACCTGTCGGGGGAGGTGCGCGGCCGCCGGGTGCTGGCAGGGGATGTGCGGGACCGGCCACAGGGCGCCGTGCTCGACCTGGCCGCCGCCGCCGTCGCCGAGGCCGTGGACGAGGCCCGGGCGTCCGGGGCGGAGGTGGCAGGGCTGGCCGTGGCGGTCCCCGGTCTGGTGGAGACCCGGCAGCCGGTGCTGCGGCTCGCACCCAACCTGGGCTGGCACGACGTCCCCGTCCTGGACGAGTTGCGCGCCCGGCTGGCGGATCAGGGCGCGACCGGCGGCCCGCCGATGCGGCTGGACGACCTGCCGATCCGCCTGGACGGCCTGCCGATGCGACTGGACGGCCTGCCGATGCGACTGGACAACGAGGCCAACCTGGCGGCCCTCGGCGAGCTGTGGTGCGGGGGCCATCACACCGCGGACGATGCCCCGCTGACCACCTTCGTGCACGTCTCCGGGGAGATCGGCATCGGCGCCGGACTGGTCGTCGGCGGGCGCCTGTTCCGCGGCGTGCGCGGGTTCAGCGGCGAGATCGGGCACCTGCCGGTCCGTGACTGCGGTCCTGTCTGCCGCTGTGGATCGGTCGGCTGCCTGGAGCAGGCCGCCGGGCAGGACGCCATCCTGCGGGCCGCCGGGCTGGAGGGCCGCGCGGGCTCGGTGAACGGGGGTGGCGGGGGGCCGCTGGACGAACTGGTCGCCCAGGCGGCCGCGGGCCGGGAGCGGGCGGTCGGCGCCATTCGCGACGCCGGGCGGTGGCTGGGCACCGGGGTGGCCGCCCTGGTCAACGTGGTCGACGTGGACGCCGTGGTGCTCGGCGGCGGCTTCGCCCGGCTGGCCCCCTGGCTGCGTGGACCGGTCGAGGACGAACTCGGTCGCCGGGTGCTGTCCGCGCAGTGGGCCGCCCCGCGGGTCCTGGTCTCGGCGCTGGGGGCGCAGGCGGCGGTGCGGGGTGCGGCGACCAGCGTCGTCCGGGACGTGATCGCCGACCCCGCCGGCTACCTCGCCCGGATCGCCCGTCCCTGACCCGGGAAGGGCGTGATGGTGTCCAGCGCTCCCCAGTCGATGAGGTACCCGGCAGCCCGCTTGGACCATGGGGCGTAGTTCACAGAGTCCACCTCTCCGTGTTGCTGTTCGTACGGGAACGCGATCGGTGTCGAGCCGGCCACCCGCGAGCACGAGGTCACCCGGGAGCAGGTGCCCGATCGACAACAGACGTGATCGATGACTGATGTCGAGACCGGGTTATAGGTATAGTCATACCTGTCAATCTCTATGGATAGACATCCATCACTAGAACGATATTGGTACGGTGGCAAAATGGCTCTTCGGCATGCCCTGCTCGGTCTGCTCGCCCAACGCCCGAGCAGCGGGTACGAGCTGGCCAAGGTGTTCCAGAAGACGCTCGACCACGTCTGGCACGCCCAGGCCTGCCAGCTGTACCCGGAACTGAACCGCCTCGCCGACGAAGGCCTGACCACGGTCGTTGAGGAAGGGGCTCGAGGCCGACGCACCTATGCGATCACACCCGACGGGCGCGCGGAGTTGCGCCGTTGGCTGACCTCCCCGGAGCCCGAGCCGCCCACCCGAGATCCCGCCGCACTCCGCGCGTTCCTGGTCACGCTCCTGCCCGCCGAGGAGGGAATCGACCTCGTCCGCAGGCACGCCCAGCACGCCCAGGCGTTCGCCGACTACCTCACCGAGTGGGCCGGCGAGGCCAGGGCAGCAGCACAGACCGGACCGGACGGCGGTCGGCCCGTCGACGCCGACATCTTCGGCGTCCTGGCCGCCGAACTCGGCATCCGGCTCAATGCCGCGGTCGTCGCATGGGCTTCCTGGGCAGAGCGTGCACTCGCGGACGGGTCCCGCGAGGCAGCCGTTCTCGAGGGGTCGTAGCGGGGCTGTGTGAACCAGCCCGCATCGCCGCCCATGCGGCGGCGCTCGATGAGAACTGGCAAAGACAGGGGGGAGAAGAACGGTGTGGATCCTGCTGGTCGTCGTCTCGATCGTCGCTGGACTCGTGGTCGTCGTCCTCGCAGGCGCGCTGCTCACCCGGTACGTCGTACGAACCCCGGCGTTCCGGGATTCTGACGGCAGGGTCGTTTCCGGCAGCATCGCCGAGTTCCGGCGGCTACGGCTCGGCGGCTGCTCGCAGGCGGTCCTCATCAGAGGCAGGAGCGCGGAGAACCCGGTGCTGCTCTTCCTGCACGCAGGGCCTGGATTCTCGGAGATGGGCCTGTGCCGGAACGTCAACGCCGCGCTGGAGGACCACTACGTCGTCGTCCACTGGGACCAGCGAGGAACCGGCAAGTCCTACTCCCCGTTTATCAGCGCCCAGACCATGACCGTCGGTCAGCTCGTGCAGGACACCCACGAACTGACCGAGTACCTCAAGCGAAGGTTCGGCAAGGACCGGATCATCCTGGTGGGCCACTCCTGGGGTGCCGGCCTCGGCCTGGTGGTCGCGGCCCGGCACCCCGACGACTACTCCGCCCTCGTCTGCATGGGACAGCCGGTCGTACCCCTGGACAGCGACCGCCTGTCCTACCATCACACCCTCGACCAGGCCAGAACCGTCGGAAACACCAAGGCAGTGAAGGAGTTGGAGCGGGTCGACGGGTACTGGCAACGCGACGGTGACGCATACGTGTCGGGCATGATGATCCAGAAACGCTGGGTCCAGCGGTTCGGCGGGATGCTGCACGGGCAGCGCGGCATGTCGCCCCTCATCCGGCGGATGCTGTCCCGCGAAGTCACGCTCTTCGACATTCCAGCAGCTCAGCTGGGCAGCAGCTTCAACCTCCGGACACTGGCCCCCCTCGCCTACCGCATCAACCTCTTCCGAGCGGTCCCCGAACTGCAGGTGCCGTACCTCCTGCTGCAAGGGCGGCACGACATCAACACCTACCCCACCCTCGTACAGGAAT
>DASTGO010000033.1:0-5354 GCA_035719045.1 Kineosporiaceae bacterium | reverse complement strand
TCCGGCGGGGTCACCGACGGGTTGCCGCCGATCGGGGACACCGGGGTGACCTCGACGGGGTCCGAGGGGCCGGAGGTGCCCGCGGCGTTGGTGGCCGTGACGGTGACCGTGTACGTGGTGCCGTTGGTCAGGCCGGTCAGGGTGCAGGAGGTGGCAGGCGGGGTGGCCGTGCACGTGGTGCCGCCGGGTTGGGCGGTGGCCGTGTACCGGGTCAGCGGGGATCCGCCGTCAGCGGCCGGGGGATCCCAGACCAGGGCGGCCGTGCTGTCCCCGGGGGTCGCCGTGAGGTAGGTCGGGGCGTCCGGCGGGGTCACCGACGGGTTGCCGCCGATCGGGGACACCGGGGTGACCTCGACGGGGTCCGAGGGGCCGGAGGTACCCGCCGCGTTGGTGGCCGTGACCGTGACCGTGTAGGTGGTGCCGTTGGTCAGCCCGGTCAGGGTGCAGGAGGTGGCCGGCGGGGTGGCCGTGCACGTGGTGCCGCCGGGCTGGGCGGTGGCCGTGTACCGGGTCAGCGGCGTCCCGCCGTCGTCGGCCGGGACCTCCCAGGAGATCACCGCGACGGTGTCACCCGCGGTGCCGCGCACCGACCGCGGCGGGGACGGCGCGGTCCCGGGGGTTGCCGTGGGCTGCGGGGAGGTGCTGGCCGGTTCGGTACTGGTGGACGGCTCGGTGCTGGTGGCCGGGCCGCTGCCGGGCGGCGTCGTGGTCTGCGTCGCCTCGGCGGTCGTGGTGGCCGCGCCGGTCGTCCCGGTGGGACCGGCCGTCGTGGTGCCGGCGGCCGTCTGGGTGGGGCTGGCCGTGTCCGCCGGGCCGGACGCCGGGCCGGAGGTGTCCGTCGCGGTCGGCGTCCCCGAGGTCGGGGTGCTGCCGCCGGACGGCGGATTGGCCGCGACCGGGGTGGCCCGCAGCCCCCCGGACGGCCCGGAAGTGCCCACGGCGTTCGCCGCGGTGGCGGTCACCAGGTAGCTGGTGCCGTTGGTCAGCCCGGTCAGCGTGCAGGACGTGGACGCCGGGGTGGCGATGCAGGTCGACCCGCCCGGGTCGGCGGTGACGGTGTACAGGGTCACCGGCGATCCGCCGTCACGGGCCGGGGGGGTCCAGCCGACCACGATGACCTGGTCGCCGGGGGTGGCCGAGGTCAGGGTCGGGAAGTCCGGCGGGGTCGCCGAGGGCCCCGGGCCGGCCGTTCCGGACCCCGAGGACCCGGAGGTGGGCGACCCGGAGACGCCCGGTGTGGACGAGCCGGAGGTGGACGAGCCCGGCGTGGACGAGCCGGACGGCGGTGCGGACTCGGCGGACGGTCCGGTACCGGAGGAACCGCCGGTCGACGGGCTGTTGCTGCCGGACGCGGTGGCCGGTGCCGTCGACGTCGGCGCGCTCGTGCCGGAGCCGGTCGTCGCGCTGCCGGTCGGCGGCGTCGCGGTCCCGGTCCCGGAACTGCTCGTGGTGGCCGGGGCCGGCGTCGTCGCGGTGGTGGTCCCGGCCGGGGACGTCGTGCCGCCCGTGGTGCCGGACGGGACCGTCGCGGAGGCGTTGCCGCTGACGTCGAACAGCCCGATCTGCGCGCCGGTGACGGGTGTCCCCGCGACGGCCAGGCTGACCGCCATCGCATACCGGCCGGACGGCAGGGAGAACGAGACCGGCAGGTCGACCCCGCTCGGCAGGGCCGTGGCGTCCAGTCCGGCGGGGGAGAACAGGGCGACCCCGTCCGTGTCGGTGACGGCCTTGCCGCCAGCCTCGGCGTCCAGGCTCGCGCCGCCGACCGCGTAGGTGGTGCCGTCCACCCTGGTCAGCAGCTGCACCCGGACCTGCAGCGGTCCGGCGGGCAGACCGGAACCGTCGCCGAGCATCCTGACCTTGGGCCGGAAGGTGGCGGAGGAGTTGCGCGTGGACAGTCCGGTGAAGGTCACCGACAGCGGCTGCGGGGAGGCACCCACGGCCGCCCCGGCGTTCAGCCGCCCGCCGGTGCTGGCCTGCCCGGCCAGGGACCGCGGGTGGTCGACCTGGTCGAGGATGCGCTGGCGGACGGTGGCCGGGGACGCCCCCGGGTCCGCGCCGAACAGCAGCGCACCGGTGGCCGCGACCAGCGGCGCCGCCATGGACGTCCCCGAGGCGAACACATAGCGGCCACCGAGAGCGGTGGTGGCGATGTAGGACCCGGGGGCGAACAGCTGGACCGTAGCCGGACCGTAGGCGGAGAAGGACGTGCGGGAGTCGTCCGGGCCGGAGGCGGCCACCACGAGCTGGTTGGGCTCGGTGAAGTTGGCCGGCCACAGCGGCGTGGTGTCGCGGTTCTTGCCGTCGTTGCCGGCCGCGGTTGTCACCAGGACGTTCTTGGAGGCCGCGTAGCGGATCGCGTCCCGGATGGCCAGCACGTCGGCGCTCGGCGGGGTGGTGGTGAAGCCGAGGGACAGGTTGACGACGTCGGCCCCGTGGTCGGCGGCGTACCGGATGGCCTGGGCGACCTGGGGGGAGTAGACGCTCGTCCCCGCGCCGACGACCAGCGGCATGATCGTGGTGTCCGGGGCCAGCCCGGCCGTGCCGATCCCGTTGCCGATGGTGGCCGCGATGACCCCGGCCACCTCGGTGCCGTGGTCGGAGGCCATGCTGCCGGCGACGACGTTGGTCAGGTCGGCGTTGTTCAGCAGGAAGTTCCAGCCGTGGCAGTCCCCGGGCAGCCCGTCGCCGTCGCCGTCCTGCTTCGAGCCGCAGGTCTCCCGGGGGTTGGTCCACAGCTTGCCGGCCAGGTCCGGCTGGGTGATGTCGAGGCCGGTGTCGACCACGGCCACCACGCTGCTGCGACCCCGGGTCCGCTGCCAGGCCTGCAGCGCACCGACATCGGCGCCGCGGACCGCCTTGACGCCCAGGTCGCTGCCCGAGCCGTCGTTGACCAGATGCCAGGCGCGCGTGCTGTACTCGTCGTTCGGCAGTGCCAGGTCGAGCACGGAACCGGTGTCGGGGGTCCGCGATCCGGTGACGAACGGCAGTCCGGACAGGTCGGTGCCCCGCTGGGCGCGAACCAGGACCTGGTTGCCGGTGTAGGCCGAGACGGTCTCCACCCCCGGGACGCCGCGCAACTGCTCCATCGCGACCTTCAGCCGCGGGTCGTCCAGGGCCGGGCTCGGTGCGCCGGAGGCCGGGCCGCCCGATCCGGGTTGTTCGCCGGGACCGGCGTCGGCGTCGGGACCGGTCACGGTGTCGTCGTCGGAGGTCGCGGAGGGCTTGGCGTCCTCGGGTGGCACGGTCTGCGTGGGGTCGACGGCGATCGGGGGGACCCGGCCGTTGCGGTCGGCGACCACGACGACCCCGCCGCGCACGGTCACGTACGGCCGTCCACCGGCGGCGATCATCCGGTTGACCGCATCGGACAGCCCGCGGTCGTCCCCCCGGGGTCTGGTGTCAGCCGCGGGGAGCGGGGCGCGGGGGAGCAGGACACGCCCGGCGCGGCTCGCCGCCCCGGAGGACCGCGCCCGCCCTGCCGCCGTGGCTGGTGCCGACGTCACGCGGCCGGGGCCGTCGGGCATCCGGACCCTGGCCAGGTCGAGGGTGAGCATCAGGTGGCTGAGCTGGTCCCCGGGGTGGGCGGACCGCCAGGCCTGGGTCTCCCGCACCGGCGTCCCCCGGTTCAGGTACATCAGCCCGGAGACCGCCAGCGCGGTGGCGAGCAGGGCGGAAACGGCGATGGTCCAGGGTCGGCGACCCGGAAGTCCTCGTGCCACTGCTGCTCCTCGGGCCCTCGGCCAGGGCCTGCCGCGGTCATGGAACCGGCCGCCGTCCAGGCCCGAGGTGCCCGCCGTGCCGTGGATCGGCACGCCGTCGCCGGAGGTCCCGGCGCCTGCCGGGTCCCCCGACCCCCCGTGGTCGACGACCCGACGGTGGCCGACCGCCAGGGCTCCCGGGTGTCCACCCGCTGCATCGGCCGACCCGGCGACGTTCCGCAGGGCCGTTCGGGGCAGATCCGGGTCCGTGATGGTGCTCGCCGCACAGTCTGTGCGGGACCTCACAGGCTGTGCAGGACCCCACAGCACGCCGGACGGCCCGGACCTTGGGGGTCCGGGCCGTCGGGATCGGTCCGTCGGGATCGGCCGGCCGGATGGGTCAGTGGCGACCGGCCCGTCGGGACCGAGGGAAGCCGGGTCGTGCCGCCGGGGCGGGGCGGCACGACGACGCGGTCACTTCTGCGCGCCGCCGAGGGTGCACAGGTTGTCCACGGCATTCGCGTCGGCGGTGACCTTGTCCTGCAGGCCGGCCGCGGGCTCCTGCCCGGTGTTCAGCGCGTCCTGAAGCTGGGCGAAGTCGGCGCGCAGGGCCTTCACCGTGGACCGCACGTTGTCGTGCTCCGCGGCGGCCGCGGCGGCGTCGAGCCCGCTCAGGACGGTCTGGAGCTTGCTCTTCAGGACCGCGGGGTCGCTGCTCTGGCCGAGGTCGCCGTCCTTCAGGATGACCTGCTTGGCCTTGACGCAGCCGGGGTCGACCAGCGTCGTGGCGTTCTGGCCGAAGAAGACGACCACGGCGATCACGAGAGCGAGCTCACCCAACGCGATGAGGATGCCCAGGATTGCCAGGCCCTTGCCCTTCTGCCCCTTCCGCCGGGCCTGGATCAGGCCGACCACGCTCAGCACCAGGCCGACTGGGAAGACGAAGATCGCCAGGATGAGGCCGGCGATGGCGAGCCCGTTGGTCCCCGGCGCGGCCTGGGAAGCGGGATAGGAGGTCGGCGAGCCCGGGGTCGGGTAGGAGCCGTGCTGGTCAGGTGCGGTTGTCACGTGGGCCTTCTTCGATCGGTGGGACGGGTGGTGAAACCGGACCAGGGGGTCCGGGGCGCAGGGGCCGCCGCGAGAGTGGATCAGGCGATCGCGGAGTCGGCGCGGGCGGCGGTGATGCTCGGCCGGACCGCGTGAGGGCGGCGTGGCAGGGGATCTCCGGTGTGGTGGAGCGGGGGCGGCGCCGTCGCGGGGAGGAACGCTCCCGGCGCCCACCCGCCGGCGGTCTGCCGCGATGCCCCGATCTTCACCGGGCAGACCTTAGGGCCAGCGGCCGTCGCGTCGCGATCTCGGGGAGGTAACGGCTTGTAGAAGTTTGAGCAATCTCCCGGATCACGTCGCGTGCGGTTACCTTCCGTGACGTTCGGGCCGCGATGGGTGGGCTCCGTACGACCCGCCGGAACCCCGGGCCCGCCCGGTGTGCGTCGAGCGCTACCTGTCCGCCTGCTGATCTTTGACTCCACCGGCTGATCTCTGACGGGTGCCGGCGCTGACTGGGCGGGTTGTGTGGGGTTGTCGGTTTGGGTTGCTGCAGTCGGGTGAGGGGGTGCACTGTGGGTGGCGCATTGATCACATTTCGCCATTCGG
>DASTGO010000032.1:0-6185 GCA_035719045.1 Kineosporiaceae bacterium | reverse complement strand
GGAGCCGCCCCGCAGCACACCCGCCCGCTGCCCGGGGTGACCCGGTCCGGACGGCGGGCGGCCGGGCAGCACGATGCCGGACCCCCGCAGCGGCACGGCGAGACCGACGGCCGGGACGGCGAGGACGCCACCCTGCGCGAGCTGGCCCGGCAACGGCGCCGCCGTGGCCGGGTGGGCCTGGCCGTCGTCCTCGTGCTGACCGTGGTGCTCGGTGGCGTGGCCTGGTGGTTCACCGGCGGCCCCGGCGCCTTCCGGACCGTTCCCCCGCTGACCGGCCTGACACTGGCCGAGGCCAAGCAGCAGCTGGGGCCCCTGGGCCTGGACGCCGTGCCCCGCTACCAGCACGACGAGACCGCCCCGCCCGGCCACGTGATCACCACGGACCCGCAGGCGGGGCAGGAGATCCGCCGGGGCGGCGGGGTGGTGCTGGTGTTCAGCGACGGCCCGCCCCGGGTCGGGGTTCCGGACGTCACCGGGCTGACCGCTGACCAGGCCGCGGAGAAGCTCGCCGCCGGCTACCTCAAGACCAACACCAACCGGGACTGGCAGTTCGACGACGCCACGCCGAAGGGCAACGTCATCTCCACCGACCCGCCGGCCAACAGCCAGGTGGACAACGGCGCGGTCGTGACCCTGACGATCAGCAAGGGACCGCAACCGGTCGACCTACCGGACATGTCCGGCAGGTCGCAGGACGACGCGCTCGCCCAACTGCAGGGGCTCGGCTTCAAGCCGGGCATCAAGCAGGAGTTCAGCGACAAGGTGCCCGCCGGGACGGTGATCTCACAGGACCCGCACCCCGGGCCCGCCAGCCACGGGAAGAGCGTCCAGCTCACGGTGTCCAAGGGTCCGCAGCTGTTCGACGTCCCGGACGTGTTCGGCAAGAACGTCAACGACGCGACGAAGATCCTCACCGACGCCGGGTTCCAGGTCGATACGAACAAGTTCATGGGCGGGCCGTTCGGCCTGGTCAGGCAGCAGAACCCGGGCGCCCACAGCCAGCAGCCCAAGGGCACGCTCATCACGCTGACTGTCGTCTGACGGCCGGTGTCCGCCCCACGCCCCCGGCCCGGGGCGGCCTCACTCGCGCTCGTCGCGGTCACGGCCGTCTGGGGTTCGACCTTCCCCGTCATCAAGGACGCGGTCTCGCAGCTGCCCGCGCCGGACTTCCTCGCGGTCCGGTTCGCCGTCGCCTCGGTCGCACTGCTGCTGCTGTTCGGCCGCCAGGCCCTGGCGCTGGACGCCGACATGCGCCGCCGGGCCCTGTTGCTGGGCGCCTGCTACGGGATCGCCCAGCTGCTGCAGACCGTGGGCCTGCAGCGGACCCCGGCGGCGGTGGCGGGGTTCGTCACCGGGATGTACGTCGTGCTCACCCCGGTGCTCGGAGCGGTCGTGCTGCGGCACCGGACCCCGGCCGCCACCTGGCTGGCGGTGCTGCTGGCCACCGGTGGGCTCGGCGTGCTGTCCCTGCACGGGCTGTCCGTCGGCGACGGGGAACTGCTCGTCCTCGCCTCGGCGGCGCTCTACGCGGTGCACATCCTCGGGCTGGGTCACTGGTCGACGTCCCGGTCGGCGCTGGGGATGGCGGTCTGGCAGATGCTGGCCATCACCGGGGTGTGCGCGCTGGGGTCGCTGCCGGGCGGCCTGACCCTGCCGGGCCGGCCCGGGGAGTGGTGGGCGGTGGTCTACACGGCGATCGGCGGGGCGGCTGTCGCGCTGCTGCTCCAGACCTGGGCGCAGGCACAACTGCCGGCCACCCGGGCCGCGGTGATCATGACCATGGAACCGGTGTTCGCCGCGGGGTTCGCGGTGGCCCTCGCCGGGGAGCAGTTGAGCGCCCGGACCGTCGCCGGTGGTGGCCTGGTGCTCGCCGCGATGCTGCTGGCCGAACTGGCACCGCGGCGGACCGGTACCGCGGACCGGCAGCCGCCCGCCGAGCTGCTCCACCACGAGGCCTGAAGAGCCCACCAGGCGGCTCCGGGGGCTCAGCGAGGCGCGCAAGACGTCCCGTGGCCCGACGACAGGCGCACTCCGGCCCCTGCGATGGAGGGGTGGGCTCCAGAGGAGCCGGAGTGGCCCCGGCTACGGCAATGGCAGGTCCCCACCGACCCACCACCCGTACCGGGCGCCTGGCACCGGTTGGCCGAGGGGACGTCGGCCGAAGGGCATCCCTGGAGGGGTCAACCCCCGGCCAACCGGTAGGCACAGTCTAGTTCGGTCGAATCGGAATCTCTAGTTAGAAATCAGAGTTTCCGATTACTCATGTATGGGCACTGGCTGCGATCAGGCATCAAGCGCCTCTGAACAGGAACTTCCCTACGGTCCGGTCATGCCCGATCTGGCAAGCATCGTTGCCGCCAACGTCCGGGGTGAGAGATCCCGGCGCAGATGGCGTCAGAAGGACCTCGCCGATGCCCTCGGCTGGAGCCAGGCGACGGTCTCTGACGTCGAGGCCGGGAAACGGGCCGTGAACGTCGCTGATCTCCCCCTGCTGTGTCACGCCCTGGGGATCACGCTGGCCGATCTGTTCCGGGGTGCTGACTCGCAGGACATGGCATGGATGGGCATGCAGTGACCATGACGCTGCAGTGACCCACCAGCACCCCCGATCCGGTGGCGTGATCCGCCCGGGTCAGGGGTGCTGACGTGTCGATCGGATTCGCAGAGTGCCTGGTCAGGAGCCCGTCGAACGTGACCTTGACGGCTGGTCGGATCGTCGTCGTTCGACGGTGTCACTCGTGCCAGGAGTGACTCACTCCAGGTAGGAGTAGCGCTCCTCGCGCCACGGGTCGCCGACGGCGTGGTAGCCGCGCTCCTCCCAGAAGCCGCGGCGCAGCTGCGTCAGGTACTCGATCTGCCGCAGCCACTTCGGGCCCTTGAACGCGTACAGGTGCGGGATGACCAGCCGGACCGGGAAGCCGTGCTCGGGGGTCAGCGGCTGCCCGTTGTGGTGGGTGGCGAGGAGTGCCCGCGGAGAGGCGAAGTCCTCCAGCCGCAGGGTCGTCGAATAGCCGTACTCGGCCCAGGCCATCACATGCGTGACGTCCGGGGCGGGCGGGATGAGCTCGAGGATGGTCCGTGCCGAGACGCCCTCCCAGAGGTTGTCCAGCACGGTCCACTTGGTCACGCAGTGCAGGTCCCCCCGCGACGTGGTCCGGGGCAGGTCCTGGAACGACGGGTAGTCCAGGGACAGTTCGCCGCCGCTCTCGGTGGCCCCGTTGACGGTCAGCCGCCAGGAGTCGGGCCGGAACCGCGGGACCGGGCCGTAGTGGTGGACCTTGAACTCCGTCGCCAGCTTCTGCCCGGGGGGCAGTGCCCGGGAAGGCTCCGATCCGGCGTCGGTCACGCAGCCATCCTCCCAGACCCACGACGGCGGGTCCCAGGGACCCCACCGCTGGCGTGCCGGCCCCGGGCGGATCCCCGGACAGACCCCCGGGTGGGACCGCCACCAGGCCTGCCGACAGCTCCCGTGATACTCGCCCCGGGCCGTCCCCGCACCGGCCGCCGGGCATCCGCGGAGCCGGCGGAGGTGGTGGGCAGTGCGGACATCCGGGGTCCGTCCCCTCAGGCGGTGAGCAGCTTGTGCAGGACGCCGGCCGCGTGGTCGACCCCGTCGTCGTCGACGTCCAGGTGGGTGACCAGGCGGACCGTCCAGGGACCGAGCATCGAGACCAGGACACCCTCGGCCTTCGCGGCGGCGGCCAGCTGCGCCGCCGGCAGTCCGGTGCCGGCCAGGTCCAGGACGACGATGTTGGTCTCCACCGAGGCCGGGTCGACCAGTCCGGGCCGTGCCTGCGCCACCGCCTCGGCCAGCCGCCGGGCCCGCGCGTGGTCGTCGGCCAGCCGGGCGACGTGGTGGGCCAGCGCATACCGTCCGGCCGCCGCGAGCACCCCGATCTGGCGCATCCCGGCGCCGTACCGCTTGCGCCAGACCCGGGCCCCCGCGATCCGCTCGGCCGAGGACACCAGCACCGACCCGACCGGTGCGCCGAGGCCCTTGGACAGGCAGACCGAGACGGTGTCCGCGCAGGCGCCGTACTCCGCCAGCGGGACCCCGGTCGCCACATGGGCGTTCCACAGCCGGGCGCCGTCCAGGTGCACGGCGATCCCGAGCGCATCCGCCCCCGCCCGCAGCCGGCGCAGCTGCTCGATCGGCTGCACGGTGCCGCCGCCGAAGTTGTGCGTGTTCTCCACCGCGATCGCCGTGGTCGACACCAGGTACGGACCGGCGTCCGGGGTGGCCATCGCCAGCGGGACCTCGGCGTCGAGCAGACCGCGCGGGGCCGCCCAGGTCCGGGTGGTGACCTGGGCGAGCGCGGCATGCCCACCGAGCTCCGCGCGGACCACATGGGCCAGGCTGTCGCACAGCAGTTCCTGGCCGGCGCCGACCAGGCAGCGCACCCCGAGCATGTTCGCCAGCGACCCGGTCGGGGAGAACAGCCCCGCCTCGTGCCCGAGCAGGGCGGCCACCTCCGTCTCGAGGGCGGTGACCGTCGGGTCCTCGCCGTAGACGTCGTCGCCGACCTCGGCCTCGGCCATCGCCCGGCGCATGTCCGGGGTGGGACGGGTGACGGTGTCGCTGCGCAGGTCCACCTCGGGCCGGGAGGTCACGTCAGCGCTCCGTGAGCATCTCGGCAACGAGGAAGGCCATCTCCAGCGACTGCTGGTGGTTCAGCCTCGGGTCGCACAGCGTCTCGTACCGGGTGGCCAGGTCGGCGTCGTCGATCCGCTCGGCGCCGCCCAGGCATTCGGTCACGTCGTCCCCGGTCAGCTCGATGTGCAGCCCGCCGGGCACCGTGCCCAGCGCATGATGCACCTCGAAGAAGCCGCGGACCTCGTCCATGACGTCGTCGAACCGGCGGGTCTTGTAGCCGGAGGCGGACTCGAAGGTGTTGCCGTGCATCGGGTCGCACACCCACAGCACCGGCGCGCCGGAGGAGGCCACCGCGTCGACGATCGGCGGCAGCGCGTCCCGGACCCGGCCCGCCCCCATCCGGGCGATGAAGGTGAGCCGGCCGGGCTCCCCGTCCGGGTCCAGCCGCTCGACCAGTTCCAGGGCCTGCGCCGGGGTCGTGGACGGGCCGAGCTTCACCCCGAGCGGGTTGCGCACCCGGGACAGCAGGTCGACATGCGCGCCGTCGAGCTGGCGGGTCCGCTCCCCGATCCACAGGAAGTGCGCGGACACGTTGTAGGGCGCACCGGTGCGGGAGTCGATCCGGGTCAGCGCACGCTCGTAGTCCAGCAGCAGGGCCTCGTGGCTGGAGTAGAAGTCAACGGTCCTCAGCGCGTCGAAGTCGCCGCCGCAGGCCGCCATGAACCGCATCGCCCGGTCGATGTCGCGGGCCATCGCCTCGTACCGGGCGTTGGCGGCGTTGGCCACGAAGCCGCGGTTCCACTCGTGGACGTGCCGCAGGTCGGCGTAGCCGCCCTTGGTGAAGGCCCGGATCAGGTTCAGCGTCATGCTGCTGGTGTGGTAGGCCCGCAACAGGCGGCCCGGGTCCGGGGTGCGGGCGGCCGGGGTGAAGGGGTACTCGTTGACGGCGTCCCCGCGGAAGGCCGGCAACTCGACCCCGCCGCGGGTCTCGGTCGGCTTGCTGCGCGGCTTGGAGTACTGGCCCGCCATCCGGCCGACCTTGACCACGGGCAGGCTCGCGCCGTAGGTCAGCACGACCGCCATCTGCAGCATGGTCTTGAGCTTCAGCCGGATCCGGTCGGCGGTGGCATCGGCGAAGGTCTCCGCGCAGTCCCCGCCCTGCAGCAGGAACGCCTCCCCGCGGGCGGCGGCGGCCAGCTGTCCCTTCAGCTCGTCGCACTCCCCCGCGAACACCAGCGGCGGATAGGCGGCCAGCTCCTTGGCGACCTCGGCGAGCCGGTCGGCGTCGGGCCAGTCCGGCTGCTGGGCGGCGGGCAGGCTGCGCCAGGCGTCGAGACCGTCCACGGCAGTGTCCGCCCCGGGGACGGAGGGAGGCAGGGTCGTCGTCACGCGGCCCAGCCTAGGTGACCAGGGCCAGCGGTTTCGCAGCTGGTCCGCCGGGCGGGGCGGTGTCCGCCGGGCGTGGGGAGGGCCGCGGCAGGGGCGGCTCAGCCCTCGGCGGCTCCCGGCTCGTCGTCCAGGCCCTGTTCGATCACATAGCGGGTGAGTTCGACCCGGTTGTGCAGTTGCAGCTTGTTGAGCACGTTCTGGA
>DASTGO010000031.1:0-5903 GCA_035719045.1 Kineosporiaceae bacterium | reverse complement strand
GCCGCGGCCCGGCAGGCGGCGTCGGCCGCGGCGGCCGGCTGGGCGCCCCTGCACGCCGAGGCGCAGGCTGCGACCGCCCGCGCGGAGGCCGCCCGGGGACTCGCCGAGCGGGCGAAAGCCACCCTCTACGCCGCCCGCGCCCACCTCACCGACGTGGATGCCGACGGCGTCAGCGGCACCGGCCTCGATCCGGAGGCCACCCTGGTGCCGGGGACGGACTTCGGCGCCGCCCCCGGGACGGACACCGGTGAACTCGACACGGGGGAACTCGACACGGGGGACTCGCGCCCCGCACCCGGCACCCACCCCGGCGAGGACGGCCACCACCCCCGTCACGGTGCGGCCGGCTGACCCGGTGCAACGCACCCGGCTGACCCGTCACAGCGGTGGGCACCATGTGCCATCGCGCCCGCTTTTCGGGCGCTATGTGCCACCGTGCCCAAGTCCCGCACCAGCCCGGGCGGAACCCACCCCGGCATGCCCGATACCTTCGGTGACAACGGGTGACGTTCGGCACGCCGAGTGACGTTCAACGCGCGGAGTTACCCCCTGGTCTGTCTATACTGTCCTCGGCCCGGCGGCCTCAACCCGTCCCGGCCCGCGTTCTTTCCCTGGTCGTCACGTACGGCTGGTTCGCGTACGGCGCTGCGGCGCCCCGGTGTGGAGGGAGGCGAGGACTGTGAGAAACGTCCCTGGTCATAGTCCGGTCCGACTCGCCCCTCCATCCGTTCGTGGCGCGCGCTGAGCCGACCGGCCTCCTGACTGCTGATCCGGCAGGACTCTGCCCCGCTGGGCGACATCGTTCGTCGTCCTGAGGCGGGCCGGTGCCCGGCGTCCGCGCGCACCACCCGATCACCGCCGAACACCGGCGGGGACGGGAGCTGTCCGATGGCCTCCTTCGACACCACCACCGGGCACGTCCAGGCGGCGGTCCCGCGGCAGAACGCCGCACTGGACCCCGCGCACGTCGGCGACATCCACGGTGCGTTCGGCACCCTGCGGCTGGGAGAGACCGGGACCTCCGGTGGGCTCTCCCGGCGGCTGAGGACCCTGCTGGCAATCGTCGGTCCCGGCCTCATCGTGATGGTCGGCGACAACGACGCCGGCGCCTTCGGCACCTACACCCAGGCCGGGCAGAACTACGGCACCCGGCTGCTGTGGACCATGCTGCTGCTGGTCCCGGTCATCTACGTCAACCAGGAGATGGTGCTGCGGCTCGGCGCCGTCACGGGCGTCGGGTACGCGCGGCTGATCCTGGAGCGGTTCGGCCGGTTCTGGGGCGTGTTCAGCGTCATCAACCTGTTCGTGCTCAACGCCTTGACCATCGTCACCGAGTTCATCGGGATCACCCTCGGGTTGGGATATCTCGGCCTGCCCAAGGTGCCCGGCGTGGTCATCGCCACCGTCGTGGTCATCGCCGCGGCCTCCACCGGTTCGTTCCAGCGGTTCGAGCGGGTCTGCCTGTTCCTCGTCGCCGGCTCCCTGGTGCTGGTGCCGATCATGTTCCTGGTCCACCCGCCGTTCGGGCAGGTGGCCCACGACCTGCTGGTCCCGGGCCTGCCGGGCGGGTCCGACCAGCTGTCGACCGTCATGCTCCTGGTGATCGCGATCGTCGGGACGACCGTCGCACCGTGGCAGCTGTTCTTCCAGCAGTCGTACATCGTCGACAAGCGGATCACCCCGCAGTACATCCGCTACGAGAAGGTCGACCTCTGGATCGGCATCGGGATCGTCATCCTGGGCGCCACCGCGATGATGGCGTTCACCGCGGCCGCGTTCGGCGGCGGACCGGGAGCAGGCGGTTTCACCGACGCGGCCGGGGTCGCCGAGGGGCTCGGCCGGGCCGGCGGGCGGGCGGCCGGGGTGCTGTTCGCGGTCGGGCTGATCGACGCCTCGATCATCGGGGCGGCCGCGGTCGGCATGTCCACCTCGTATGCGATCGGCGACGTGCTCGGCATCCGGCACTCCCTGCACCGCAAGCCCAGCGAGGCCAAGGCCTTCTACGCGGTGTTCACCCTGCTGCTGGCCGGGTCCGCCGCCATCGTGCTGATCCCGGGCAGCCCGCTCGGACTGATCACCGAGGGCGTCCAGACCCTCGCCGGGGTGCTGCTGCCGTCCCTGACCGTGTTCCTGCTGCTGCTGTGCAACGACCGGGCGGTACTCGGTCCGTGGGTGAACTCGTTGCGCACCAACGTGTTCACCACGGTCGTGATCGCGGCGCTCATCATGCTGTCGGCCATCCTCACTGCGTCCGTGGTGTACCCGTCGATGGGCAGCGGCACGATCCTCGGCATCCTCGGCTCGGGCACCGTGCTCACCCTGTTGGCCGGCCTGGTCCTGGCCGCACGGGGGATCCGGCGCAGGCTGTGCGGCCGCGCCGTCACCGGGACCGCCGCCGCGGGGTCCGGGGACCGGCTGAGCTGGCGGATGCCGCCGCTGGCCCTGCTGGAACGGCCGCGGCTGTCCGCCTCCCGCCGGGTCACCCTCACCCTGATGTGGCTGTACGTCGTGGTGGCCATGGGGCTGGTCGTGGTTCGGGTGGCCCAGCTCGCCCTCGGGCTGTGACCGCCGGCCACCGCACCGCAACGGTCTGAGGGAGCCTCTGCCAGACTGTCGGCACTGCTCACCCCCGCGCCGCCGAGGCGGGCGGGTGGAAGGGACGTGCCATGACCTCCTCACCTGCGGCTCCCGGACCGACGGCCGGGCGGCCCGGCCCGCTGTGCCTGTCGGGGCTGCTGGGCCGCCCGGCGGTGGCCGCGACCGGTGAGGCCCTCGGCAAGGTCGTCGACGTCGTGGTGAGGCTGCGCGGGCAGGACTACCCGCAGGTCACCGGCCTGGTCACCGACCTGTCCGGCCGGCGGGTGTTCCTCCCCGCGGTCGGTGTGGCGGACTGGCAGCCCGACCGGCTCGTGCTCACCTCCCCCCGGCTGGACGTCCGGCCGTTCGATCGCCGTGCCGGTGAGGTCCTGCTGCGCGCCGATGTGCTCGGTCACCGGCTGGTGGATATCGCCCACGCCCGGCTGGTCCGCGCCTACGACCTGCAGCTCACCCCCTCCCCCGCGGGCTGGACCGTCACCGGGCTGGACGTCCGGCACCGGCGGTGGCGGCGGGCCTGCCGGGGCGGCGCCCCCGCGGCCGGGGCGGCGTTCGCGGACTGGAAGGCGTTCGAGGCCCTGATCGGGCACCAGTCCACGGTCCCGGTCCGGGCCCCGTTCGGCCGGTTGCGCCGGCTGCGGCCCGCCGAACTGGCCGACCTGCTCGAGGACGCCTCGCGCGGGGAGCAGGCGGAGATCCTCGCCCACGTCCACGCCGACCCCGAACTGGAGGCCGACGTTTTCGAGGAGCTCGACGACCACCGGCCCGAGCTGCTCGCCGGCCGCACCGACGCCCAGATCGCCGACGTGCTGGCCCACATGCGCACTGACGACGCCGCCGACACCCTCGCCGAGCTCCCCCAGCGCCGCCGCGCCGGCGTCCTCGCCCGGCTGCCGGAGGCCCAGCGCGCCGCCGTCCGGGACCTGCTGGCCTACAACGAGACCACGGCGGGCGGGTTGATGGGCCTGGAGTACCTCGCGCTGCCCGCGGAACTGACCGCCGAGCAGGCGCTGTCGATGATCCGGTCCGCGACGGCCGCCCCGGTCGAGGCCGCCGCCACCGTCCACCTGCTCACGGGGTCGCAGCAGCTGGCCGGGACCGTCCCGCTGCTGCGCCTGCTGCAGGCCGATCCGGGCGCACCGCTGCCCCTGCTGGCCGACCCCGACCCGGTCCGGGTCACCCCGGACACCGACCTGGCCAGCGTCGCGGTCCTGATGGCCGACCACAACCTGCCGACCCTGCCGGTCGTCGACGCCGCCGACCGGCTGCTCGGGGTGATCACCGTCGACGACGTGCTCGACAACACCGTCCCGGACGGGTGGCGGGACCGGGAACCGCCGCCCCGGCCGACCCGGCCCGAGACCACCCGCTGATCGCTGCGCAACCTCGGGCCGCCCGGCCACTGAGCACCGGGCGATCTCCCCCTTCACACCCCCGGCACTGCGCCCGGCGCGCGGGCGTGGCACCCTGAGGCGCGTGCGGACCAGGGTGAGGGACGTCACGGTGCGCGGTGCGGCGCCGTCAGCAGCCCTGCGCACCCGGCCCGCGCCCACCGGCCACGAGCCCGGCCCCGGACGCTCCGCCACGATCGCCCTGGCCGTGCCCGAACTGGGCTCGGCGTACTTCGCGGAGCTGGCCGACCACGTCGTGCACGCGGCGTCGGACCGGGGCTGGACGGTCCTCGTGGACTCCACCGGCGGGGACACCGACCGGGAGCGGGCGGCGCTCACCGGGAGCGGGCGGCGGCCGGTGGACGGGCTGGTCCTCAGCCCCCTGGCGCTGACCACCTCCGATCTCGCCGGGCGGCCCCCGGCGGTCCCGCTGGTCCTGCTCGGCGAGCGGATCGGCGGTGACGACGGACCGGTCCCGGCCGACCACGTCGTCGTCGACAACACCGCAGCCGCCCGGCTGGCCACCGCCCATCTGGCCGGGCAGGGCCGACGGCGGATCGCCGCGCTCGGCGCCCAGCGCGGGGCGGTCGGGATCAGCGCGCGGCAACGGCTCGACGGCTACCGGCAGGCGCTGGCCGAGGCGGGACTGCCGCTGGAACCGTCCCTGGTGCAACCGGTCCGGCACTGGCACCGGGTCGACGGGGCCCGGGCGGTACGGCGTCTGCTGGACGGCCCGCGCCCGCCGGACGCCCTGTTCTGCTGCAACGACCTGCTCGCCCTCGGCGCGCTGGCGGCCCTGCGCCGGGACGGGGTGCGCGTCCCGGACGACGTCATGGTGGTCGGGGTGGACGACATCGAGGAGTCCCGTTTCTCCTGCCCGTCACTCACCTCGATCGCCCCGGACAAGGCGGCGATCGGGGCAGCGGTGATCGATCTGCTGGCGCGTCGGCTGGCCGGGCACGCCGACCTGCCGCCGCAGCGGATCGAGGTCGGGTACAGCCTGCAGGTCCGGGAGAGCACAGGCGGCCAGGCACCCCGCCTGTGAGCGCTGTCCCTTGTGCCACAACAGGTTTCCGCTCCCGGCCATATTGATGCGACGCCCGGTCGGTGCCGCCCTAGGCTGCGGCCATGACCATCGAGCCCGACACCAAGGACTGGACCTGGGTCCTGCAGCGGCCCTGCCCGGAGTGCGGACTGGACACCCGGGCGGTCGACGTCCGACAGGTCCCCCGGCTCATCGACGAGAACGCCCGCAGCTGGCACCAGGTGCTGACCTCCCGCCCGGACGTCCGGGACCGGCCGGCACCGGCGGTGTGGTCGCCGCTGGAGTACGGCTGCCACGTCCGGGATGTGCTGCGGCTGTTCGACCGGCGGCTGCAGCTGATGCTCACCGAGGACGACCCGAGCTTCGCCAACTGGGACCAGGACGCCACCGCCCTCGAGGACGACTACGCCGCCCAGGATCCGGTCACCGTGGCCGGGCAGCTGCGGGAGGCGGCGAGCACCCTGGCGGCGCGGTTCGCCTCCGTCGAGGGGGAGCAGTGGCAGCGCACCGGCGGCCGCAGCGACGGCGCCCGGTTCACCGTCGACAGCTTCGCCCGGTACTTCCTGCACGACATCGTCCACCACGTCCACGACGTCGGCGCCGCCTGACCGCCCCGGCGATCGACCGGACCGCGGCGGACCTGCTGCGCGCGCCGCATGATCCGGGCAGGCCCAGGGGCTAGGGTCTGTCCCGGAACGGACCGGGAGGAGGCGGGTGCGGTGAGCGGGCCCTCGCGGGGTACGCCGCGCCTGCCCGGCCCGCCGGGTCCCGGCCGCACCCGCCCGGCCTCGCCCCGGTCCGGCTGGTCCAGGCGGGCCTGGCTCGCGTCATTCCTCGCCGTGCTCACCGCGGGCGGACTGCTCACGGTCACG
>DASTGO010000030.1:0-36020 GCA_035719045.1 Kineosporiaceae bacterium | reverse complement strand
GATCGTGGCCGCGACCGTGGAACTCCTGCAGCACCACGGGATCGCCGGCCTGTCGGTCGAGGAGGTGGCGCGGCGGGCGAACGTCGCGAAGGCCACCGTGTACCGGCGCTGGCCCACCAAGCAGGACCTCGTCCTCGCCGTGCTGGCCCGTGTCCGCGGCCCGGTGCCCGAGCTACCGGCGGACCTGCCGGTGCGCGACGCTCTGGTCCGGCTGCTCACCACCGCGGCCGGTGACCACCATGACCCGGCCCGGGGCAACCTGCTCCTGCGCCGCCTGATCGGTGAGTTCGAGGCACAGCCCGACCTGGCCCGCGACTACCTGACCCGGGTGATCGGCCCTCGCCGGGAGCACCTGCTCGACCTGCTGCGGCGAGGGATCCGGGAGGGCGTGATCCGGGTCGACGCCGATCTGGAGCTGGCCGCCGAGGCCCTGTTCGCCCCGATCCTGCTCGGGACGTGGATCCCGTTCGGCCCGCGGATCCGCGCCGCCAGGGTGCCCGACCTGGTCGACCTGATCCTGGCCGGTCTGGCCCCGCCACCCTGATCCGCCACTGCCACCGGACCGGCTCAGCCACCGCACCCACCCTGCCGATAACGCCCGCGGGGCCCGTCCACCGGCTCCGCCGACCTCAGCTCCGCGGCCCACCAGGACGAGACCCGTGCCCAGCCCGCCCCTCCCGCCCGCCGGACCCACGATCTGGCGCACAGTGCGCCATGAGCGGACGGTCCTGTTCGTGGTGCAGAACCTGACCACGCTCAACCGGCTGCTGGACGTCCTGCCGGTGTTCGAGGGGGACCTGCGCGTCCAGTGTCAGGTGACCTCCGACCTCGACGACCCCTTCGTCGACGGGCTCCCCGAGGCGATCGCCGGGCTCGGGCTGCCCGCCCTGAGCTGGGACCAGGCCCGCACCCAGGCCTTCGACCTCGTCGTCAGCGCCGGACACCACGGCGCGCTGGCCCGGCTGCACGGGCCGTCCGTCCTGCTCTCGCACGGGATCGGGTTCAGCAAGTACTCCCCGGGCGCCGCCCCTGCCGGACCGCCCACCGCCGTCTACGGGATGGACCCGCGGTGGCTGCTGCGGGACGGGGAACCCTTCATGGCGGCCCTCGGCTACTCCCACCCCGACCAGATCGAGCAGTTGGCCACCGCGGTGCCCGCCGCCGTACCCCGGGCGAGCCTGGTCGGGGATCCGTGCTTCGACCGCCTCTGCGCGAGCGCCGGCTCCCGGGCCGCCTTCCGGGCCAGGCTCGGCACCGGGGACCGCAGGCTGGTGCTGATCTCCTCGACCTGGTCCGGCTCGAGCCTGCTCGGGCAGTGCCCGCGGCTGGTGGACCAACTGGTCACCGGCCTGGATCCCGACGCCTACCAGGTGCTGCTGGTGGCGCACGCGAACATCCACGCCTGGCACGGCCCGCACCAGGTCCGGATGTGGCTGGCGGGAGCCCTGCGCGCCGGGCTCGTCCTCATCCCGCCGCAGGTCGGCTGGCAGGCCGCGCTCCTGGCCGCCGATCTCGTCGTCGGGGACCACGGCTCGGTCACCGTGTACGGCGCGGGGCTCGGCCGGCCGGTCCTGCTGGCTGCCTTCCCGGACGACGAGGTGGTCCCCGGCTCGGCCGTCCACCGGCTCGGTGCCCTGGCGGACCGGCTCGAACCCGGCAGGCCGCCCGCCGACCAGGTCCGTCAGCTGTCACGGTCCGCCGATCCCGAGCGGCCCGCTGATCCCGAGCGCTTCGCCGATCCCGAGCGACCCGGCGGTCCCGAGCGCTTCGCCGAGGTCCGGGCCCTGATCACCTCCGCTCCGGGGGAGTCCGTGCGGCGGTTGCGGGAACTGTGCTACCGGCTGCTCCGCCTCGACCCACCGGCCGGCCAGGCTCACCCTCAGCCGTACCCCGCCGAGGACCTGCCCCTGCTCGCCACGAGCCGGACCCCGACCCACGGCTGAGGGGTGCGCCGGCCGGACGCCTCCCGTCACGGACGGTGTTCCGACCGGGCCGATCCCCGTCGCCGACATGACAAAATGTCACTGTCTGCAGCTAGGTGCGAACGTTGCGTTCAATGTGGTAGACCTCTCATGGCTCAGGATTCGGGCGTGCCACCCCGAAACGGGCCACGGAACGGGGGCTGAACGTGAACGGCAGAGACCGGCCCAGTGCCCGGACGAGCGCCCTCCGCAGCGGCTCGCGCGGACCGGCACTGCCGCCACAGGTTGCCGGCGGGATCCTCGTCCTCGTCGCGGTGACCTGGACGGCGCTGGCCGGCACAGCGCTGGTCTCGACCGTGTTCGCACCTGTTGCACAGGCTGCTCCGCCGACGGTGACCCTGGTGCAGGCCGCACCCCCGGTGGGTGCGGACCTCGCGAGCGTGCCCGCGTCGGTGACCCTGACCTTCGACCGGAACCTCACCCGCGGAACTCTCACCGTCACCGGTCCCCGAGGTGACGCCGCCGGAGCGGCCGGGATCTACGGCGCCACCCTCACCGCCACCCTGGTGAGCGGGTTGCCGCTGGGGACCTACACCGTGTCCTGGACCGCGAAGGCCAAGGCAGGGCCGCCCAGCAGGGGCAGCTACAGCTTCCGGTTCACCGGCCTCGTCTCCCCGCCGGGCCCGGCCACGCCTCCGGAATCCTCCCCGCCCACCTCGGGCACCACGACCGCCACCACACCCGCCGCCGGGGCCGGTGCCGGTTCCGGCGCTGGGGCCAGCGCCAGAACCGGTTCCGGCGCTGGCCCCAGCACCGGCTCCGCAGGATCCCCCTCCGGACATCCGCTCCCCCACCCCGAACGGGCCCTCGCCGCCACGGCCCCGCCGGTGGTGGTCCCGGCCCCCACCGGAGCCCCGTCCGCCGCCGCCCCCGCCGCTCCCGTCCCACCCACCGCACGGCCGGAGATCTCGCGGACCACCCACGACGTCGACGCTGCCAGGCGGGATCCGGACGACGCGATGGCCGGGTCCCCCACCCTCGCCTACGGGTTGATCGGGGGCGCGGTATTCCTCCAGCTCGCCGCCGGGCTGTGGGGTCTGTGGCGGTGGCGCCGGGGCGACGGCGACGACCGGCCGGACCCGGTGGACCACGAACCGCTCGCCCCGGCGACCTCCGCCGCCCTCGCATGGCCCCTGGGCCGGCAGCGCGCAGGTCAGCCGGCACTGACCGGACCCGCGCCGGACTCCTCGGTGACCACCCGGCCGGCCGGCCCGTCCAGCCCCCGGCGGATGAGCGCGCCGTAGCCGTCGCCTCCAGCAGGTGGGCAGTCGCCGGGCTGACAAAGAACGCGGTCGCCGGGCTGACAAAGAACACCGGCCCGGCTCACATCGGGGGTTATGAGCCGGGCCGGAGCTTGGAGACCGACCCGGCACACCGCGAAGGGAAGGCAGGTGGGCCGGGCCGGGAGTCTGGTGCGGACGGGGCCCGTGGGGGGTGGACGCGCCCGCACCACGAAACGTACTCAGACGATCACGACACGTCAGTACAACTCGTCGGTAATCCTCCGAAGAGGGGACCCAGCACGGGCGGCCCCGCTCCGCCGGCTCACCTCAGGTCGAACCGGTCCAGCTCCATCACCTTGACCCAGGCGGCCACGAAGTCCCGGACGAACTCCTCCCCCGCATCGCCGGAGGCGTAGACCTCGGCGATCGCCCGCAGCCGGGAGTCGGAGCCGAACACCAGGTCCACCGGGGTGGCGGTCCACCGCAGCTCACCCGAGGTCCGGTCACGCCCCTCGAACACCCCCTCGTCCGCCGACGACGCCGTCCAGACGGTGCCCATGTCGAGCAGGTTGACGAAGAAGTCGTTGCTGAGCGTGCCGGGCCGCGCGGTGAGCACGCCGTGCTCGCCGCGCCCGAAGTCACCCCGCAGCGCCCGCATCCCGCCGATCAGCACCGCCGTCTCGGGTGCGCTGAGCGTGAGCTGGTAGGCCCGCTCCACCAGCAACTGCTCGGCGGACAGCTTCTGCCCGGCCCGCAGGTAGTTGCGGAACCCGTCGGCGGCAGGTTCCAGGACGGCGAACGACTCCACGTCGGTCTGCTCCTGCGAGGCGTCGGTGCGGCCCGGGGTGAACGGGACCGTCACCTCGTACCCCGCGTCCCGGGCCGCCTGCTCGACGGCCACGCCGCCGGCCAGGACGATCAGGTCCGCCAGGCTGATCCGGACGGCCCCGGACTGCGCGTCGTCGAACTGCTGCCGGATGCCCTCCAGGGCCTCCAGCACCTTGGCCAGCTCGACCGGGCTGTTGACCTCCCAGTCCCGTTGCGGCGCCAGCCGGATCCGTGCCCCGTTGGCCCCGCCGCGCTTGTCGGTGCCGCGGAAGGACGCCGCGGACGCCCACGCCGTCGAGACCAGCTGGGAGACCGACAGCCCGCCGGCCAGGATGCGCTGCCTGAGGTCGGCGATCTCGGCCGGGCCGACCAGTTCGTGGTCGACGGCGGGGACCGGGTCCTGCCACAGCTGTGGCTGCGGCACCCACGGCCCGAGGTAGCGCGTGACCGGCCCCATATCCCGGTGCAGGAGCTTGTACCAGGCCTTCGCGAACGCCAGCGCGAACTCCTCGGGATGCTCGTGGAAGCGCCGGGAGATCGGCCCGTAGACCGGGTCCAGCCGCAGGGCGAGGTCGGTGGTGAGCATCATCGGGGCGTGCCGCTTCGACGGGTCATGGGCGTCCGGCACGGTGCCCTGGGCCTCGGGGTTCTTCGGCGTCCACTGCTGGGCGCCCGCCGGGCTCGTGGTGAGTTCCCAGTCGTAGCGGAAGAGGTTGTCGAAGAAGCCGTTGTCCCACGCCGTGGGATTGTTGGTCCACGCACCCTCCAGCCCGCTGGTGACGGTGTGCGAGCCGTTGCCGGTGCCGTAGGCGTTGCGCCAGCCCAGGCCCTGCTCCTCCAGGGGCGCCGCCTCGGGCTCCGGGCCGACGTACTCGGGCCTGACCGCGCCGTGGGTCTTGCCGAAGGTGTGCCCGCCGGCGATGAGGGCGACGGTCTCCTCGTCGTTCATCGCCATCCGGCCGAAGGTCTCCCGGATGTCCCGGGCGGCGGCCAGCGGGTCGGGGTTGCCGTTCGGACCCTCCGGGTTGACGTAGATCAGCCCCATCTGGACCGCGCCGAGCGGACCGGACAGCTCCCGGTCCCCGCTGTAGCGCTCGTCCCCGAGCCAGGTGTCCTCCGGGCCCCAGAAGATCTCCTCCGGCTGCCAGATGTCCTCCCGGCCGAAGCCGAACCCGAAGGTGGGCAGGCCCATCGACTCCATCGCGCAGTTGCCGGCGAAGACGAGCAGGTCGGCCCAGGAGATCTTCCGGCCGTACTTCTGCTTGACCGGCCAGAGCAACCGGCGCGCCTTGTCGAGATTCGCGTTGTCGGGCCAACTGTTCAGCGGGGCGAACCGCTGGGCCCCGCTGCCGGCGCCGCCCCGGCCGTCACCGATCCGGTACGTGCCGGCGGCATGCCAGCTCATCCGGATGAACAGCGGGCCGTAGTGGCCGTAGTCGGCGGGCCACCAGTCCTGCGAGGTGGTCATCACCTCGACGATGTCCCGCTTCAGCGCCTCGACGTCGAGGGTCGCGAACTCCTGTGCGTAGTCGAAGCCCTCGCCCAGCGGATTGGCCCGCGGGGAGTGCTGGTGCAGCACGCCCAGGTCGAGCCGCTCAGGCCACCAGTCCCGATTGGTCCTCGGCGGATGGGGTTGGGCGCTCGGCGAGGAGATGACGGGGTTCTCGCTCTCACTGCCTCGGTCAGACACGTCGGTCCTCCTGCTTCTCGTGGACGGTAGTTGCCGGCGACCTGGTCTTCTTGGGTCGGAAGGGGTTTCTCGGGTGGGACAGGGGGTTTCTCGGGTGAGAGAGGGTCTGGTCGGAGCGGGAGGTGTTCCGCGGATCGGGCACCTCCGGGTTCGCCATGGTGCCGCCGTCCGGGCGGACCGCACCCCGGCCGGACACCCTCAGCCGCCGGGAGAGTCCTGCCCCGCCGAGACACAGGCGGGGCAGCGGCCCCAGTAGATGACCTCGGCCTCGTCGATCTCGAAACCGGAGTCGTCGGCGGCGGTCAGGCAGGGCGTGTAGCCGACGGCGCAGTCGACGTCGACCGTCCGGCCGCACGCCCGGCAGATGAGGTGGTGGTGGTTGTCGCCGACCCGGCCCTCATACCTCGCCGGGGAGCCGGCCGGCTGGATGCGGCGGATCAGCAGCCGCTCGGTGAGCACGCCGAGGGCGTCGTACACCGCCTGCCGTGAGACGGCACCGAGCCCGCCCCGCACCACGTCGAGGATCTCGTCCGCGGTGGCATGAGGGGTGGCGTGCACGGCCCGCAGGACGGCCAGCCGCTGGGCCGTCACGTTCAGGCCGCGCGCCCTCAGGAGGGCGGCGGGGTCGGGCAGGGCGTCCTCGGGCATGACGGAACTCTAGAACCGAATCTGGATCGTGTCCAGATTTAGATGTAGTCAGGATCTGGTGAGCATGGCGCGGCCCTTGAGGACCAACGGCCGGAAATCCGGCGGTAGGCCTGATCCGCGTCCGGCAGTCAGCAACTGGGTGACGATGCGTGGTGGGTTGGGTGTGCGGCGCACATGCGGCGGGACCGGGGTCCATGTCGACCGTCTCAGACCCAGACACGTTGCCGGGGCCTCACGATCACTACCGAGACGACCACAGGCACTGAAGGTGGGTATTTCCTGGGCAACTGACTGGGCATTTTCTGGGGTGTCCGTGGTTGACTGGTGCGGTGACGACTTCAACGATCACGACGTCCCGGCCGGAATCTGCCGGTGGCGAGGTGTCGGGCGATGATCTGCGGCCGTTGCTGCGGCGCGGTCTGCCGGCCGGCGCGGCGGCGATCCAGGAGCGGCTGCTCATGCTGCCGGGGGTGCGGGTGCGGGCGGTGAGCGCCGAGCGTGCCAGCCAGGTAGTGGCGTTCGACGCCCTGCTGCGCACCCTGCTGGCCCGGTTCGGTGATCAGCGACTGGCCGCCGCCGCGAGGGCACTGTTCGGACTGCCGCCCGGCGTGCCCGGCACGACGCTGACCGCCCGGCGTGAGGCCGCCGCAGCGGCGTGCGGGCGGGAGGTGCACCACTTCCGCAAGCACCTGGAGCCGCGCATCCTCGACCAGTTGGCCGCCGCAGTCGCGGCGGACAGCGACGCGTTGGCGGCCGGGCAGGCGATCGCGCCGGTGCTGCTGCCGGCCGCGGCGCCGACAGTGCTGCCGGCAGAGGTGTTCGCCTGGGAGGTCACCGAGCACGCCGAGGCCCTGGCCAGGTTGTGGTCCGGCGTGTACGCCCTACGCGCAGAACTGCTGGCCTGCCAGCGGCTGGCCAGCATGGACCCCGGGGGCGCCGCGGTGGTCGCGGCCGCGCGCCGCGCGCTGTGGCGCACCGCCCGGCTGCAGACGCTGGTGGTCGACTACCGGCACACCTACGGGGATCGGCTGCTGCACGCCCAGATCCCCCCTGGCGCCCTGGTCGCCCTGGCCGGCTGGGCGCCACAGCTGTCGCAGGAGCAGGTCGAGCTGATCTGCCAGGTCAACAGCCCGGACGCCGAGGAGTTCACCCGCCGGCTGACCGCCACACCCGAGGGCGAGCGACTGCACGAGCAGTGGGTCGCCACCATGGCGACCCACGACGAGGACCGCACTCAGGACCAAGACCACACCCAGCACACCCAGGATCAGGAGAAGACGTCGTGGTGAGTCTGACCGAGCTGACCAGCGGGCCGCCCCGCAGGTACGTCGTGACCGGAGGCCCGTCGGCGGGCAAAGAAGCGGTGATCGAGGCGATCGTCAAGGCCGGGCTGCCGTGCTCGGTCGAGGAGGCCGCCCGCGCCATCTACAAGGCCCACCGCACCCGCCTGGGCCGCCACCTGCAGCGCGAGGACCGCCGCGCCTACTCCCGGGAGGTCCTGGCCGCGTTCGTCGCCGAGTACCAGGCCCACACCGCCGGGGTGCGTTTCTACAACCGCGGAATCCCCGACGGGTACGGCTGGGACCGGTTCTTCGGCCTGGACCCCTACCCCGAGCTCGAACAGGCCAACCAGCGCTACCGCTACGACACCGTCCTGGTGCTGGACCCGCTGGACACCTTCGAGGACGAGCAGGACGTCGTCTGGGCCAAGGAACGTGAGATCCGCCGCGTCCACGAACTGATCGTGCAGGGCTACTACGACGCCGGCTACTCCCCGGTGTTCATCCCCGCCGACGACCCCGAGTCCCGCCTCGACTTCATCCTGGCCAACCTGCGGCTGGCCCGCCCAACCGTCCACGACCCCGCACCGCAGGAGTAGCCGATGCCTCCCGATGTCCCTCCCCGGCCGGTCTCGCCCAACAGTGTGCTGGCCAACTCCCTGCTGCGGTCGGTCGACATGATCCGCCCCCAGGTCCACGCAGTCCGGCCGAACCGGATCGTGTTCGTGGTCGGCACCCAGATCAACGGCGCCCCGCACCTGGGCACCAGCATCGTGCAGACCTCGGCGTTCCTGCTGGCCAAGGCCGCCCGCCGGGCGTTCTCCATCGACACCGCGGTGCGGTTCTCCGCCCTGGACAACGCCCCGTACGAGATCACCCTGGACCCCGAGACCCACCACGCCTACCAGATCACCTACCACCACGCCCTGGGCAAGGACGGCGTCGAGGAACTGGTCGACCACTACTACCGCGGGTTCTTCGCCTCCCTGGCCGACGCCACCGACACCGAGTACGAGCTGGACACCTACACCACCCAGCAGGCCAGCAGCGGCTACCGGGCAGAGTTCCTGCGATCCCTGGAATCCTTCGAGGCGATCCGCTGGTGGCTGGCCCCCTCCACCGGCGTGGTGCACACCCGGCTGCCCTGCCCACGCTGCGGATGGGCCGAGAAACGCGCCGAGTCCACCCGACTCGTCCGCGTCGACGAGGCCGGCGCCGTCTTCACCGCCGCGTGCTTCGAGCACGGCGACTACGAGCTGTGCATCGACCCGATGAACGGCGGCTACCTGGACCTGGCCACCCTGTACCGCAACGTCATCAAGGAACGCGCCCTCGTGCGCGAGACCGGCACCCTGTACGTGATGGTCAAGGGCGGGGACTGGGCGTTCGGCTGCCAGCTCGTCGACGGCGCCCTCCTGGCGTTGGGCACCCCACCGGCCGACATGCCCGCCCGGGTCTTCACCCCGATGGTGCTGTCCGGCACCGGCGGGAAACTGTCCAAGAGCCTGCTACGCGCAGCCCCCAACGACCCCGCCCACGCCGACGTCGAGGACTGGATGCTCTCCACCCCAGCCTGGCCCGGCACCGTCGACAACTACGTCGACGCCCTGATCTGGCTGGTCGGCGGGCTACTAGCCGACCCACGGCACTTCTACCGATCGTTCACCACCACCGAACTGGGACACCTCATGGCCACCCGCCCACCCGACCTGGACACCCGCCCCCGCGCCCGCGAGATGCCGATCTACAAGCGGTACTTCGACCTGATCGCCTCCGGCGCCAAGACCATCGAGATCCGCGTCGCCTACCCCACCAACCAGCGCCTGACCGCTGGCGGCCTGATCCGCTTCGTCTGCCGCGGCGAGGAATGCCTCACCCGCATCACGAAGGTCGTCACCTACGCCACCTTCGAGGACCTGTTCGCCCACGAAGACCCCGCCGCGGTCAACCCCACCGCCACCCGCGACGAGCAGCTGGCCAACGTCCGACTGATCTACCCGCCCGACAAGGAAGCCCTCGGCGTCCTGGCCATCCACATCGAAGGCTGCTGACCCGCAGCCCGGCGCTGATCATTTTCTCAGCGGCCAATATGCTCCGGCCGACCCCGGAACCTGGACCGGAACTCAGCGGACAAAGAGTGAGGCCACTCGGGATGGACCCCGAACACCAGGACGCGGGCACAGCGGCGATCCACGTGCTCACCCAGGCCCCACGCCGCAGGCGACACCGTGACCGCGCGGCCGGTCCCGCTGTGCCCCGGCCAGGACGTGACCGACGCGCTCACCCCCGCCCAGCAGGGTGCCCTCGAACGGGCGGCCGCCCGCCGCGGCGTCCGGGACGCCGCATCGTCGCCGTCCTGCTCTACACCGGCGCCCGGATCGAGGAATGCGCCCGCGCGGCACCGACCGGGGCCCACTGTGAACCGGACAACGCGGCCCGCTGACCATCTCCGGCATCACCCAGGTCGTCCTGGCCGTCGGCCAGGACGCCAAACTGCCCGGCCTGCGCCCGCACCGCTGCCGACACACCTACGCCACCCGGCTACGCCAAGGCGGCGCTGACCCGGCCCAGATCAGACACTGCTCGGCCAGGCCACCCTCGACACCGCCAGCCGCTACTTCCGCGCCGGCACCGCCGAACAAGCCGCCGTCATCGAAGAGATCTTCGAGGACTAGCGCCAACCCAACTCCAACGGCTGACAGCCCGCAATCCAGCTCGTCCACCTCGAAGGTGCATACCGCCGGATTTCCGGCCGTTGGTCCTCAAGGGCCGGCGCCGCGCAGGGCAGCCGTCCGGCCGCGCGGTCAGCCGGTGGCACCTGCCTCGCCCGCCTCTCCCGCCTCTCCCGCGACCAGGGCGTCACCGAGTTCGGCGGCCACCTCCAGCACATGGCGGACCGCCTCCGGGCGGGTGCGGAAGTTGACGAAACAGGTGCGCAGACAGGTCCGGTCGTCGACCACGGCCGGGGCGAGGTAGACCCGCCCGTCTCGCTGCATGGCACGGGCCAGGCGCTCGTTGTGCCGGTCGAGCCGGTCCGCGGGCAGCCCTGCCGGAACGTGCCGGAAGCAGACCGTGGACAGCATCGGCTCGTGCAGCAGCTCGAACGCCGGATGGGCGCGGACGGCCTGTGTGAGCAGGGCGGCGTTGGCCAGCGACTGCTCGATCCAGGTCCGGAACTGTGCGGCGCCGTGCACCCGCAGGGACAGCCACAGCCGCAGGGACCGGAACGGCCGGGAGTACTCGAACGTGCCGTCCACCGGATTACTGATGTCCGCCGCGTGCAGGTCACCGGCCTCCTGCGCGCGAAGGTCACCGGCCTCCTGCGCGTGCAGCAGATAGCGCTCCTGGTGGCCGAACGCCGCCTGCAACGGACCGCGACGGCGCAGCAGGATCAGGCTGCAGCTCTTCTGCATCCCGAACCACTTGTGCGCGTCGACGGTGAGGGAGTCCGCCCGGTCCAGGCCGGTGAACCAGTGCCCCGCGGTGGCGCAGGCCGCGGCGGGCGCACCATAGGCGCCGTCCACGTGCAGCCACACCCCGTGCCGGGCGCAGACGTCGGCGATCCCGTCCAGCGGGTCCACCGCCCCGGTCAGCGTCGTCCCGGCGGTGGCGACCACGGCGACCGGGGTCACCCCGTCGGCGAGATCGCGGACCAGGGCCGCGGCGAGCGCGTCCACCCGCATCCGGCGCTGCTCGTCGGTCGGGATCCGGCGCAGGGCCCGACGCCCCAGGCCGATGGCCTCGACCGCCCGGACCACGGAGTGGTGCGCCTCGTCACTGCAGTAGACGGCGGCCCGGCGTCCGGCCATGCCCTGCTCACGGGCCCCCGGCAGGGCCTGTTCCCGGGCGGCCAGCAGCGCGGTCAGGTTGGACGTCTGGCCGCCGCTGGTGAAGTGGCCGTCGCCCAGCGGGAAGCCGACGAAGTCCGCCACCCAGCGCACCGCCTGCCGGTCCAGCAGGTCCGCGGCCCCGGCGGCGGTGGCGAGATTGGCGTCGTAGGCGGCGGCCAGTGCCGAGGCGAGCACCCCGGTCTCCAGCCCGCTGGACCCGACATAGGCCAGGTACAGCGGCCGGGACGGCGAGATGCTCGCCTCGAGGATGCCGACGGCGTCGGCGAGGGCGGCCTGCGGATCGCTGGGCAGCTCGGGCAGTCCCGCCTGCAGCCGGTCGACCAGTTCCAGGTCCAGCTCCGGTTCGGTGGGACGGGGGTGGTCGAACGAGGCCCAGGCCCCGGCCAGATAGCGGGTGAGGTCGCGCAGGACGGCCTGCCGGTCGGCCAGGGCGAAGCCGGTGCCGGGCAGCCCGTCGGTCGCAGCGGTGTCGGTGAGCGGTGACCACGTCATGTCCGGAAGGCTGGGGCGCATCGCCCATAAGCGCAACACACCGCCTTCTGGCTGAGCAGGATGGCTCATGTTCACCGGCTCTCAGAGCAGAATGCCCATGATGGACGCCCTCGATGCCCGGATCCTGCTCGCCCTCGACGACGACCCGGACGCCACCGCCCTCGCCCTGGCCCGGCGTCTGGGCATCGCCCGCAACACCCTGCACGCCCGGCTGCAGCGGCTGCGGTCCTCCGGGGCGGTCCGCGAGTTCAGCCGCCGGGTCGATCCCGCGGGTCTCGGCCGCAGCCTGATCGCCTTCGTCTCGATCGCGATGAGCCAGGCCACCGGGCACCGGGTCACCGCCACACTGTCGGCCATCCCCGAGGTGGTCGAGGTGCACGCCACGACCGGGGAGGCGGATCTGCTGCTCAAGGTCGTCGCCCGGGACACCGCCGACCTGCACCGGATCACCGGCGAGATCCTGGCCGTCCCCGGCGTGGTCCGGACCAGCACGGTCATCTCCCTGCGCGAGGAACTGCCGTTGCGCCTGCGGGCCCTGCTGGAGCAGGCCGCCCAGGGGGAGCACCGCGCCGAGCGGGTCGCGGTCAGACGGCCCGGCGGTGGCGGGGACGGTCCACCGGGGAGCCGGCCCGGCGGTGGCGGGGACGGTCCGCCCGGGAACAGGCCCGGCGGTGGCGGGCCCAGGCGGTCCCGGTGACGGCGGGCAGCAGCAGGCCGACCACGGCGGCGAGGACGAGCATCCAGGGCAGCCCGGTCCACCGGTGGCCTGCCGCCGTCGCGGCCGGACCAGCAGGCCCGGTCCGCGGCAGCGGCAGGGAGGCGGTGGTGGTCGTCGCGCCGGACGTCACCGCGAGCCGGGCCGTCGAGGCCGTCGCCGGCGGGCGGAAGCTCAGCAGGTAGCGGCCGCGCAGGGTGTCCGCGACCTGGTCGGCGGCGGTGAGGGCCCGTCCGGGATCGGTACGGACGGCGGGCCCGCCGGTCGCGCCCGCCACACCGGTCCAGAACCGCGCATCCGGTGCGATCACGACGACCGCCAGCACGGCATGCGCCCGGCGCAGGCTGCCCACCAGCGACCCGGCGGGGGTCCGGCCGGCGTCCGGGGCCGTGGTGAACAAGGTGATCAGCGGGGGTGCGGAGGATCCTGCCCGGCGCAGGGCCAGCGTCAGTGCCGCCGCGGTGTCCCGGTCACCGCCGGGAGTCACCGTCGCCAGGGCCCGCAACGGGGCGGCGACGCCGGTGGCGACCGGGGACAGAACGTCCGGCGGGCTACGGTCGGCGATCAGCCCGTTGGGGGTGCCCGGCGGCAGTTGGAGCAGGAAGCCGGCCGCCGCGGCGCTCCCCCCGTCGCGCAGGGCGGGGCCGGCCGCCGCCGAGGCGTCCACGACGATCATCGCCGGACCGGACAGCACCGGGCGCCACCGGACCTCCTGCCGCCGGCCGCCGACGGTCACCGAGACCGCGGCCGCGGGCACCGGGGCTGGTGGCACCGGGTCCAGCGCGACCACGGCCGTGACCTCGCCGCCGGGATCGGAGGACATCGCGAGGACGTCCGGGCGGACGGCGGGCCCGGGGGTGTCGCCACCCGGCCAGGACCGCGGCCCGGTGACGGCCACCGGCAGCAGGGTCAGCGCGGCCAGGACAGGGGCGAGCAGTGCCCGGGCCGGCATCACGATCAACCCGGGAGCGCGGAGACGACGACGTTGTCCCGGTAGTGGCCCGTCGCGGCGTCGAACGGCCCGCCGCAGGTGACCAGCAGCAGCGCCGGCTGCAGGGTCGGGGAGTACAGGTCGGCCGGGAACCGGTCCTTGGCCACCTGAAGCCGGCCGGTCACCCGGAAGCGGGCGCTGGTCCCGTCGGCCCGGTCCACGAACACCGGATCGCCGGGGCGGGCCAGCGCCAGCCGGAAGAACACCGCCGGTCCGGACCGCGAGTCGACGTGCCCGACCACGACGGCGCCGCCCCCCTGCCCCGGCCGTGGTCCCCCGCGGTACCAGCCGGCGACCTGCCAGCCGTCCGGGGCGGCGATCGACCCGTCCGGAGCCAGCCCCACCGGCTCGACCGGGGCGTCGACACCGACCGACGGGATCCGCAGCCGGACCGGCGGGGCGATCTCCCGGAAGGTGCGCACCGACCGGAACACGGGTAGGTCCCGGCCGGGCCGCCCGGCGGAGGCACCCGATCCGGCGGACCGGTGCCCGCCGGCCACCCCTCCCGCCGCCGGACCCGCAGGACCACCTGCCACCGGACCATCCACCGCAGAACCATCCGCCGCAGAACCGCCCGCCACCGTCCGGCCCATGCCGGGCCCCGCGCCGGCGGCAGATCCGGCGAACCCGGCGATCACCAAGACCTCCAGCAGCAGGATCGCGAACGACAGGGCCCGGGCGACCACCCGGACCGTGCGGGTGGCAGTCTCCGGACGGGACCGGTCCA
Organism: Kineosporiaceae bacterium; assembly: GCA_035719045.1. Classification (GTDB taxonomy): domain Bacteria; phylum Actinomycetota; class Actinomycetes; order Actinomycetales; family Kineosporiaceae; genus DASTGO01. The sequence goes on along the minus strand of DASTGO010000030.1, from coordinate 21,593 downwards.
CCCGCTCACCGGCTCCCGACCACAGCTGCCATGCCTCCGCCGCCGGTCTGCGGACCGCGGTGCGGCAGGCGCGCGGCGATCGTGTCCCCGATCGCGGAGGCGAGCCGGCCGGAGAGCGCGGCCACGTCCTGGTAGGTCTGGTCGGCGAGTTCGTGGCTGTGCGCATAGTCCTTCGCGCGGTAGGCGTCGATCACGGCCAGGAGCATCCGGTCGTGCATGGTCATCGCCTGGGCCAGCGCCGGCTGGCCGAGCCGACCCTGGGTCGCGGTGTCCAGGAACGCCGTGAACGAGGACTCGAACGCCCGCAGCCGTCCCCGGGCCTGCTCCTGGCCGGCGGGATCCCCGCCCGCGGCCGCCCTGGTGTACGCCATCAGGGCGTCGACGTGGTCGGCCCACAACCCCTGGAACTGCCGCGCCGCGGCACTCCCGAACAGGCTGTCGACGGCCCCGGTGAGGTCGAGGGTGTTGCCGTTGAGCGCCGAGCCGACCGCGGCGAAGTCGGCCCGGTCGCCCAGCGACGCGCGCATCTGGGCCACCGCCAGGGCAACGTGCTCGCCGAGCAGCCGGGTGAGCGCCGCCTGCAACTGCCGGGACGGGGTCTGCAGGCTGCTGAGCGCCTCGGGCGGGAACAGTCCCGTGGCGAGGGCGGCGCCGAGGTCGAAGCTGTGCGCGAAGGAGGTCCGGTACAGCTGGGCGGCCCCCGCGTAGTTGCCCGCCGCGTAGGCGTCCGCGCCCGCGAGCAGGTGGTCGACGTGGAGCCGCACGGCGTCCAGGGCGGCCTGCGTGGTGAGGCGCCCGGAGGACCGGGACACCACGAAAGCGGCCAGGTCGTCCTCGTCCCGGACCAGCTGGCCCTGGGTCCGGTCCCGCAGCGCCGGGTTCCTGGTGGACAGCGCCTGCGCATAGCCGAACAGGTCCTGGATGTGACGGTCCCAGGCGGAGGCGAAGACCGCCTGGCCCTGCGCCCCGACGACCGGCTCCAGCACTCCCCGGAGCGCGGAGGTGTTGCGGCCCAGCGCGTCGTCGGCGGCCTGGGCCAGATCGGCGTCACCGCGGACCCGGGCCCGCATCATGTCCAGCGCCAGCACCGAATGCTCGCCGAGCAAGGCCTCCAGCCGCAGCGCGTCATCCGCGGGCGACGTCGCCGGGGTGCCCGAAGTCCCGGGGTTCGACGGGCCCACGCTCATGATCCCGGGGTTCGGCACACCGGCGCTCGAGGGAACGGCGGTCGAGGGTTCGGCGCCACCGGATGCCGGGCGGGCGACGGAGCCGGTGGCGGACGCCCGGACAGGTCCCAGCGAGGTCCTCGGGCCGGCCGGCACAGGGGACCCCGAACACGCGGCCACGAGCAGGCCGGTGATCACAGCGCAGACACCGGTGCAGCTCCGCACCGCATCAGGCTGCACCCCGGACCGGCACCGCGCGACCTGACATCAGGCCTGCCCGGGATCCCCGGCCTGCGCGGCGATCCCCTTCCCGCCCGGGATCCCCGGCCCGGGCACGCCCCGGCCCACAGGAACCCGGCCCGCACCGCAGGGAGTTGGAGAGGCATGGTGCGCCTGGTGCTCAACGTGATCTGGCTGGTGCTGTCCGGGTTCTGGCTGGCCCTGTGCTACACCGTGGCGGGCGTGGTGATGCTCATCCCGATCGTGACGATCCCGTTCAGCATCGCGGCCTTCCGGCTGGCCGGTTTCGTGCTGTGGCCGTTCGGCCGGACCGTGGTGCGCAAGCCGTCGGCCGGCACGGGCTCGGCGATCGGCAATGTGCTGTGGTTCGTCCTGGCCGGTATCTGGATCGCCGTCGGCCACGTCGCGACCTCGATCGCGCTGGCCGCCACGATCATCGGAATCCCCCTGGCCTGGGCCAATCTCAAGCTCGCGGTGGTCGCACTCGCCCCGCTCGGCAAGGAGATCGTCGACCGGCGCGACCCGCGGGCCACCTCGGTCTGGTGAGCGACCGGCCGGCCGCGCCGCCCGCTGCCGCCGGGCGTCCCGCTGCCGTCAGGCCTGCCCGGCCGGAGCCTGCCCGGCCGGAGCCTGCTCGGTCGGAGCCTGCTCGGTCGGAAGCTGGACGGTCTTGGGCGTGACGTTGCCGATGAAACGGGCGGGGACGCCGGCGTAGATCGCATGCGGACGGCAGTCCCGGGTCACCACCGCTCCGGCGGAGACGACGGTGCCCTCCCCGACCGTCACCCCGGGAAGGATCACGCAGCGGGCCCCCAGCCAGGCCCCGTCCCCGATGACGACGTCGCGGCCCACCTCACCCTGCGGACGGCCGTCCGGCCCGGCTTCGTGATCACTGGTCACGATCATCACGCCCATCGCGAGCATGACGTTCTTCCCGAGGGTCACCTTGCCCAGGCAGTCGATGAAGCAGTCGATGTTGATGTCGGTCCCCTGACCGATGGTCAGGTTCGAGGGCCGTCCGCCGAAGAAGAGCCCCGGCTGGACGCTGACCAGCTGCACGCGCATCCCGGCGATCCGGTACAGGACCAGACGGAGCGGGCGGGGCACCAGCCGGGATCCCGCGAACTTCACGAAGTACAGGTAGTGGACGGCGCTGGTGAAGTCGTTGCGCAACATCAGCATCAGGATCCGCAGGGCGGCGCCGAGGGGCTTCGGCTTCCCCGACCTGCCCAGGGCCACCGGGCGGCTCATGAAGGAGCGGCGGCTCAGCGGCATGACTCGCCTCGGAATCTGCTGGGACGGCGGGATGGCGACCCCGCGCCGCAGGTGCGCAGGCGCCCGATCGCGGTCGCAGACTAACGAGTTGGTCACATCCCTGTCCCCCTTCCTCAGCAGATCGAGGGAAATGCCACAGCGGGCAGTCCGGCCGCCCGGCGGGGGTGTCCCGGAGGGCGGCCGGCACGGTCCGCGACACTGTCGGGGTGTCCGCCACCTCCCTGACCCTCCCGGCCGGCCCCGACGAGCGCGGGCCGGTGCGCACGTTCAAGCGCCGGGGGCGGATCCGGCCCGGGCAGGCGGCCGCCCTCGAGGACCTGTGGCCGCGGTACGGCGTCGACCCCGGGGACGCCCCCCTCGACCCGTTCGCCCTGTTCGGGCGGGTAGCGCCGCTGGTGGTCGAGATCGGGTTCGGGCACGGTGAGGCGACCCTGGCCATGGCGGCCGCCGACCCCGGGCGGGACGTGCTGGCCATCGACGTCCACCGGGCCGGGGCCGGGGCGCTGCTGCGCGACCTCGACCTGGCCGGCCTGACGAACGTCCGGGTCGTCGTCGGTGACGCCGTGCCCGTCCTGCGCGATCGGCTCGGCCCCGGCGTCCTGGACGAGGTCCGGGTCTACTTCCCGGATCCGTGGCCGAAGGCTCGCCACCACAAGCGCCGGCTGGTGGCAGCGCCGTTCGTCGCCCTGGTCGCCTCCCGGCTGCGGCCGGCCGGGACCCTCGGCGCCGACGACCCGGGCGGTCGCCTGCACTGCGCCACCGACTGGGAGCCCTACGCGGAGCAGATGCTCGCCGTCGTCGAGGCCGACCCCCGGCTGCACAACGGGTGCGGCGGCTTCGCTCCCCGGCCGTCCTGGCGCCCGCGGACCCGGTTCGAGGAGCAGGGACTGGCCAAGGGGCACCTCGTCCGGGACGTGCTCGCCCACCGCCACTGACCCGCGCCCCGGGCCGGCCTGCGCAGGCTGCCCGGCAGCGGGCCGGCCGCCGTCGGCCGGATTCCGGACTTCGGGCAACCTCTGGCGGCCCTGGGACAACTAGGTGGTGTCCGAGGCAGGCACAGTTGGCGGGAGCCGGGAATGGCGCGCAAGAGGATAGTGGCGGCGGCGGCCGCGTTGGCCGTGATCGGCCCGCTGGGGGCGGCATGGGCGGCGGGATCGCAGGACGGGTCCGCCTGCCAGGTCGCCTACCGAAGCGTGGCGGAATGGCCCGGCGGCTTCCTCGCCGACGTGGTGGTGACCAACTCCGGCCCCGCCGTGACGGACTGGACGCTGCGCTTCACCTTCCCCAACGCCGGGCAGCGGCTGATCCAGGGCTGGAACGGGAAGTTCGCCCAGAGCGGGAGCGGCCTGACGGTGACCTCGGCGTCCTGGAACGGTGCGCTGAAGACGGACGCCTCCGCCCGGATCGGGTTCGTCGCCCTGCAGAAGGGCAGCAACCCCAAGCCCTCGGACTTCACCCTGAACGGGGTGACCTGCAACGGGCCTGCGCCGGCGCCCACCCCGACCCCGACCCCGACCGCCACCCAGACCACGGCCCCGGCTCCCAGCACGAGCACGCCCACCACCCCGCCGCCGACCTCGGCCACGACCACGAGCGCCGCCCCGACCACCCCCGAACCCTCCACCTCGGCCCCGACGGCGACCCAGCCGGTGGCGGGGGCCGCCCCGGCGCTGAAGGTGTCCGGCAACAAGCTGGTGACCGCGTCGGGGGCGCCGTACCGGCTGCTCGGGGTGAACCGGTCCGGCGGCGAGTTCGGCTGCGTGCAGCAGAAGGCGATCTTCGACGGGCCCGTGGATGCCGCCGCGGTCGACGCCATGCGCACCTGGAAGGTCCGGACGGTGCGCATCCCGCTCAACGAGGAGTGCTGGCTGGGCACCGACACGGCCGACGCCGCCTCGCGGGGGGAGGCGTATCAGAAGGCCACGAAGGACTTCGTGAACCTGCTGATCAGCAAGGGCATCACGCCGATCGTCGAGATGCACTGGAACAACGGGCAGTACAGCGGTGACGGAGCCGGCTGCTCCGACGTCAAGGCCACCTGTCAGAAGCCGATGCCCGACGCCGCGCTGGCCCCGAAGTTCTGGACCGGGGTGGCGAACGCCTTCAAGGGCAACGACGCGGTGATCTTCGAGCCGTTCAACGAGCCCTACCCCGACGCCCCGGCCAAGTGGGACGCGACGAAGTCCTGGACCTGCTGGCGGGACGGCGGGACCTGCACGGGGATCAGCTACCAGGTCGCCGGGATGCAGTCGCTGGTGGACGCGATCCGGGCCACCGGTGCCACCAACGTCATCATGCTCGGCGGGCTGGAGTGGTCGAACAACCTGCGGGAGTGGCTGACGTACATGCCCAAGGACCCCCAGAAGAACCTGGCCGCCGTGGCCCACGTGTACAACTTCAACGGCTGCGTCGACACCACCTGCTGGGACACCTACTACGGCAAGGTGGCCGCCGAGGTGCCGCTGGTCCTGACCGAGATCGGCCAGAACAGCTGCGCCCACGACTTCATCGACAAGGTGATGGCCTGGGCCGACACCAAGAACATCGGCTACCTGGCGTGGACCTGGGATCCCTGGGGCTGCAGCAGCGGCTCGGTGCTGATCACCGACTGGACCGGCACGCCCACCCAGACCTTCGGCCAGGGGTTCAAGGACCACCTGACGAAGATCTCGAACTAGCACCTCGCCCGCCCACGACACCCGGCCCGGCCCGGGGACCATCGCCTCGCGCAGGGTCCCCGGGCCGGGCCTAGCCTTCGAGGCGACGAGGAGGTGCGCCATGACCAGCGCCGCGAGCGTGCCCTATGCGGATCCCGAACCGCTGTCCGAGCAGGTCGAGCAGTGCCGTTGCGTCGAGGCCGAATGCGCCGCGCACGGCCTGGACCTCCACCCCGGCCCGCACGACCTGGGACACGCCGCCTGCGCGGACGTCGCGATCGACGAGGCGGCCCGGCATCTGGCGGACAACCTGTCCGACTACGGCGCCTGAGCGGTCTCAGCCCCGCGCTCGCGCGGTGAGCAGCCGAGTGAGGTCGCTCCAGCTGACAGTCGCCTCGGGTTCACCGTCCGACTCCGGGGCGATCGCACCCGAATCGACCGTCCAGTGCAGGCCCTGCGGGGCGGGGTACGCGCCGACATCCGCCTGACCCCGCGGCCGCCACCCGGCGCCGCGTCATGACGATGCGGCGGCATGCGGACCCACCTGATTCCCTGCCCAGGCTGGGGTGTCGACGTCCTCGCACACCCCTCAAGACGTGTGGGCCCGGCCGAGGTTGCTCCCCCGACCGGGCCGAGATCACGTGGTGCGAGTCATGCCTGGGCAACGGGACGCGCCAGGCACCACCGAGGCGCCATGCGGGCGGCGGACGAGGGACAACCACTCAAGAACCCGTCCCTGACATCCGACCCCGATCATGCACGGGGATCATCCGGCCGGGGCCAGCCCGTTCGGGAGCCCGGACGATGACGCAGCAGGAAGAGGGTCCGCGATGGTCACCACGATCGATGCCCCGCACCGGACCCGCCGCTCAGCCGTGGGTACCGCCGGCCGGGAGACGGTCGGCGGCAGCCGCTGGTGGTCCGGGGAGAACCTGCCGGTGATGGTGAAGATCTTCGTCGTCGCCCTGGTCACCGCACTGGCCGCGGGCACGGCGGCAGTGGTGGCAGTGGCCCGGCTGGGCACGGTGGCCGCCGAGACCCAGGACGTCTACGACAACGACCTCATCCCCACCACCTACCTGGACAAGTTGCGCACCGACGTGATCAGCGTGCGGATGAACCTGCTGCTGATCATCGCCTCCACGACGGAGAAGCAGAAGGCCACCGCGACCCAGGCGATGGCCGCCGACGACAAGGAGATCACCGATCTGGTCTCCAAGTACCGGCCGATGACGAAGAGGCCAGACGCCCTGGACGCCTTCGTCACCCACTGGGCGGACTACGTCCAGTTCCGGGACTCCACCCTGGTGCCGTTGGCGGTGAAGGGCGACATGTTCAACTTCGTCACCCAGCGCGCATCCGGCGCCAATCCGCGTATCGCGAAGGTGATGGCCGACCTGGACACCCTGACCACCGCGGAGAAGGCGGATGCCACCGCCGATGTGCAGGACGCCCGCCACTCCTACACGGACTCCCGGATCCTGGTCATCCTCCTGCTGGTCGGCGGGCTGGCCATAGCCTCGGTCATCGCGGTCGTGCTGGCTACCGCGGTCCGCCGTGCGCTGCGCCGGGCCACCGCGGTCGGGGTGGCCCTCGCCCAGGGCGATTTCACGGTGCGATCCGGTGTGGTCTCCCGGGACGAGATCGGGGTGATGGCCCGCCATCTCGACAATGCCGCCGACAGCCTGGCGACGACCCTGTCCGAGATGACTCGCACCGCCGACACCGTCGCCGCCGCCAGCGGACAACTGGCCGGCACCATCGGCCAGATCACCGCCGCGGCCGACACCTCCGCCCTCAAGGCCGACCTCGTCGCCAACGGTGCGGAAGAGGTCACCGCCAGCATGTCCAACGTGGCCGGGGCGGTCGAGGAGATGAGCGCCTCCATCCGCGAGATCGCCGTCACCGCTGGTCAGGCCGCCGCCACCGCCGGCAGTGCCGCCTCCGAGGCCGAGGCGATCCAGGACACCGTGGCCAAGCTCGGGGAGTCCTCGCAGCAGATCGGCAACGTGATCACGCTGATCAACGCCATCGCCGAACAGACCAACCTGCTCGCCCTCAACGCCACGATCGAAGCCGCCCGCGCCGGCGAGGCGGGCAAGGGCTTCGCCGTGGTCGCCACCGAGGTCAAGGACCTCGCCCACGAGACCGCGAAGGCGACCCACGAGATCGCCGAACGCATCGAGGCGATCCAGAGCGACGCCGAGAGTGCGGTCGCCGCGATCGACAAGATCACCTCCACGGTGGCGTCGATCAGCACGCTGCAGACGACGATCGCCGGGGCCGTGGAGGAACAGACCGCCACCACCACCGACATCTCCGGCTCCATCCAGTCCGCTGCGGGCGGCAGCAGCCAGATCACCGCCAGCATCGGTGACGTCGCCAGTGCCGCCACCGTGACCCGCACCGGCATCGACCAGGCCCAACAGGCCACCACGGACCTGGCCCGCACGGCCGAGGAGTTGCGTACCCTCACCGGGCGGTTCAAGATTCCTGCCCACGCCTGATGGCAGGCGGGACACGTTCAGCGCAGGGACGCGTCCAGCCTGCGGATCACCTCGCCGACCGGCCCGCCGCCGCTCGGGGCCGCCGGGTAGCGCCTGAGGACCTCCACCACGACCCCGGACGCCAACTCCCGCACCGCTGCAAGGTGGGCCGCCGCGACGACGGGGTCGCCCCCGGCGGCCAGTTCGCAGGCCCGCACGGCATGGGCGGCCGAGCCGAGGATGTGCCTGACCTGCGTCGCCTTCGGCAGGGGGTGCAGGAACGCCGCTCCTGCCGCGTTCCCCGCCGCCCGTGCGGCATCGCTCGCCGCGTCCTGCCCCGCATCACGGGTCTCCTGAGCCGCCCGGTGCGCCGCCCACGCGCAGTCACGCAGCAGCTTGGTCCGCTCGGCGCCGTCGGCGAACGCCAGTGCGGCCTCGATCGCGGCCCGTGGACGCCCGTCTCCGGGACATTCGCCCTCGAAGATCGCCAGGGCCGTATGCGCGCACGCCGCCGCGTAGCGGGTCACCTCACGCAGCTCGGACCGGCTGAGCTCGATCGTCGGAGAGCTATCAGCCACGGCGTCATCCTCTCCCACGGTCACCGGCCCGCCGGCGCGGTGCCTGCCCAGTAGTCGAGGTGGGCGCGGTGCAGCCAGGCGTTGACCCACGCCTGGTCGGGCAGGGCCGGGACGGAGGCGCTGTCCGCGAGCCGGGTGAGCCGGCCCTCGGCGTCGTCGATCGCTGCCAGCACCTCGGTCAGCGGCACCTCGCCCCGGCGGATGGCACGCAGGTACTCGCCATGGGGTGACGGGACGGGCAGCGTGATCCGCCCGGTGGACAGCAGTTCCACGCCCTGCAGACCCAGGCGCAGGGCATGCATGGCGAACTTGGTGTCGTAGCCGTGCACGGCGACCAGTTCGGGCCGGTTGGTGTGCGCGCCCGACTCCCCGGTCATCGCGGCCCGCTGCCCCTGCAGGTAGCCCAGGAACCGCTGCGCGGCCAGCCGGGACACGAACCGGTGGGCATTGTCCACCAGCTCGGCACCGAACGTGTCGCGGTGGACGACGTCGCCGTCAGGCACGAACAGCACCAGCAGCACGGTCGGGTTTCCGGCCAGCGCCAGGCGCGCCCACTTCCGCGCCGAGTACACCACCACGTCCAGATCGCCTGCGCCGGAACGGTTCGCGACCCCGCCCGGGCGGTCCCAGGCGGTGTGCCGCTCGTACTGCTCGAACACCACCGACGGGCCGCCGCCGTTGACCCCGTTCGGCACCCGGGCCACCCCGGTCACGAATTCGGCCGGTTCCAGGCAGATCCCGAGCTCGTCCCGGTCGTCCTGCCCACTCACCGCGGTGCCGTGCACCCCGGACCCGACCTGCACCCGCAGGATCAGTCCCTGCTCGGCGAGCGCGCGTGCCTGCTCCGAGGCGTGCGGGTGCGCGAACCCCGACGGCAGCTCCCGCGAACCCTCGATCACCCGTGCCGGCCCACCACGCCGCGGTTCCCTCATGCCCGCACCGTATCCGCCGCCGCTGATGCCTCTGCCTGTTGGGCTGACACGGGGTCGACCGTTGTCCGGCGCGCGTGGTCCGGCATTACGTGCCTCAGACGGATTCGAACCGCAGCCAGCGACTGCAGCACCGGCAGCGGCATTTCGGCGGGATCACCGAAGTCATCGCGGCAGCGGAGCTCCCGACACGGCCGATGGACGGCAGCGGTGCGAGATTCCCTGGCGCAGGGAAATGTCCTGGAGGACGGGCCGTTCCGGCGGCTACGGTCGGCGGCCTGTGTCGAGAACCGGATCCCGGAGGTGCGCCATGGCCCGCGAGCGTGAACCCGAACTGTCCTTTTGAGCCGACCAGCAAGCGCCGCAGGGGGTTCCCCTAGCGAGACCGGCGTCAAGCGGGGTGACCGCACGGTCGGCATCGACAAGGAACTGCTGGAGAAGCTCGGCGGCCGAGACCCGTGCCCCTGCGGCTCGGGGAGGCGTTTTCCGCACCTGCTGCCGAGCATCCGGTCGCTATGACGGAACCCTCGGTCACTACTACGTCCGCGACTGAGGATCATGCGGGGGCGGGCCACCGAAGGCGTCCGACGCCGTCGGCGGGCCCGCCCGGCACCTGCTGACCGCCGGTCAGATAGGCAGGCAGCACGGCTCAAGTGACCGACGACGTAGGAATCCCCTTCAGGCCCCTGGAAGTGAGGCTCACCCGAACCACCTCAGCGGCCGGCGAACGCCTGGATCCGGTCGAGGTGCTCGGGCTGCAGTCCACGGTTGGAGCGGGGCCGGATCAGCAGCACCGGTTGCCCGGCGGCCTGCAGGCAGCGGACCGCGGTGCTGCCGTCGTCGGGGATGACCTCGTCGTCGGTCCAGATCAGGGGCCTGCGTTCGGTCTGGACGACGTGCAGGGCTGCGGCGTACTTGGCGCCCGTCGGTGACACTCCATGGTCATGACGTCCGGCAGACGACCCAACGGCGGAACTCGTGAAGCGCCTCCGTCAGGTTGGCCGGACCGCACGCGGCCTGGAAGGTGCCGTCCTCGGTCCAGGTGACGCACCAGTCGTCATCACTGCGGTGGATCTCCCGACGGCAGTAGGACTCAGGGTCCATGCCCGTCCCCACCAGGTCAACCGCCTCGGCGTCGAACCCGACCTGCACCGCCCCCCGGGCCGGGCTCCGACTACTGCGTGCCGTCGGTCCAGGTGGTCCCGTTCCACCACCGCTGCTTCCCGGAGCCGCCGGGGTCCGGATACCACCCCGCGGGTGGCTGCGGCGGCTGGGCGGCGGGCTTGCGTCGCGCCAGCATGACGACCAGGCCGACGACGACCAGAGCGGGCATGCCCACGAGTGCGAGCAGCACCAGCAGATGCCAGGGTTCCAGGGCGCGCATCCGGTTCGTACCTCCCCGTCGCAGGGCTCGCCGGGCGCTCTTGCGGTACCGGCTACCTGGCGTCAGCCTGCCACGAACTCGTCCACGCAGACAGCCCGCTCCGTCGAGCAACCCGATCACGCTTGACCGGTCGTGAGCTGGTTCCCAAACTGGACGGCGGTCCCGGGCGGGCCGGCGATCGTCGGTTACCGGCCCCGTAGGTTGGGGGTTCGAGTCCCCTCGGCACTTCGGGTGTCGTAGCTCAACCGGAGAGAGCGACGGGCAATTCGGCGGTCATCTCCATGTCCGCCCGGGGCTGCGCCTGTGTCACTGGCTTTATCCCGTGGTTGTGGCACCTCGCGGATCCTTAGACTCACCGCGACAAGTGAAGAGCGGATGGTTCGGGTGGGCCGGGGACAGTCGGTTACCACTGATAATGGGCGGGTTGCGGGTTCGAGTCCCGCCGCTCCCGGTCGCGCGAGTGACGGGGTCGTAGCTCAATCGGCAGAGCAGCTTCCGGCAGTCATGCCACGTCTACCCGAACCTTTCGCATGAGCGGGCCGGAGTTCCTTCGGTTACCTGGTCGATGGCAGTGCGGGTTCGAGCCCCGCGCCCCGGTCGCGTTGCGGATCGGGGATCTGCCCGGCGGTGGGATTCCGCCGTCCGGAGGAAGAAGCCACGCCCGCTCGTTCGCATCGATGTTGGCGGTGGCGCGGCGCATTCCACGCCCGCCGCCGCCTTCGTCTGCCCGGGGAGGAGTTCGCCATGGATGTGTTGCGCTCGTTGAGCTTGCGGCGCACGCCGCAGTCGGAGCAGGCGGACCCACGGCAGCGGCGCAACTCCGCGGGCGGGTACGCCTTCGCCCTGGACGATCTGGCGCGGCTGCGCCGGTTCCTCACCCTCGGCGTGGACGGCGGAACCTACTACGTGAGCGCCCGCGACCTGGCGCGGGACAACGCCTCCGTGGTGGCCCGGCTGGCCGGGACCGATCCCGCTGGCCTGGTCGCCACCATCGTGGACGTGTCCACGCGAGGCGCGGCACCGCGGCAGAACCCTGCCCTGTTCGCCCTCGCCTACGCGGCCTCGCTGCCGTCGTCGTCCGCGGCTGCGCTCGCCGCGCTGCCGAAGGTGGCGCGCACCGGCACCCATCTGTTCCTGTTCGCCGGATATGTGGAGCAGTTCCGTGGCTGGGGCCGTGGGCTGCGCCGGGCGGTCGGCTCGTGGTACCTGGCCAAGGACGCCGACGCCGTCGCCTACCAGGCGGTGAAGTACCGGCAGCGGGAGGGCTGGTCACACCCTGACCTGCTGCGGCTGTCCCACCCGCAGACCGTGTCCCCGCAGCTGAAGGACACCTTCGACTGGATCGTGCGGGGAAGCGTCGGTGACCAGGTACCTGCACTGATCGAGGGGTTCGTGCAGGCGCAGCAGGCCACCGAGGCCTCTGCCTGGGCGGAGCTGGTCCGCCGGTACGGCCTGTCCTGGGAGATGCTGCCCGACCCCGCACTCGGGGAGGTCGCGGTCTGGGATGCCCTGCTGGACGTGGGCGTGCCGCAGACAGCGCTGATGCGACAGCTTCCGCGGCTGACCCGCCTCGGCCTGCTGCCCGACCTCGGCGGGCGCACCGACGAGGTCACCGCGCAGCTGACCGACTCCGAGCGGTTGCGGCGTGGCCGGGTGCACCCGGTCAACGTCCTGGTGGCGCAGCGGACCTACGCCACCGGCCGGTCGACTCGCGGGGCAGGTGCCTGGACACCGTCCCGGAAGGTGGTGGATGCCCTGGATGCGGCCTTCTACCAGGCATTCGGGGCTGTCGAGCCGTCCGGCACACGGACCCTGCTCGCGGTGGACGTCTCCGGGTCGATGGGCGCGGCCATCTGCGGGATGCCGATCTCCGCACGGGAGGCGTCCGCGGCACTGGCACTGGTCCAACTGGCCACCGAGCCCGCTGCGTCCGCGGTGGGCTTCACCACCGGCGGCGGAAAGGGTTGGCACGACAGCGCTCTCAGGCCGCTGGCGATCTCGCCCCGGCAGCGGCTCGACGACGCGCTGCGCGTGATCGACGAGATGCCGATGAGCGGGACCGACTGCGCCCTGCCGATGCTGTACGCGACCCGGAACAAGATCGAGGTGGACACGTTCGTCATCTACACCGACAACGAGACCTGGGCCGGGAACATCCATCCCCACCAGGCGCTGCAGGAGTACCGCCGCAGGACCGGGATCCCCGCGAAGCTGGTGGTGGTCGGCATGACCGCGACCGAGTTCAGCATCGCCGATCCCACCGATCCGGGGATGCTCGACGTCGTCGGTTTCGATGCGGCCGTCCCGTCCCTGATCAGCGAGTTCGCGCGCGGGATCTGATCGCGCGGCAACCGGCGGGCGCCGGGAACCCACCACCCGTGGAGGGTTCCCGGCGCCCGGACCCCACCGCCGCGGTGAACCGACCTCGTGCCGGGCCACCCACGTGGTTCACCCACCGGCACGCCCTTCACCGCTGGCCGCAGGCGAGGCCGGCAGACCTCTCCGGCCTGGCCGGGCAGCACTGCCTGCGCTGCCCTTGAAGACCTCACGGTCATGCCAGACCAGGTACTCGGCGGCGGGTAGGGGCGTCCCCGGCCGAGGTCGCAGGCGCTGGCCGGCGAGCGCGTACACCTGCCGGCCGACGGGGGTGCGGGCGGTGAAATGACCGGACACCTTGATCCGGTGGTCCCGGGTCAGGCCGAGGGCTCCACGGTCGAACAACTTGTGGTGCAGGGCGCACAGGGCCAGGCCGTTGTCGAGGGCGTCCGGACCGCCGTAGGTGAACCACCAGATGTGCGCGGCCTCGATCCCCACCGATCCGTACCCGAGTTGGCCGTCGAACCCGCAGAACGCGCACTGCCGGTCCCAGGCGGTGAGCACCAGGCCGGGCCACCCGCCGTTGCGCCTGCGCTGCCCGGGAACCGCCGCTGCGGTCGCGGCTGCGGTGGGTCCCGCGGCCTGATCGGGGTCCAGCCCGACATCGACCAGGACGTCTGAGGCGATCGTGGGCGGGAACTCCGCCTCGACCAGGGCCCGGGCCACTGCGTACAAGACGTCGGGGTCGACCAGTCGGGCCTCGATCGCGGGGTCCAACCGGCCCACCACGTCCAGGTCGGTCAACGGCCTGACCCGGTCCATCGGCACGTTCGAACTCAGCGTCCACACCCCGTCCGACCTCAGCCGGGTGAAGGGATACGCCGCCGCCTGCGCCTGCGCCGTCCCCGACGGGGGACCGTAGTCGGCGATCAGCCGGCCCAACCGCTGCTCGACGGCACTCCACCGCAACTGGCTGGATCCTGTGGCGGCCAACTGCCCCAGCGCCAGCAGCGCCAACAGCGGCTTGTGCGGTGACCGTTTCCCGTCCTGCTGGTGCCGCCGCAGGGCCAGCAGCCGTCCCAGTACCGGATCGTCCACCACGTCCATGACGGCATCCTGGCAGGAAGCTGCCGACACCTGACCGGGTTCAAGGCACCGACCGGCACTCGGGTCAGTACTCGCCCTTGATCACGAAGTAGGAGCCACGGATGGTTCCGGCCAGCTTGGACTTCTGGGTGGCGAACCTGAACTTCGTCGCGAGCTCGTCGGGAACCGGCATCCCTTCCGCGAGCTTGAAGCCCACGGCCCGTTTCGCCCCGTCCTCGATCGCGTACATCACGTTGATCGCGAGCCCGGACTCGTAGAACACGTAGGCGAACCGGATTCCGTCGGCGACGAAAGCCGTCGCTTCGAGCGGGCGGGACCCGATGACGATGTCACGTTCGCTCATGAGGATCCCGTGCACCCAGTCGATCGTCTCCGTCGCCTCAGCCGCAGGGGTGACGGCGAAGACGTGGTCGTACTTGTTCTTGAAGTAGCGGGCCTCATTGGCCCTCAGGCCCGCCAGGGCCTGCGCCACCGGGGAGGATTCCAGTCCCGCGGTGGACACGGCCTGAAAGTCGACTACCTGCGGCACAAGCACCTCCGACGCGCCGACCGACCGCACCGGTCTCACCGTACGAGGAATCCCTCAGATCGTAGTGGCGCGGCGTCCCCGTCGCCCGGCGTGGTTGCGTGCAGTGGGCCGAACGGGCCAGTATCAGCACATGATCTCCCTCAGGAAGGGCGGCTACGCCCTCGCGCGTTGATCGCGCCCCCGCGGCTCACCGCCGCCTCCCACGCCCCTGTCCACGTTCCGGACCGCGCTCACGACCGCGCCGTCGAACTGTGGCGGGACGCCGTCAAGATCCGCAGCGAATGGCTGGACCACGGCGTGTCCACCCAGCCCGCCGACCGTCCCAGCAGTGAACACCATCTCAGCGCGCTCTACGCCCGGACCGGCCGGCCGACACCGGCTTTCGTCTGGGTCGACTCCCCTGCCGCCGCTCTCCCCCTGATCGGCGGACTGCCCACTCTCGGCCGGCTGTACGGCTGGGTCCGCGACCCGCACCCACCGACTCCGACACCGCTGGCCAGCGACCTGGCCACCCTCTCCTCCCAACTGCGGGCCGCCCTCAGCGCCGGGGCCGTCCACACCGATCCCGAACTGTCGCCGATGCGCAGGACCAAGCGCGGCGACCCCTGGCCCGAACGGCCGCCCCTGGACGCCCTGCGCGACGGCACCCCGCTGGCCCTGGTACTGCACCGGGGCGTCCGGGTCGCCCTGCACCGCAGCCTCGCGCATCGCCTCGCCCACCGCGTCCGCGACCGCCTCGGCACACGCGAGGATCCTGCGCCGGTGTGCTGGTACGGCCAGCAGGACGCCGCCTGGATCGCCTACTACGACATGCTGTGCCGGGTGGGCCTGGCCCGCTACGACCCGGACGCGGCCACCCACTTCCAGCACTGGGCGGCGTTGGCCCGTTCCTGTGGCTGGTGGTGGCCCGGCGAGCGGGTCTGCGTCGTGGTCGAACGACCCGCCACCCTGTACACCCGCTCCGTCCCGCACACCTGGTACGACGAGGTCGGCCCGGCCCCGCACGGCATCACCTACCGCGACGGCTGGAACCCCGCCCTCACCTGACCGGAGGGGACCGAACGGCCGGTCGGGACGGGAGCCGGTCCCCCGTCCCGACCGGCCCACCCCGCTGCCGGTGGCCGCGCCCGGCCCACGCGCCGCCGCCCTGACGCGCGAGGGTCTGCGAAGCGCGAGAGTGTCTGAAGGGCGAGCGACAGCTCACCGACGCCGCGACGCACGGCGGGGGCGGCGCACCCTCCGCGTCCCACGCAGGCACGGGCGCCGGACGGCCCGAGACCTTGGAGTCCTGAAGATGCGCAAGGTGATCGTGTGGGTGTTCATGTACTCGCTGGACGGCCTCCTCGCCGACGAGGAGACGGACTACTGGCGGTTCTGCTTCGGCCTGCCCGTCGACCCGGCGGACATGAAGCAGAAGACCGACCTCTACCGGAGCGCGCACGCGCACGTCATGGGCCGCACCACCTACGAGGGCATGGCCGCGGCCCTGGCGACGGCCGACCATCCCTTCTCCCCCATCCTGAACCCCGCACGCAAGGTCGTCTTCTCCCGGACCCTGGAGACGGCCGGGTGGGCCAACACCACCATCGCCGCCGGTGACACGGAGGAAGAGATCGACAGGCTCAGGCAGGGCGGCGACGGCCACATCGTGGTCTGGGGCGGCGTCCGCCTCTGGCGGTCGCTCATGTGGCTCGACCTGATCGACGAGTTCCGCCTGGACGTGCACCCCTACGTCGCGGGCGAGGGCACCCGGCTGTTCACTGACGTCCCCAAGAACTACCGGCTCGACCTGATCTCCAGCACCGAGTTCAGCAACGGAACGGTCGGGCTGCGGTACCGCCGGCACCGTTAGGTCCGCCGCTGGCATCTGCGCCGGGTCTGGTGGGCCTGGACCTCGCCGTGGCCGTCGGCAGTTGATGACGGGCGCCACAGGTGCGCCTCTCCCGATCGGGATCCCCGGCCCTACAGTCAGGGTCATGGACGTCGATCCCATCGCAGCTGCCGAATCTGGCCGAACCACCGCCGAGTTCACCATCGACCTGACCCCCGGCACCGCCGAACTGGACCGCACCGGCCGGTTCGACTTCACGAAGGTGTGGACGGGCGGGATGGCGGGATCGAGCCGCGGCTTCATGCTCTCCGCCGGAGACCCGCAGTCGGGGAACGCGGGCTACGTCGCGTTGGAGGTCTTCGAGGGGTCGGTGGACGGGCGTGCAGGCACCTTCGCCCTTCAGCAGTTCGGCACGATGAGCGAGGGCGCCTCCGTCCTGCACTACGAGATCGTTCCCGGGTCGGGCACGGACGGCCTGGTGGGGATCACCGGCACGGTCGAACTGACCGTCAGCGATGGCCGGCACGACGTGACCCTGCGCTATCGACACCCCCAGCAGTAGGCGGCAGGACGCCTCCGGCCGGCCGGAACGCGCCAGGCCGGCGGGTCGCCACCGGATCGGAGGACGGGGCCGTGTTCGACGTGGGCATCGATCTGGCGTGGGGGCAGAAGTCGCCGACGGGCCTGGCCGTGGCGGGACCGCAGGGGGACCTGCTGGCGGCCACCCAGGTTCGCACGGACGAGGAGATCTCCGCGTGGCTGTCCCCCTGGGTCGGCGGGCCGTGCCTGGTGGCGATCGATGCGCCGATCGTGGTCCCCAATCCCGGCGGCGCCCGGGACTGCGAGCGCCTGGTGGGTCGGCACTTCGGACGGTTCCACGCCTCCTGCCATGCCGCCAACACCGCCAACCCGCACTTCGCGGCCGGAACCCGGGCCGGACGTCTGGCGGCCGCACTCGGCCTCGACATCGACCCCGACTCAGGCGGGGACCGGCGGGCGTCGGAGGTCTACCCGCATCCGGCACTGGTCAGCCTGTTCCACCTGCCCACGGTGCTGACCTACAAGAACAAGCCCGGCCGGGATCTGGCACACCTGCGCGGCCAGATGGCAAGGCTCGCGGACCTCCTGGAGTCGCTGACCGGCGCCGAAGTCCCCTTCGACGTCGCCTCCAGCCCGGACTGGCCCCGGATCCGCGCCACCATCGCCGGCGCGGCCACCAAGGCGCAACTGCGCAGGGTCGAGGACACCCTGGACGCGGTGGTCTGCGCCTACATCGCCCGCTACTCCCGCCTCGCGCCGCACGCCGTCCGCGTCCTCGGCACCGTCACGGACGGGTACATCCTCACCCCGGTCACCCCCGATATCGCCCGGGCCGTCGACCGGGAACGGCAGGACCACGTCCCCCGCCCCCCGGCCCCTCCACCTGCCAGGCGGAGTGGCACGTTGCGGTGAAGGCGGTATGCCTGGAACTGGCCGCGTGCCGCCCGCGCGGCTCCAGGCGTCGTCTATCGGAGGTGGCGGCCGATGGGGACCTCGATCCCGGCGGAGACGTCGAGACCGCGGCAGGGACGGCGGGAGCTCCAGATCTCCCGAGGGTGGATCCAGGCCTGCGCCCTGGTGCTGCTGTGCGGGTTCGCGGTGCTCGGGGTGCTGGCCTACCGCGCCTACGCCGCGGATCCGCCGATCCCCGACCAGGTCGTGACCTCCGACGGCCGCCCGCTGTTCACCGGCGCAGATGTGCGCGCCGGCCAGGAGTCGTTCCTGCACAACGGATTGATGGAGTACGGGTCGATCTTCGGGCACGGCGCCTATCTGGGACCGGACTTCACCGCCGACTATCTGCACCGCGCCGCCCAGATCGTGCGGCATGAGCACGGTGGTGCCGGCTCGGACACCGCCGCCGCGCAGACGATCACGGACTTCACGACCAACCGGTACGACCCGGCAACGCGGACCCTGACCTTCACCCCGGCCCAGGCCGCCGCGTTCACCCAACTGGAGGGCCACTACCGCGACTACTTCGGCGATCCGCGCACGGACAAGGGCCTGCGGGCCGGGGCGATCACCGACGCGGCCCAGATCCACCAGTTGACGGCCTACTTCGCCTGGAGTGCCTGGGCTGCGGCGGCCCTGCGCCCGGGCAAGGACTACAGCTACACCAACTCCTGGCCGCCGGAACCGCTGGTGGGCAACGCCCCCACCGCCAATGCCGTGGTGTGGAGCGTGCTGTCGCTGATCGCCCTGCTGGCCGGCATCGGGGCCCTGTTCGCCGTGTTCGGCCGGTGGGGCTACCGGCTGGGCTGGCGGGGACGGCAAGCGGAGTCCATCTCCTTCCGGGCGCCCAGCGACGTCGCACTCACCCCGGCACAACGGGCCTGTGCCTGGTTCTTCCTCGTGGTCGGGCTGCTGGCGCTGGTGCAGACCCTGGTCGGGGCCGCGAGCGAGCACTACCGCGCCGACGTGACCAACTTCTTCGGGATCGATCTGGCCCAGGTACTGCCCTACAACCTGGTCCGGACCTGGCACGTGCAGCTGTCGATCTTCTGGACGGCGACGTCGTTCCTGGCCGCCGGCATCTTCCTGGCTCCGATCGTCGCCGGACGGGAGCCGCGACGGCAGCACTGGCTGGCCTACAGCCTGCTCGGCGCGCTGGCCGTGGTGGTCTTCGGCAGCCTGATCGGGGAGGCCTTGAGCATCTGGGGGATCCTCCCCCGGGCCCTGTCGCTGATCGGGATGCAGGGCTGGGAGTACCTGGACCTGGGCCGGCTGTGGCAGGTGCTGCTCACGCTCGGCCTCGTGGTCTGGGCGGCGATCCTGTTCCGTGGCCTGCGCAGCCGGCTCCCGGGCGAGTCCCGGGGCAACCTGCCCTGGCTGTTCCTGTTCACCGCGTTGGCGATCCCCGCGTTCTACGCCGTGGGCCTGTTGACCACCTCCGACGCGACCTACGCCGTCGCGGACTTCTGGCGGTTCATGGTGGTGCACCTGTGGGTGGAGGACTTCCTGGAGATCTTCACCACCGTGCTGGTCGCCTACGTGTTCGTCCTGCTCGGCGTCGTCCGGGAACGCGTCGCCCTGACGGTGGTCTACCTGGACATCCTGCTGTACTCCGTCGGCGGGGTGATCGGCACCATGCACCACCTGTACTTCTCCGGCACCGCCGCCGAGACGATGGCCCTGGGTGCGTTCTTCTCCGCCGCCGAGGTCATCCCGCTGACCTTCCTCACCGTCGAGGCCTGGTCGTTCCTCCAGTTGGGGGCCCGGCAGGAAGCCCGGTCCTCGACCCCGTTCCCGCACCGCTGGGCGGTGATGTTCCTGGTCGCCGTGGGGTTCTGGAACTTCCTGGGCGCCGGCGTGTTCGGGTTCCTGGTCAATCTCCCGATCGTGTCCTACTTCGAGATCGGCACCGCGCTGACCGCCAACCACGCCCATGCGGCGATGATGGGCGTCTACGGGATGCTTGCCCTCGGGCTGGCCATGTTCTGCCTGCGCTACCTGATCCCGGAGGACCGCTGGCCCGACCGCCTCGCCAGGATCTCCTTCTGGTCCACCAACATCGGCCTGGCCTGGATGTGCTTCGCCACCCTCCTGCCGTTGGGGGTGCGGCAGCTGTACGAGTCCGTCGACCGCGGCTACTTCGCCGCCCGGCAGCTGAACTACATCACCAATCCCGCCAACAGCATCTTCGAATGGATGCGGCTGCCCGGCGATGTGCTGTTCATCGTCGGCGGGATCCTGCCGTTCCTGTGGATCTGCTGGCTCGGGGTCCGCTACCGGGTCAGGCCGCTGACCCTCACCGAACACCACGAGACCCTCTTCACCCAGATCCACGAACCGGTGGAGGCCGGCGCCGACGACCCCCTGACCCGCCCATGACCACCGGACCCCGGCACCCGTCGCCGGCCGGTCCCGCAGCGCGACGGCCGGACAGCCCGGGCCGGGAGAGAGCCCCGCGGCGACCTCCCTGGACCCCGGTGGGGCACCGGTGGACCACACCGGATGACCCGCGTCGACCTGCGCACCATCACGATGACCATCCCGCCCCAGGAAGTGATCACCCGGGATAATGTGCCGGCCCGGGTCAACGCGGTCGCCTACTTCAGGGTGACCGACCCGGCGCTGGCCGTGACGGCGGTCGAGGCCTTCCCGGTGGCGACCTCCCAGATCGCCCAGACCACCCTGCGGTCCGTCCTCGGCCGCGCCGACCTGGACACCCTCCTGGCCGAACGGGAACGCCGGGCGAAGGTCATCAACGCCGAGGGCGAGTACCAGGCATCCCAGCGGCTCCTCGACGCCGCGCAGATCCTCTCCCGCAATCCCACC
Source organism: Kineosporiaceae bacterium (assembly GCA_035719045.1). Classification (GTDB taxonomy): domain Bacteria; phylum Actinomycetota; class Actinomycetes; order Actinomycetales; family Kineosporiaceae; genus DASTGO01. The sequence goes on along the minus strand of DASTGO010000030.1, from coordinate 775 downwards.
TCGCTGCAGCTGCGCTATCTGTAGACCCTGCTCGAGCTCGGCGGCCAACGAACCACCGTCGTCTTCCCCCTGCCGATGGAACTGACCCAGCTCCTGCGGCCGGTCACCCCGGCGGACGGCGGCCCGGACCCCGCTGCCCCCGCCGTCACGACTCCCAACCGGTCACAGAAACCCCGGGAAGCATGCACCCACCGTCACGAGGATGCATCGTCCTGACGGGATGATCGCCGGATGATCCGGTTCCGCTTCCGGCTCCGACCGCTCGGGCAGGTCGAGCCGTGGGGTGCGCCGCCCGGCACCGTCCGGCCCAGAACCCCGCAACAGGTCGACATCCGAGGGCAACCCTTTCGGTCCCAGTTTCAGATCTCTTCGTAGAACGCCCAGGCGAAACGCCCGATTCGGGTTCCAGCGAGGGGATTTCACGATGAGACGTCACAGGGTCACCAACCGTAGTACGACGGGAGGGAGGTCCGGCGGTGCGGCCCAGGGCTGGTCGCGACGCCGCCGCGTGGCGGCCATAGCCACGGCTGCGGTCGTGGTGGGCTCCCTGACCGCCGCGGTGGCCCAGGCGGTGACCGGTGATCCCGGCACGTTGGGCGGGGCGGCGGCCGGGTCCGGCCGGTACTTCGGTACAGCGATCGCGGCGGGCCGGATGAGTGATGCCCGGTACACCGATATCGCCAACCGCGAGTTCGGGATGATCACGCCCGAGAACGAGATGAAGTGGGATGCCACGGAGGGTTCCCGCGGCAACTTCAACTTCGGTGGCGCGGAC
>DASTGO010000029.1:0-13237 GCA_035719045.1 Kineosporiaceae bacterium | reverse complement strand
TGGTGGCGCCGGCGGGCTCGGTGTTCGACGTGGTGGTGCCGGCGGGCTCGGCGGCCGCCGAGCCCGCGGTGGCGGGGCAGGCCGTCGGCAGGACGCCGTCTCGCAGGTCGATGACCAGGTCGGCCGACGGTGCCGCAGGGGCTGCCGGGTGGTTCGACGGTGTCCGTGCCGCCGGGAGCGCCTCGACCGGGTGCATCACGGGGATGCCGTCCGGTGCCGTCTTCTCAGCTTGGCCCACCACTGCCTCCGGTGATGCTGCCCACCCGTGGGTCGGGCTGGGTTCCTCCGCCGCCGTGGACGACCGCCCCCGTGGCCGGGTCGCGTTCGCCCACGGTCAGGCGGTCCAGGTCGATGATCCGGCCCGTACCCGCGCCGACGGTCCCGGAAACCGGTTCCCGCACAGGGATCTCGGCCCCCGGCGCCGGCACCGGCGCGCTCGGGTCGAGTGCGGCGTCGACCCGGCCGGTCCGGCGTAACTTGTTCCAGCCCAGGCGAACCCCACGCAGGGCGAGGTAGACGGAGGTGTACATCAGGTAGATCCGCAGCGGTTCGTAGACCAGCCGGTACAGCGGGACGAGAAGCAGGTGGTCGACGGGTTCGCGCATCAACGCCACCGCCACCGCTGCCACGACGAGGTGGACGGCGGTGAACAGGGCGAAGTAGACGCCGAGCACCCACCACCCCTGGTCGCGGACCGTCTGCACCGCCATCACGACGACGAACGGGGTGAACAGGACCGGGGTGAGCGCGGCCAGCAGGGTGTACGGCAGGACCACCAGCCCCAGCCAGCCGCGCTTGCGCCGCAGCAGCAGTTCCCGGTGCTTGGACAGGCTCTGCAGTGTTCCGAAGGTCCAACGGACCCGTTGCGCCAGAAGGGACTTCACGTCCTGCGGGGCCTCGGTCAGGGCGATCGCCTCGTCGTCCTGCGAGATCCGCCAGTGGGCGGTCTGCAGGGCGAGGGTGAGGTCGCAGTCCTCGGCAAGGGTGGCCCCGGAGTAGCCGCCGGCCTCCAGCACCGCCCGCCGTCGCCAGGCCGCGCAGGCGCCCGGGACCACAGGGATCGCGCCGAGCCGGGCGTAGGCCGCGCGTTCGACCCCGATCTGGGTGAGGTACTCCAGGGCCTGCCACCGGGTGAGCAGGTTGTGGTTCCGGTTCGCCACCCGGACCACCCCGGCCACCGCTCCCAGCCGCTCGGCACCGTCCAGGGTGAACTGGCGGACCAACCGGTGCACGGTCTGCGGGGCGAAGATGGTGTCCGCGTCGAGGGTGACGACGATCTCGCCCCGCGCGGCGGACAGCCCGTGGTTGAGCGCCGCCCACTTGCCCTGGTTCCGTTGGCGCAGTAAGCGGATCCGCGGGTCCTCGGCCGTGGCCAGGAGCACTTCGTCGGAGGTGGCGTCGGTGGACCCGTCGTCCACGACCACGATCTCCAGCAGCGGATAGGTCTGGTGGCGCAGTGCCCGCAGCGTGCGGGCGATCACCTTCTCCTCGTTGTACGCCGCGATCAGCACGGTGACCGGGAGGACCGGTGCGTCCTCGGGGAACCTGCGGCGGCGCAGCCGGCGGGCCAGCGCCAGCGTGACGGTGAGACCTCCGACACCGATCACGGCCATCACGGCGAAGGCGAACAGGGAGCTGAGCAGGTTCTGCGGCCAGGTCAGGGCGACCGTGGCCAACTGCCGGGTGGCGGTGTCCCAGCCGGTCACGGTGACCGGGCCGGTGGCGGCCTGCAGTTCCGCCTGCGCCTGTGGCATGGTGACGAAGGTGTACCCGCGGGCCTTGGCCGCCGGGATGAGCACGTTCTGGACGTAGTCGACGGTCTTCTGCCGGCTGTCGCCGCCCGCGTCGTGGAGCAGGACCGTGAGATTGCGGCCGTCCAGCTGCGGGAGCGGGATCGAGCCCGCGGACTCCCCGGAGTCATAGGACCAGTCCAGGGTGTCGCTGTCGTAGCTGGCGCTGACGTAGCCGAACTGCTGCAGCCGCAGGATCGCGTTGATCGAGGCGATCGTGCTGCCGTCACCGAAGCCGCCGAACGGCATCCGGGTGTAGGCCGACCGCTGGCCGGTGACGTCCCGCAGCAGCCGGTCGGTGAGGACGAGCTGGGCCTGCGTCATCAGCGGGCCGGTGCTGTTGAAGTCCGGGTGGGTCAGGGAGTGGTTGCCGATGGCATGCCCCTCCCGGATCTCCCGGCGGATGATGTCGGGTGCCGCCACCGCCCGCTGACCGGTGACGAAGAAGGTGGCCGGGACCTTCTCCCGGGACAGCACGTCGAGCAGTTGCGGGGTGAACACCGGGTCCGGGCCGTCGTCGAAGGTCAGGCTGATCAGGTGGGTGCTGCCGCCCGGGTAGCCGTACCGCTGCAGCACCCACTCGGAGGTGCCGATGTCGGCGGCCTCCTCCTCGCTGAACACCGTGACGGGGCGGCCGGTGAAGGGGTCCAGGCCGCGGGCTCCGCGCTGGAGGCTCTGCTCCACGTGCAGGACGCGTTCCAGCGGACCCTCGCCCACGGTGGGCGGCACCGGGGCGCCGAGCGGGAGTTCGACCGCGGTGCGGTGGTGACCGGGTTCCGGGGGATCCAGCAGCCGTGGCGCCGCCCAGGTGGTGACCGTGACCAGCGCCGTGATCGAGATCAGGCCCAGCGCGAGCAGGGTGCGCCAGCGGCGCCCGCTGGGGTCGAGGAAGACGCTCGTCGGCTCACCGGCACCCGTCGGGGCGGCGGCGGTGGGGCTTTCCAGGCGGACTGCGGACGTGTCGTTGCGCCGACCGTCCATGGCGTCCCCTCATGCCGGACACGACCTGAACCGCCCCACGCACATGACCGCAGGGGCGGGACCCACCGCAGCCATCCCCCCGGGTGGCCGTGCGCCGTGTCAGCTGCTGTTCGCTGGATCCCGAAACTGGAGTGATCTGGCGTGCTCCCGGCATCGCGGACATCAGCCGGCCCGGGTGAATCACCCGTCTGGCTGCTTGACCGTGACCCGGCTCCTACCTGGTGGCGAGTCTAGGCAGCCCGTTGCACCCGTGTGATCGAAATCCGTTGATCGGCCCGGTCGTTGATCCTCTTTCGGTAGCGAATCGTGCGGGAACCCCGGATCACCACCCCAGGAGAATCGCTCTGCGTGAGCGGGGTTGCGGTGGGTGATGGCTGCCCCGGATCCACCAGGTGGTGGCGATCGCCGGACCCGGAATCCGCCGGGCATGCTGGGGGCATGGAGGCCAACCCCGGCGCGGTCGACGCCGACCTTCCGGTGACCGCCGGGTTGACCATCCCCGCCGAGCAGTTGCGGTGGCGGTTCTCCCGGTCGGCCGGTCCGGGCGGCCAGGGGGTCAACACGACGGACTCCCGGGTGGAGCTGAGCTGGGACGTGGCCGGGTCCACGGTGCTGGGTCCGGCGCTGCGGCAGCGGGCCCTGGACCGGCTGGCCGGGCGGTTGGCCGGCGGGGTGGTGACGGTGACCGCCTCGCAGTTCCGTTCGCAGCTGCGCAACCGGCAGGCCGCCCGGATCCGGCTGGCCGCCCTGCTGCGGGAGGCGATCGCTCCGTCCGCACCGGCCCGGCGCCCGACCCGGCCCTCGGCGGGGGCCCGGCAGCGCCGGCTGGACGACAAGCGGCGCCGCTCGCAGACCAAGCAGGGGCGCCACGCCCAGGACTGGTGACGGTGCCCGGCGGGAGCCCGGCCGCCTTCTCGGCGCCGCGCTGACCTGTGAAAACGTTGCCAAACCCACCTGCGGCTGCTGTGAATTCGATCACCGCAAGGGATTCACCCGATGCCGCAATTGCCTTCCCGTCTGCGCGGGCACATTTCTGGCCGGTTGCTCTCGGCGACCGAACTCACAATTCGCTGGGACCTAGGGCCCGCACTATCGCCGCCCCGGATTCCTAACGTTCGGCGCCATCGTGGCGCGTGCGGCAGGGGCCGTACGGCGTGCCGCGAACAGGAGAGGAGTTCTCCCGCCCATGCGTCGCGCGACCTCAGTCGTCGGTTGGCTCGTCGTCGTTCTCGTCGGTGTCGGCATTCTCGGCCTGGTGTACGGGTTCAGCCTGTATCCCCGGTTGCACGCCGGACAGCGTGTGGTCGACAACCTGACCCCGGCGTTCACTCCAGAAGCGGCCGCGGGTGACCGGGCCGGCATCAACTTCCTGTCCGACGCGGTCAACACCCTCGACCCCATCGTCACCCCCAAGGGGGGTGCGGCCTCCGAGGTGCCGAAGCTGGTCTCGTTCGTGTCCAAGCGGACCGGCCTCACCCAGACCCAGGTGCTGACCACCCTGCAGCAGAAGTTCCCGCACACTACCGCTCTGCTGCAGACCCTCCCGCTGAGCTCGGTGAACGAGGAGGTCCCGGGCCTGGTCCAGTTCCTCGCCACCACGCTCAAGACCAGCCCGGACAACGTTCTGGCCACGCTCAAGCAGAACTTCCCGGCCATCCACCAGGCGGTCACCGCACTGCCCACGGTGACCCAGGGCTGGAATGCCGTGCCGGGCACCGAGAAGCTCACCCGGTTCAGCACCGAGCAGCCGGTGCGCAGCGCGCCTGAGATCCGCTCCTACTACAGCTCCGACGTCGTCCCGGTCGTCGAACGCAACACCACGAACATGGCCCAGTTGCACGACTGGTGGCCGAAGGTCGACAGCTTCCCGCTCATCCTCACCGTCGTCGGTGCCCTGGCGGCCGGACTGGGTGTGGTCATGCTGGTCTTCTCGCTCATGGTCAAGCGTGGCCGTGGCGTCAAGATGACCGCCTGGGCGGCGGTGTTCGTGGTCGGCGCGGCGGTGTTCGGCCTGGTGTTCGGGGCCGGGCTGTTCGCACGCCTCGGTGGCGCCGGGCACCTCGTCGACGACGCGGCACCGGTGTTCACCGACGCCCGCATCGCCGGTGACAAGGCGAGCATCGGGTTCGTCAGCTCCGTGGTCGACCTGGCCGACCCGATCGTCCTGACCGAAGGCGGTGCGGCGGCGGAGGTGCCGAAGCTGGTCGCCTTCGTCTCCCGGCAGACGGGTCTGAGCCAGGCGGCGGTGCTGTCGACCCTGCAGCAGAAGTTCCCGCACACCACCGCTCTGTTGCAGGCGATCCCGCTGTCGGAGGTCACCGCCGAACTGCCCAGGCTGGTGGCGTTCCTGTCCACCGCGCTCAAGGCCACACCCGAGCAGGTGAACGCGGCACTGGGGCAGAACTTCCCGCATCTGGCGCAGGCGATCACCTACCTGCCCAAGGTGACCGAGGGTTGGAAGAACGTGCCGGGGACCACCGCCGGTAGCCCGATGCACACGGCGGTCGGGGTCCGGGACTACTTCGGCAAGGCGGTCGTCCCGGCGCTGGCGGCGAACCAGGCCGACTTCAACGAGCTCAACGGGCACTGGCCTCCGCTGATCCTGGTGACCCCGCTGCTCGGCGCGATCTCGGTGGTCGTCATGCTCTGGGCCGGCATCTTCTTCTGCGCCTGCTGGGGTGTCGGCCGCTGGCGGTACGGGCCCGGCCTGTACGAGGTGCCCGGGGAGGCCGAACGGGTTCCCGCCCACCTAGGCTGAGCATCGAAATCCCCTGTGCCGCAACGAGATCCATCCAGGGATGGAAAGTGAGGGGCCGGTGCCGCCGGGCACCGGCCCCTCATGCGTGCACAGCCGCGGCGCCGGCTACCAGCGGTGGACGGTGGCCGGACTGTGGTCGGTGATGCTCTCGCCCTCCGGCCGCTCGAACACCGACTGCACCGCGACCCGCCCGGGCCCGATCAGGCGGACCCAGATGTTGCGCTGCTCGAAGGACGACCACCAGGACAGTCTTCCGGCGCCACGCGGGTACTCCAGGTGCAGGTGCATGGTGACCGTGAGGTCCCGGTAGAGCAGGGCGCTGGGCTGCACCAGGATGGTCTCGCCGGGAGCCAGGTCCCGCAGGAAGGTGTTCCCGGGCGAGTGCAGCAGGAGCAGGCCCGGGGTCTGGTGCGCGGCGAACCGGTCCCCGAGCATGCCGAGCGGGTAGTGCGTCTCCCGCTCGTCCCCGGAACCGGTCACGTACCAGATGTCGGTGTTCTCCCAGGTGTAGCCGACGTTCCCGGTGGCGGTGAGGAAGCGGTGCTCGCGCACCCAGACCTGTTGTCCGGGCACCAGCGGCAGGGCGATCAGGTCGCCGGCGTGGTTGTCCGACAGGGCGATGTGCCCCGGGCCCTGCGCCTGCAGCATGATCAGCGGCATCCCGGCCAGCATCCGGTTCCAGCCACCGGCCAGGCCGGAGTTGCTCAGCCGCACCGACGGATCGGTCCACAGCAGGCTGTGGTGGGAGAAGTAGATCCACTCCTCCCCGGCGAGGTCGAAGTCCGCGACGGGGACCTGGGTGCCCTCGATCTGTACCCGGGACCGGCCGAACTGGATCCGGGCCAGGTCGATGATCCCCGGCTGCTTCACCCAGCCGGAGCGGCTCACGACGGCCCGGACGTCGACCGGTGCACCGCAGTGCGGGCAGGAGACCCCGGACGCGTCGCAGGCCAGCCGGCAGTACCGGCACACGTACGGCTGACCGGCGGCCGGGGTCCCCGAGATGTCGGTGGTCATCGGCCGGTCATTCCGCGTGGTGGTGGACGTACATGGACTGGATCCCGACCCGGCCGGGGCCGGTCATCTCCGCCAGGTACATGCCGTGGCGGAACAGGCCCGTCCGCACCGGCATCTGGACCGCCTGCAGTTGCACCGAGGCGTCCTTGTAGAGGAACCCGCCGGGCTCGACGAGGATCCGCTCGCCCGGTGTCAGGGTCCGCTCGAGCACGTTCCCGTTGCCGTGCAACAGGAGCAGGCCCGGTGCCCCGGCGGTGACGAAGCGGTCCAGGTACATGCCGTTGCCGCCGTGCAGCAGGTTCGCCAGGCCCTTGATCCGCACGAAGGAGTAGCTGATCGTGTGCGTGGCGACGAGGAAGGCGTGCTCGCGGACGTCGAGTTCCATCCCGGGGTGCAGCGGCAGCACCACGAGCTCGCCGGGGGAGTCCCGGGAGAACGCCACCCGTCCCGGGCCGTAGGCCACCGACAGGACGAACGGCATCCCGCCGATCATCCGTCGCATCCCGCCGCCGGTCTGCATCGCGGCGAGCGGGGTCTGCTCGTCCTTCCAGAGCAGGACGTGATGCTCGAAGTAGACGGCATCACCCTGGGCCAGCGCGATCTCCGCGACCGGGACCAGTTCACCCTCCACCTGGCAGACCGAGCCGGAGAACCGGAACTCGGTCATGTCCCGCAGCCGGGGGGCCTCCCGCCAGCCGGAGTCGCTGACCATCCGCCGGCCGTCCAGCGGTGCCCCGCAGGCCACGCAGGTGCTGGCCTCCGGAGGATTCTGCAGCCGGCACCACTCGCACTCGATCCGCTCCACGCCCGCCTCCGCTCGCCGCGACGCCCGCCGGATGGTGCCGGTGGTCACGAGGCTGCCGATCCGGCTGGCGAGGACCGTACCAGCCGGATCGGCTCGGCTGAGGCGTTTCGGCCAAGTGCGTGTTGCGCAAGTGGGCAGATGTGTCCGTCACGGTGGCGGCCCGCACGGAGTCACTGCTGGCGGGCGTACCGGTGGGTGCACAGTGGGACGCAGATCAGCAGCAGGACGGCGATCCGGAGCAGGCTCGCGAGCAGAGGGTGCTCCAGGTGTGCTGACCGATCGGGCGCGCCGACCGGGCGCCCGGAACCGAACGGTCGGTCCGGGCGCCCGGTTCCGCAGATCAGTGACCGGCGGCGCGGAACTGTGCGACGACGGAGCCGGGGATCCGTCCGCGCGGGGAGACCTTGATCCGGTTCGCGGACGCCCAGGCCCGTACCGCGGCGGGGTCCACCGGGGTCTCGGCCTTGGCGCGACTGCGACGTGCGGCGGGGGCGGGTGCCACCGCCGCCGGGGCGCGTCGGACGCTGCGCCCGCCGACCCGTCGGCCCGCACTGATGAAGGGGGCGAACGTCTTGCGGAGCTTGGTGGCGTGCCTGGTGTTGAGGTCGATCTGGTACGTCACGCCGTCGAGCGCGAAGGTCACCGTCTCGCTCGCCTTGCTGCCGTCAATATCGTCCTGGAGTGTCGTCAGGACCTTCTGGGCCACGCGATCCCTCTTTCTTGACTCGACCCCCGGTGTGCGCACTCTATCGTCAGCATGCAGACATTTCTGAAGCCTGCACCGTGGGACGTGGGATGCGCGCAGATTCCGTCCCGATGCGGTCGGGTCCGGGGGCCAGGCGGACAGTGATTCCCCGCGGAGACGGGCATATCTGCGCAGGTATCGGTCGCGGGCCGGCGGGTGGAGATTGGCCGGCATGACGTCCCCGTCGTCGTGGGCCGACAGGCCGGCCGACATATCGGCTGCTCACCCGGCGATGGTGGCCGGACTGTATTCACTGTGTGGGCACCATTCACTGCGTGGGCACCGCACCGTTCGGCAGCAGCCGCGGGACCACCTTGCCGGTGGGGGTGCGGGGCAGCCGGCTGAGGAAGCCGACCTCCTTCGGCACGGCGAAGCGGGCCAGCCGCCGGCGGACGTGGTCCTGCACCTGTCCCGCGGTGAGCTGGATCCCGTCCTCGCAGACCACATAGGCCACCAGGCGCTGACCCATCTCCTCGTCCGGGCGGCCGACCACGGCGACCTCGCGAACCCCGGGCAGGGAGAGGATGACCTCCTCCACCTCCAGTGGGTAGATCTTCTCCGCTCCGCTGATCACCAGGTCGTCCTCCCGGCCGACCACCATCAGCCGGCCCTCGTGGTCGAGATAGCCCTTGTCCCCGGTGGACATCAGCCCGTCCCACTGTTCCCGGCTGGTCCCGCCGGTGTATCCCTCGAACAGCAGGTCGTTGCCGACGAAGATCCGCCCGGTCTCGCCCTGCGGCACGGGATTGCCGTTGTCGTCGAGCACCATCAGCCGGGTGCCCAGCGGTGCCTTGCCCGCCGTGCCCGCGGCGGCCCGCAGATCCTCAGGGGTGGCGATCGCCGCCCAGCTGATCTCGGTGGAGCCGTAGACGTTGTAGAGCACCTCGCCGAAGACGTCCTGGAAGCGGGTTGCCACGTCCTTGGTCAGCGCCGAGCCCGAACTGGCCACCACCCGTAGCTTCTCGGTGCGGTAGCGGGCGCGCGCGCCGGGCGGCAGCTGCAGGATCCGTTCCAGGATCACCGGTACCGCCGTCACCGCGGTGCAGCCCGCCTCCTCGACCGCGGCGAGCACCACCTCCGGATCGGCCCGCTGCCGCAGCACGACGGTCGCGGCCAGGGCGCCGGCGATCTGCAGCACACCGAGGGCCCAGGTGTGGAACAGGGGCGAGGAGACCATGATCGTGTCACTGGTGTGCAGCCGTAGCCGGGACAGCATGGACGCCGCCGGGCTGAGGCTGGTCGGGGCCGGTCGCCGGGCGCCCTTCGGGGTGCCCGTGGTGCCGGAGGTGAGCACGATGAGCCGGCCGCGCCGACCGCCCGGATCCGGGTTCGGGCCGCTGGAGGCCGCCAGCTCGTCCAGGGAGAGGAAGCCGCGCCGGCCGTTGTGCGGTCGCAGGGTCACCACCAGGACGTCCTCGGGTGCCTGCTCCAGCAGGGGCAGCAGCTCCATGTCGACGAAGATCACCTTCGGGCGCTCCCGCAGCATCACCTCCCGGGTCTGCGGTGCGGACAGGAAGGTGCTGAGCAGCAAGGCATCGGCGCCGACCCGGGAGGTTGCGACCAGAGCCTCGACGAAGGCGACGCTGTTGCGGCCGAGGATCGCCAGGGTGTCCTGTGGACCGATGCCGTGGGCGCCCAGGCCACGGGCGATCGCGGTGGCCCGGGCGTCCAGTTGCGCGAAGGTCCGGGAGTTGGTCTCGTCCTGGACGGCGACCCGGTTCGGGACCCGGCGCGCCGCGGCCCCGTAGGACCCGGCGAGGGTCGGCCCGTACTGGCGCAACTGGCCCAGCTGCCCGGCGATCTGTCCCGGGGTCCCCGGGGCGAGCACTCCGGCCCGGAGCAGGACGGCGGTCTCCTTCGCGAGTTGGGCGGCCCGGGCCCGGTACGAGGGAGATCGGGTCGTGGACTGTCCCATCACGTGCTCCTCACTGAGTGGCGGCCGCAACGATGCCGGGTCCTGCGGAATGCTTGGGCGGGAAGGGATCTGGCGGAACCAGTGGGTGGGTCGTGCCGGGTGGGTCGTGCCGTGGGTCCGGCTCAGCGCAGTTCTGCGGAGGACTTGCCGAGCACGCGGCGGGCGATGATGAGCTTCTGGATCTGTTGGGTGCCCTCGAAGATGTCGAGGATCTTGGCGTCCCGCGCCCACTTCTCCAGCAGGCCGTCCTCGGTGTAGCCGAGGCTGCCGGCCAGGGCGACGCAGCGCAGGGTGACCGCCGTGGCCGTCCGCCCGGCCTTCGCCTTGGCCATCGAGGCCTGCAGCGAGTTCGGTTGCGCGTTGTCGGCCATCCAGGCGGCCCGCAGGGTCAGCAGATACGCCGACTCGTAGTCCGACTCGGCCTCCAGGAAGGCGGCCGCGGCCGCACTCTGGACGGCCGCCGGACGGTCGTAGTCCACGATGATCCCGGCCTCGGTCAGCAACCGGTGGGTCTCCTCCAACGCGGCCCGGGCCACACCGAGCGCCATCGCGGCCACCAGCGGGCGGGTGTTGTCGAAGGTCTGCATCACCCCGGCGAACCCGCGCTCGGTGTCGATCTCGGGAGTGCCGAGCAGGTTCTCCCTCGGCACCCGGACGTTGTCCAGCCGCAGCGTCGCGGTGTCGCTGGCCCGGATCCCGAGCTTCTCCTCCAGCCGCACCACCTCGAAGCCCGGGGTGCCCTTCTCCACCAGGAACGACTTGATGGCGGCCCGGCCCAGGGCGCGGTCCAGGGTCGCCCAGACCACGACGGCGTCGCAGCGCCCGCCGGCGGTGACGAAGATCTTCTCTCCGTTGAGCACGTAGTGGTCGCCGTCCAGCCGAGCCGTGGTGGTGATGGCCGCACTGTCGGAGCCGCAGCCGGGTTCGGTGATGGCCATCGCGGCCCACAGGTGCCCGAAGCGCTTGAGCTGCTCGTCATCGGCCACCGACGCCACCGCGGCGTTGCCCAGCCCCTGCTTGGGCAGCGACAGCAGCAGGCCGACGTCACCCCAGCACAGCTCGAGGACGGACAGCACCGTGGACATGTTGGTGCCGTTGCGGATCCGGCCCCCGGCGGGTTCGGTCCGGCGTACCCCCGCCGCGCCGCTGCCGCCCTGCCCGGCGTCGTTGAGGCCGTCGATGACGGCGGCCAGCATGTCCAGCTCCTTCGGGCGGGTGTGCTCGGCCCGGTCGTAGGTCCGGGAATTGGGCCGGAACACCTCCGTCGCCACGGCCCGGGCCTGCCTGACCGCTGGGGCCAGCTTGCGCGGCAGTTCGAGGTTGATCACGGGTACTCCTCCGTCGAGCCGGCCGGGTGGGCCGGGGCCGGCTGGGAAAGCCTTGGGGGACTAGGTATTGCGGGGTCCGGTGGGCAGAAGTGGCTCAGGCGGCTCAGATCAGGACGATGCCCTCGGCCACCCCGACCGCCCGCAGATCGCGGTACCAGCGTTCGACGGGGTGCTCCTTCACGTAGCCGTGGCCGCCGAGCAGTTGCACGCCGTCGCTGCCGATCGCCATCCCGTGGTCGCTGCACAGCCGCCGGGCCAGCGCGGTCTCGCGGGCGTAGTCCAGGCCCTGGTCGGCCCGGGACGCGGCGCGGTAGGTGACCAGCCGCATCCCGTCCAGCTCGGTGGCCAGGTCGGCGACGATGAAGGCGACCCCCTGCCGGTGGCTGACCGGTTCGCCGAACGCCACCCGCTCGTTGACATAGGGCACGACGTAGTCGAGGACGGCCTGCCCGGTGCCGACTGCCAGCGCGCACCAGCCGAGGCGGGAGAGCCGGATGCAGTCGGCGTACGGGTTGTCCTGCGGTGTGCCGAGCCGGGCCGAGGCCGGCACCCGGACCCCGGACAGCTGCAGCCGGCCGGTCCGGGCGGCGCGCAGGCCCATCGCGGGCTCCGGGCGGACGGTCAGCCCCGCTGCTGCCGACTCGACCAGGAACAGCGCCGGGACCGGCTTCCCGTCGGCGGTGTCCTCGACCATCGCCGCGATGATGAACAACTCGGCCGATCCGGCTGCCGGGACCAGCGACTTCACGCCCTCCAGGACGTAGTCGCCGCCGCTGTGCGTCGCGGTCGTCCCGAGCGTGAACGGGTCGAACAGCGGGCGGGGTTCGGTGACCGCCAGTGCCGCGCGGGGCGGGTTCTCCCCGGTGAACGCGGGCAGGTACGTGGCCTGCTGATCGGCGTCGCCCCACAGGCTCAGCGCGGTGCTCACCGCGGCCGGGGCGAGGATGGCGACGGCGAGCCCGAGGTCCCCTCCGGCCAGGGCCTCGGCGACCAGGACACCGGTCACCGCGGACCGGTGCTCGCTGAAGCCGCCGAGGGACTCCGGCACGGCCACCTGCCACATGCCGAGTTCCACGGCGGTGGCGATCAGCTCGTCGGGGGCGGCGCAGTCCCGGTCGGCCCCGGCGGCGGCGGGCCGGACCCGCTCGGCGGCGAACTCCCGGACCACCTCCAGCAGCAACTGCTGGTCCTCGGTCGGCGTCAGGTCGAACAGGTCGGGGGCGGGCGCCTTGGGCAGCCGTTGCGGGGCGCCCAGTGTGGTGGCGGCGGCGAAGGTCCGGGACAGGGCGGCTGCCGTGCCGAGTCCCGTCCTGGTGGCGTGGTACGCGGCGCGCTCGGCCTTGGGGCGCAGGCCCAGCCGGTCCAGCCGGGGCGACTGCGCGAGGCGGTTGATCACGGCCAGTCCCCAGGCCATGGGGTCGCGCGAGGTCCGGGCGCCAGGCACAGCGGCGGGGGACGCGGCTCGCCCGGGAAGGCTGGTCATGGCGGTGGGCCTCCTGCGGCACGGCGGTGACACCGGCACAGGCTCGTGCCGGTGGTGACGACCTGTCGCCCGGGCGGAGGCGGCGGGTGACGGAGCTGATGACGGCCGGTCGCCGACGCGGCTAGGTGTGGCGACTGGGTGTGGCGGCGGTCACTGGTGCAGTTCCGGCTGATGTTACTGATCGGTAGATAGTCCGCCAAGTGCCTGCTGGAGCCGGACTCTCAGGCCGCAACCAGGAGTGTAACTAGGAGTTACCCCATTGGGGACGGCTCGGTATCCTGCCGCCATGAACCTGGCCCGCCCCGCCCAGGCCGAGTCCGCCCTGCCCGGCCCCGACCGTCCCGGTGCGGCTCCCTCCGATCTGCCCGTGGACCCGCCGGGCGAGTCCGCCGCCGGTGTCGGGCCGGGGAGACCG
>DASTGO010000028.1:0-28408 GCA_035719045.1 Kineosporiaceae bacterium | reverse complement strand
CCGCCGACGCGGACGGCCGGCCCCCGGGCGGGTCCGGCCGTCCGCGTCCGGTGATGTCCGTGCCGGGGATGCCGCTGCTGCTACGGCATCGCTGCTGTCACGGCATGGGTGGCGGGATCAGTACCAGCCGGTCCGCTTGCTGTGTGACCAGGCACCGCACGGCGTGCCGTACACATCGGCGATGTAGTTCAGACCCCACTTGATCTGGGTGGTCGGATTGGTCCGCCAGTCACTGGCGATGGCGCCCATCTTGCTGCCGGGCAGCGCCTGCGGGATGCCGTAGGCGCCGGAGGACGGGTTGGTGGCCCGGTAGTTCCAGCCGCTCTCCTTGGTCCAGAGCAGGTCCAGGCAGGTGAACTGGGTGCTCCCCCAGCCCCGCTGGGCCGCCAGCAGCTTGGCCACGGCCTGCGGGTTGCGCTGGGCGTCACGGGTGACCGCGGCGACTTCCGCGGCCCGGGCGTCCGCCGCGGCCTTGGCGGCCTGCACCTGGGCGGCGGCCCGCTCCGCGGCGGCGGCCCGCTGCTGCTCCGCGGCGGCCTTGATCGCGGCCACCTCGCTGTGCGCGTCCCAGTCGATCTTGGTCTTGGTGGTCGTGGTGGCGGACTGGCCGGCCATCATCGCGCCGGCGGCGTCCGGCGACGCGGAGTCGCCGCCTCCGTCGAAGTGGAACTGGTGCCCGCCGACCACGGCATAGCCCACGCCGACGAGCATCGTCATCACCGCGGCCCGGGCCACACCGACGGCGATCGCCCCGGTGCGCTCACCACCGGTCCGCTCGGCTGTCTCGGGTTCGGGCTGCGCGACCACCGGGATCGGGCCGGTCCCGCCGTGCCGCAGGTCCCGGCGCCGGGGCAGGGTGCCCAGCGGGATCCCCCCGGAACAGGCCGCGGGCCCGGACTGGGTGGGCACGAAGGAGCTCCCGCCGGCTGCGGGCACCGGGCCGGTCACGGGACCTGTCGTCACCGGGCCGGTCACCGGGGCGGCGCCCTTGCCCCGCAGGTCCCGGCGCCGGGGGTAGGCCGTGGGGATACCGCCGGAGGGGGTGTCCACAACGGGGATGCCCTGGCTCGCGGTGAGCCGGGCCCGCCGCTCCGAGGCCGGGGTGAACAGGTCGGCGTCGACATCCAGCGAGCCGGTCACCGGGCCGTCCGGGACCGGGCGCAGCAACCGGCTGATCCGGCCGGTGCCGTTGGGGTCGGTGAACAGGGTGGCGCGGTCATGGCGCGGAACGATCAGCCGGGTGTCGGAGTCGGTCTGCCCGGTCGCCCCGGCGGAGGCCTTCGACCGGGCCGGGGCCGCGGCGACGGGCTCGTCGAGGCGGACCACACCGGGCGGCAGTTCCTCGGCCTCGGACGCCTTGACGGGGTAGCTGCGCGGGGCCCAGGAACCACCGGAGCGCTCACTGGGGGACCCTCCGCGCAGATCCCGGCGGCGGGGCAGCGGACGGGACGGGGTCGGCGAGACCTCATGGCGTTCCGCGCGCCCCGGGCCACGCGGCTCGCGTCGCGGCAGGGGGGTCGAGGAGGAACGCGGCTCACCCCAGGTGGCCTCGATCCCGCCGGACGGGGTGGCCGGGCCACCGGACGGCTTGATGCCGCCCTCGGCCGACAGCAGGACCCCGATGGGCAATGAGCTGGCGTCCCGCCCCTTCCCGGTGGCCACGGACGGCAGTTTCGCCCTGCGCTGCGACGTCGCCGACGTCTCGTGGTAACGAGAAGGTGGGGCCGTATCAGTCACGCGGACCACCCTCTCGGTGTGACCACGCTCTGACAACCCCCGGGGCGTGACGAATTCCCGACAAAGTCCGGCGCTCGTGACGCTTACCCGTGAGTAGTGCTACTCACTGTAGCCAAGGGCACGGCTGGTAACGAATTGGTTACGTCGACAGCGAACTTCATGGAAGCCATACTGTTTGACGTCCAAGTTTCTCAGCCGCCGGGGAGCACCCGATGACGCAGCCCGCCGCCCCGCACGTCCCTGCCCACCCGGTCCGGTTCGTCACCGCGGCCGCCCTGTTCGACGGGCACGACGCCTCGATCAACATCATGCGCCGGATCCTGCAGAGCCAGGGCGCGGAGGTCATCCACCTCGGGCACGACCGCGGAGCCCTCGAAGTGGTCGACGCGGCCGTCCAGGAGGACGTCCAGGGCATCGCGGTCAGCTCCTACCAGGGCGGCCACGTCGAGTACTTCGGCTACCTGGTGGACCTGCTGCGGGAGCGCGGCGCGGCGCACGTCCAGGTGTTCGGCGGCGGGGGCGGGGTGATCGTCCCCGAGGAGATCGCGGCCCTGCACGGACGCGGCGTGGCCCGGATCTTCTCGCCGGAGGACGGGCAGCGGATGGGCCTACCCGGGATGGTCAACTCCATGGTGGCCGCCTGCGACGTGGACCTGGCGGCCACCCCGCCGGACCCGCGGTCCGTGCTCGCCGGGGACGACCTGGCCCTGGCCCGGGCGATCACCCAGGTGGAGGCCGGGCGGGCCGACCCCACCCTGCTGACGACCGTCCGGGAGGCGGCGGGCCGGCGCAGCGTCCCCGTGCTGGGGATCACCGGGACGGGCGGCTCTGGGAAGTCCTCGCTGACCGACGAGCTGATCCGCCGGCTGCGCACCGACCAGGAGGACAAGCTGCGCATCGCCGTGCTGGCCGTCGACCCGACCCGGAGGCGCGGCGGGGGCGCCCTGCTCGGGGACCGGATCCGGATGAACGCCCTGGCCCCCGGGCGGACCTTCTTCCGCTCCCTGGCCACCCGCGGCGGCGCCGGGCAGTTGCCCGAACACCTGCCGGACGTGATCGACGCCTGCCGGGCCGCCGGCTACGACCTGGTGATCGTGGAGACACCGGGCATCGGACAGGGCGAGTCCGCGATCGTGGACCTGGTCGACGTCTCGCTGTACGTGATGACCCCCGAGTACGGGGCGGCCTCGCAGCTGGAGAAGATCGACATGCTCGATCTGGCGGATGTGGTGGCCATCAACAAGTTCGAGCGGCGCGGGGCGGAGGATGCCCGCCGAGACGTGGGCCGGCAGCTGGTCCGCAACCGGGAGGCCTTCGGCTCCTCCTGGCAGGACATGCCCGTGTTCGGCACCAGCGCGGCCCGTTTCGACGACGACGGCGTGACCGCGCTCTACCACTTCCTGCGGGACGCCCTGGCGGGCAAGGGACTACCCGTCAGCGCCGGGATCCTGCCACGGGTCCCCGGGCGAGCCTCCACGGGGCTGGCGTCGATGATCCCGGCCTCCCGGGTCCGCTACCTGGCGGACATCGCCGCGACCGTGCGCGCCTACCACGCCCGCACCGGCGAGCTGTGCGCCGCGGTCCGCCGGGGCAGCCACCTGCGCACCGCGGTCCGCGAACTGGTGGCCGCCGGGCAGGATCCGTCCGCGGTCGAGGAACTGGTGCGCCGGGCCGAGTCCGGGATCGACGAGGACACCCGGCGACTGCTCGCCGACTGGCCGGTACGGGCCGGGGCGTACGCCGGGGAGGAGTTCCGCTACAGCGTGCGCGGCCGGGAGATCCGCACCCCGCTGCGCCGGGTCACCCTGTCCGGCACGGCCGTCCCCCGGGTCGCCCTGCCCCGGATCACCGACGAGTCGGACCTGCTGCGCTTCCTGCGGGACGAGAACCTCCCCGGCGAATTCCCTTACGCCGCAGGGGTTTTCCCGTTCAAGCGGGAGGCGGAGGCGCCGGCCCGGATGTTCGCCGGGGAGGGCGATGCGTTCCGGACCAACCGGCGGTTCCACCTGCTGTCCGCGGGGCAGCCCGCGACCCGGCTGTCGACGGCCTTCGACTCGGTCACCCTGTACGGGAGGGACCCGCAGCCCCGGCCGGACGTCTACGGCAAGGTCGGCACCTCGGGGGTCTCGATCGCCACCCTGGACGACCTGAAGGTGCTGTACTCCGGATTCGACCTGTGCGACCCGTCGACCTCGGTGTCCATGACCATCAACGGCCCGGCACCGGCCATCCTGGCGATGTTCCTCAACACCGCGATCGACCAGCGGCTGGACGCCTTCCGCGAGAAGGAGAACCGCGAGCCGGACGACGCGGAGGCGACCGCGGTCAGGGCCGGGGTACTGCGTACCGTCCGGGGCACCGTCCAGGCGGACATCCTCAAGGAGGACCAGGGGCAGAACACCTGCATCTTCAGCACCGACTTCGCGCTGCGCTGCATGGGCGACGTCCAGCAGTGGTTCATCGACCACGGGGTCGGCAACTTCTACTCCGTGTCCGTCAGCGGCTACCACATCGCGGAGGCCGGGGCGAACCCGATCAGCCAGCTCGCCTTCACCCTGGCCAACGGCTTCACCTACGTGGAGAGCTACCTGGCCCGCGGCATGGCGATCGACGACTTCGCACCGAACCTGTCCTTCTTCTTCAGCAACGGGATGGATGCGGAGTACACGGTGCTCGGGCGGGTGGCCCGCCGGATCTGGGCGATCGCGATGCGGGACCGCTACGGCGCGGGCGAGCGGTCGCAGAAACTGAAGTACCACGTGCAGACCTCGGGCCGCTCGCTGCACGCGCAGGAGATGGACTTCAACGACATCCGGACCACCCTGCAGGCCCTGTGCGCGATGTACGACAACGCGAACTCCTTGCACACCAACGCCTATGACGAGGCGGTCACCACCCCGACGGAACACTCGGTGCGCCGGGCGCTGGCCATCCAGCTGGTCATCGAGAAGGAGTGGGGGCTGGCCGGCTGCGAGAACCCGCTGCAGGGCTCGTATGTGGTCGCCGAGCTCACCGACCTGGTCGAGGAGGCGGTGCTCGCGGAGTTCGAGCGGATCAGCGAGCGCGGCGGGGTCCTCGGGGCGATGGAGACCGGGTACCAGCGCGGGAGGATCCAGGACGAGTCGATGCTGTACGAGCAGCGCAAGCACGACGGCTCGCTGCCGATCGTCGGGGTGAACACCTTCTTGGACCAGCAGAGCCTGGACCAACACGGCCTCGACCCGCACGGACGGCCCCCGACCGGCCCGGTCGAGCTCGCCCGCGGAACGCAGGAGGAGAAGCAGTCCCAGCTGCGCCGGCTGGCCGAGTTCCACGCCCGGCACGCGCACGAGGCGCCGGCCGCGCTGCACCGGCTGCGGGAGGCCGCCACCACCGGCGGCAACGTCTTCGACGTGCTGATGGACGCCGTCCGGGTCTGTTCGCTCGGGCAGCTCACGGGCGCCCTGTTCGAGGTCGGTGGACAGTACCGGCGCAACGTCTGACCCGCCCGGTCCCGGCCGCCCTCCCCGTCCGGGCCGGGCCGGCCGGCGGCTGCGAGGGACGCCTCGAGCAACCTCCCGCCGCCCTCGCGCGTGGTCCCGAAGCCGCGGCATGATCGGATGGCCGCGACACGCCGTGATGATCATGACGAAGGGGCCCGGGATGCTTCGACGTGCAGCGGAGGGACCGGCGCACCGGCGGCAGGGCCCCGGCCCGGAACGGGTCGGCCCGTTCGTCGGCCCGGCACTCCTGGCCACGCTGCCGGCACTGCTGGCGGTGCTCGTGGGCTGCGGCACCGCCTCGGCCCCGGCCCAGAACCCGGCCCGGACCACGACGACAGGTGCCGCCGCCTCCGGAAGCGCAGGACCCCGGAGCACCTCCTCCCCCACGGTCGGCACGGCCGCGCGGTCGACCCGGTGCACCCCGACCGGAGCGGACAGCGCCCAGGCGGCCGTGACCGGCTTCCTGGACGCGATCAACCGGCACGACGTGGCCGGCGTCTGCCGCCTGTTCGCCCCCGAGCTGCGGGCGGAGTACGAGACCACCACACCCCGCTTCGACGAGTGGGTGGCCGACCAGGTGAGCGCCACCCTGCGATCACCCCTGGGGCAGATGCCGGACGGGGGCGACACCAACCCGAAGCGGGCGTCCTACCGGGACCTGCAGATCATCGCGGCCACCTATGACGTCCGGATGCGCACGGAATCCGCCCTGGAGACCTCCGGCCCGCGGACCCGGTTCTTCATCGTCGGCCGGGCCGGGGCGAACGGCCCATGGCTGATCCTCAGCATCGGCACCGGACCCTGACGCGCGCACCGTCCGTCCCCGGACCGGCCGTCCAGGCCACGGCACTAGCCTTGGGCCCCGTGAACCGCGGACCGCTACCGTTCGACCCGATCGCCGAGGCACGGCGGCAGTGGGTCGCCCACGGCTGGGTAGACGCCGCCGAGGGTATGGCCGCGGTGACCTCCCTGATGCGGGCGCAGCAGATCGTGCTCGCCCGGGTGGAGGAGGTGCTGCGCCCGCATGAGCTGACCTTCGCCCGCTACGAACTGCTCATGCTGCTGCTGTTCAGCCGCAACGGATCCCTGCCCTTGTCCCGGGTCGGGGACCGGCTGCAGGTCCACCCCGCCAGCGTGACCAATCTGGTGGACCGGCTGGAGCGGCAGGGACTGGTCCGCCGGGTCCCCCACCCCAGCGACCGCCGGGCCACCCTCGCCGAGTTGACCGATGCCGGCAGGCAGCTCGCCGACGCCGCCACGGCCGATCTCAACCGGGTCGTGTTCTCCGCCCCCGGGCTGGCCGACGACGACCTGAGCAGCCTGATCTCCGTCCTGCGGACCCTGCGCCGGGCGGCCGGCGACTTCTGACGACCGGATCCCGCCATCGTCCTGCTGTCCAGATAGCGAGACGGTATTCCGGTGCACCTCGGCTTCCTTGTCTACTGTTTCGATCGACAAACCGCCGAACAGGACAGGACGCCATGAGCCGCCCGCACCGCACCCAGACCCGTCGCCGCCTGCTGACCACAGCCGCCGCGGCCTGTGCCGGGCTGCTGCTGACCGCCTGTGGCGGGGGCTCGCAGGCGTCATCCCCGGTGGACAGCGCCGCCGCCACCGGATCCGCCGCACCGTCGACGGCGCAGACCGTCCCGGTGAAGATCGGGTACTTCCCCAACGTCACCCACGCTCCGGCGCTGGTCGCTGACGCCGAGGGGCTGTTCACCCGGCGGATCGGCAGCGGGAAGGTCAGCACCCAGTCGTTCAACGCCGGTCCGGACGTGATCCAGGCGCTGTTCAGCGGGTCGCTCGACATCGCCTATGTCGGACCGAACCCGACGATCACGGCCTACGCCCAGTCCAAGGGCGCCGCGGTCCGGGTGATCGCGGGAGCCGCCTCGGGCGGGGCGGCCCTCGTGGTCAAGCCGTCGATCACCTCCCCGGACCAGCTCAGGGGCGCCACCCTGGCCACCCCGCAACTGGGCAACACCCAGGACGTCGCCCTGCGGTACTGGTTGTCCACGAAGGGGTTCAAGACCGACGTCAACGGCGGCGGTGACGTGAAGATCCGCCCGACCAAGAACGCGGCCGCGCTGCAGTCCTTCGCCTCCGGGCAGCTGGACGGGGCGTGGGTGCCTGAGCCCTACGCCACCCAGTTCGTCGCGAAGGGTGCGCATGTCCTGGTCGACGAGCGCACCCTGTGGCCGGGCGGCCGCTTCGTGACCACCAACATCGTGGTCCGCACCGAGTTCCTGGCCCAGCACCCGCAGACCGTCCGCGCCTTCCTCGAGGCCGACCTCGACGCGGTGGACCTGATCGGCAGGGATCCGGCCAAGGCCCAGCAGGACGTCATCGCCCAGATCGCCAAGCTCACCGGGCAGACCCTGTCCGCCCCGGCGGTCGCCGACGCCTGGAAGAACCTGGCCTTCACCGCCGATCCGCTGGTGGACACGCTCAAGCAGTCGGCCGCCCATGCGGCGGCCGTCGGCCTGCTGCCGGACCAGCCCTCCGACAGCTTCGCCAAGCTGTGGGACCTCGGCGTGCTCAACGCCGCGCTGAAGGCCCGCGGGCAGACCGGGGTGACCTCGTGACCACCATCGTGAGCACCTCGGCCGTACAGGCCCGGGGGGCAACGGGTTCCGGCGCGGCGGCGGCCTCCGGAACCCTGCCGGCCGGGGCCGTCCGGCTGGACGGGGTGACCAAGGTGTTCGGGCACGGGGCTGGGGCGACCACAGCACTGGCGGAGGTCGGCCTCGACGTGGCGCCGGGCGAGTTCGTCACGGTGGTCGGGGCGTCCGGCTGCGGGAAGTCCACCATGCTGTCCCTGATCGCCGGGCTGGACCGGCCCACCTCGGGCACGCTCGAGGTCGGCGGCCGGGTGGCCCTGATGTTCCAGGAGGCCACCCTGCTGCCGTGGCTGACCGCGGCCCAGAACGTCGCCCTGGCGTTACGGCTGCGCGGGGTCCCCCGGCGGGACCGCCGCACCCTCGCCCGGGACCTGCTGGACCGGGTGCGGCTGGACCGGTTCGCCGACGCGCGCCCCCACGAACTGTCCGGCGGGATGCGGCAGCGGGTGGCGCTGGCCCGGGTGCTCGCCCAGGACGCGGCGGTCGTCTGCATGGACGAACCGCTCGGAGCTCTGGACGCGATGACCCGCGACCACATGCACGACGAGATCGAGCGGGTCTGGCGGGAGGCCGGCCTGACAGTGATCTTCGTGACCCACAACGTCCGGGAGGCCGTCCGGCTCGGGGACCGCGTCGTGCTCATGGGCTCCGGCCCCGGGCGGGTGGTCCACGAACAACCGGTCACCCTCGACCGGCCCCGCCACATCGACAGCGCGGACGTGGCCGAGCGCGCCGCCGCCCTCACCCTGGCCCTGCGGGAGGAGGTGGCCCGTCATGTCGGCCAGTGATGCGGCCCGCACGGCGCTTGCGGCGGCGACCGGGCCGGACGGCGACCAGGGCTCGCGCCTCCTGCACGACGCGGTCCTCGACGTCCCGCCGGGCGGGACCACTCCCGCCCGGGGAACGGATCCGGCGAGCACAGGCGATCCGAGCGGTCCCGGGCAGGTGGCCCCGGCCGGACCGGCCTCGCCCTCCGCTGCGGGGACGACCGGCCGGGCCGGGTCACGGCGCGCGGGCGCGGCCTGGCGGACGGTGTGGCCGAAGCTGGCCGCCGTCGCCCTGTTCGTGCTGACCTGGCAGCTGGTGGCCTGGTCGGCATGGCGGCCGGCCTATGTCCTGCCCGGGCCGGAGGCGGTGCTGTCGAAGCTGGGCGGCCTGGCCGGCACGGCGACCTTCTGGTCGGCGCTGTCGACCACCGGACTGCGGGCCTTGGCGGGCTTCGCGGTGGCGGTCGCGGTCGGTACCGGCCTGGGTCTGGCCGTGGCCCGGTTCGCCGTGCTGCGGGCCGCGGTCGGCTCGCTGCTGACCGGCCTGCAGACGATGCCCTCGATCACCTGGTTCCCGCTGGCCATCCTGCTGTTCCAGCTCTCGGAGCAGGCGATCGCATTCGTCGTGGTGCTCGGGGCCGCACCGAGCATCGCCAACGGGATCATCTCCGGGATCGACCACGTGCCGCCGTCGTTCACCCGGCTGGGGACCGTTCTGGGTGCCCGTGGCTGGAACCTGTACCGGCTGATCGTGGTCCCGGCCGCCCTGCCGGCCTATGTCGCCGGGCTGAATCAGGGCTGGGCGTTCGCCTGGCGCAGCCTGATGGCCGGGGAACTGCTGGTCGTCATCGCCTCCCGGCCGTCCCTGGGATCGCGGCTGGCGTTCGCGCAGGAGTTCGGCGACTCGGCCTCACTGATCGCCTACATGCTGGTGATCCTGGTCACGGGCATGGCCGCCGACGCCCTGTTCTCCACCGCCTCGCGCCACCTGCGCCGCCGCCGCGGCCTGGCGGACTAGGAACGACCGGCAAACGCCAACCGCCCGCGCGGACGCGGGCGGCGGATCTTGAACACGGCCGGCGGCGGGCGTCGGGGGCCGCCGCCGCCGACCGTGGTATGTGGAGCGTGTTCCTGGTTCTTCCGGTTCTTCCCGTTTCCCCAGCTCCACGCTGTGTGACTGGAACATTACCCTGCGTCCTGCGGCCGGATGTGGTGATCCTCCTCATCCGTTCGGCCGAATTGTGAGGACCTGCTCGGCCCCTGGGCGTGAGCCCCACGGACAGCACCTGAGAGGAACCTGGACGCGACGACCTGCCCCTCCCACGGATGGCGGACGTACAGTCGAACCATGAGGCCGATAACCCGATGGCTGGTTCCCGTCGCGGTGGCTGCGACGATCGCCGGCGGCTCCGCCGCCTCGTCCGCCATGGCCGGCGCCGCCGTCTCGCTGCCCGATCGGACCCCCCGGCAGGTGCTGGCCGCCGTGGCCGCGTCCCGGGTCCAGGCCCTGTCCGGGACCATCACCACACATGCCGACCTCGGCCTGCCGGCCCTGCCGTCGATCGGTGGTCACGGCCGGGCCTCGACCGCCGATCCGCAGGCGCTGCTCACCCGGTTCCTGGCCGGGGACAACACGATCCGGGTCTGGCTGGACGGACCGCAGCACCAGCGGGCCCAACTGGTCGACCCGTTCGCCGAACTCGACGTGGTGCACGACGGCAGCCAGCTCTGGACCTATGACTCCCACACCGGCAGCGTCCGGAAGACCACCCTGCCTGCCCACCCGGCGGCGAAGGCGGCGCCGGCGAAGCCGAACGGGACGATGCCGCACGACGCCGCCGCCCCGGACCTGCGGTCGATGACCCCGGCCGAGGTGGCCGACCGGGTGCTGGCGGCCGTCGACCCGACCACGACGGTCACGGTGGGCGCCTCGCAGCGGGTGGCCGACCGGGACGCCTACACCCTGCTGATCACGCCGAAGACCGACGCCACCCTGGTCGGCCACGTGGCGATCGCGGTCGACGCGGCCTCCGGCCTGCCGCTGCGGGTCACCGTCTGGGCCCGCGGGCACGCCGATCCCGCGCTGGAGACCGGGTTCACCACGGTGGACCTGTCCCGGCCGTCCGCCTCAGTGTTCGGCTTCAGCCCACCGAAGTCGGCGACCGTGCAGCCACTGCCGCTGCCATCCGGGCAGGACCCGTCCCCCGGGTCGCCACCGGGCGGGACCGGTGCGGCCGAACCCACCGTGCACGGCAGCGGCTGGGCGACGATCGTGGAACTGCCCGCGGATCAGGCCCTCGCGGCCCTCGGCGGGCCACTCTCGTCCACCGGCCAGCCGTCCACCGGGCGGTCGGCCACCACGCAGCAGGCCAGGCCCGGTGCGCGCAGCGGATCGGCTTCCGGCGCCGCCCTGCTCGACCAGCTCACCACGCCGGTGGCCGGCGGCGGCAGGGCCCTGCGCACGGCGCTGCTCACGGTGCTCGTCACGGCCGACGGGCGGGTCCTCGCGGGTTCGGTCCCGCTGCCGGCACTGCAGGCTGTGGCGGCACGGTGAGCCGGTCCGGCGCGTAGGGTGGCCGGGGTGAGCGACCTCGTGATCGCCACCCGGGGGCTGACCAAGGTCTTCCGCCGCCAGGCCGCGGTCGACGGGATCGACCTGGCCGTCCCCAGGGGCGCCGTGTACGGCTTCCTCGGCCCGAACGGGTCCGGGAAGACCACCACCATCCGGGTGCTGCTGGGGCTGGCCGCGGCGACCGCCGGGCAGATCGAGGTCCTCGGCCGCCCGATGCCACGGGACCTGCGGGTGGTGCTGCCCCGGGTGGGCGCCCTGGTCGAGGGTCCGGCCTTCTACCCGTTCCTGTCCGGTGCCGACAACCTGCGCCGGCTCGACAGCGCGGACAGGGACGCCCCGCGCCGCACCCGCGACGCCCGGGTCGCCGCCGCGCTCGACCGGGTCGGGCTGACCAATGCCGCGGGCAAGCGGGTCCGGGCGTACTCGCTGGGCATGAAGCAGCGGCTCGGGATCGCCGCCGCCCTGCTCGGTCCGCGGGAACTGCTCGTGCTCGACGAGCCCACCAACGGGCTGGACCCGCAGGGCACCCGGGAGGTCCGCCACCTGGTCCGCTCGCTGGCCGCCGACGGCACGACGGTCTTCGTGTCCTCGCATCTGCTGGCCGAGGTCGAGCAGATCTGTACGCATGTCGGGGTGATGAGCGCCGGGAGGCTGGTCGCCCAGGGACCGCTGGACGAGTTCGGCAGCAGCGGCCCCCCGCTGGTCCAGGTCCGCACCCCGGACACCGCCCGGGCGGCGCAGGTCCTGCGGCGGTTGGGGCTGGACACCGTCTCGATCCGCGACGGCAGCGTGCACGGACGACTCACCGCACCGGCGGAAGCCCTGCCGGGCAACGGTTCCCGGCCGGACGCGCAGCCCGACCGGCCTCCCGACGAGCAGCCCGACGGGCGGGTCGAGCCGGAGGACGTCGTGGCGGCGCTGGTCACCGAGGGGGTCCGGGTGCGCGGGTTCGCCGTGGAGCGGGAGAGCCTGGAGGACCGGTTCGTGGCCCTGACCGGAGAGGGGTTCGAGGTTGTCCGCTGAACCGGTCACAGCCGTCGCGCAGGGCAGGGGCGGCGGACTGTTCCGCAGCGAGCTGGCGACCCTGTTCCGGCGGTGGCGGACGCTGGCCATTCTCGCCGTGCTGGCCGGGGTCCCGGTGATGCTCGGCGCGGCCGTGCGGATCTTCTCCGCCCCGCATCCGGGTGAGGGACCGCCCCTGCTCGACCGGGTCACCCAGAACGGGCTGTTCATCGGGGTGACCGCGCTCATCGTGTCCATCCCGCTGTTCGTGCCGCTGGCGATCGGGGTGGTGGCCGGGGACACCGTCGCGGGTGAGGCCGGGCTGGGCACCCTGCGGTATCTGCTGCTGGCCCCCGCAGGCCGGACCCGCCTGCTCCTGGTCAAGTTCGGGGCGGCGGCGGTGTTCTGCCTGGCCGCCAGCATGACCGTGATCCTCGCCGGGGCCGTGGTGGGGGCGGCTCTGTTCCCGATCGGGCCGGTCACGCTGCTGTCCGGGGACACCGTCGGTGTCGGCGAGGCCGCGGTCCGGGCACTGCTGGTCGGGCTGTACGTCGCGGTGTCCATGCTCGGGCTGTCGGCGATCGGGCTGTTCGTGTCCACCCTGACCGAGATCCCCGTCGGTGCGATGGCCGCCACCGTCACCCTCGCGGTCACCTCGCAGATCCTCGACGGGATCCCGCAGCTGGACCGGCTGCACCCGTGGCTGTTCACCCACCACTGGCTGTCCCTCGGCGATCTGCTGCGCAGTCCGATCTCCTGGGACTCCTTCGGCAGCAACGCGATCCTGCAGGCCGGCTACGTCGCGGTCTTCGGCGCCCTGGCCTGGGCCCGGTTCGGCGGCCGGGACGTCCTGAGCTGACCGTCCCGGGACGACCCCGCCCCGGGACCACCGATCCCGGAACGTTCTCACCCGCGAGGTGTTGCCATGCCTGGTGACCTCGCCGGACCTCGGCAACGGGACCACCACGCACCGCACGCCGGGGTGACCCGCGGTACCGGGACTGCGCTGTCCGGGTACGGTCCGCGGCGCGTCCAGGTGATCACCGTGTTTCCGTGCTGCGACCGGGATCGCCGCACCGCATAGTGACCCGGGACAAGCGGGATTCGGGCATCCGGAAGGTGCTCCGGTAGAGGAGTGACATGGCGACCAGTGAACTGCCGTTCGACGTCACCGAGGCGGAGGTGGAGGAGAAGGCCAAACTGCAGCGGCATTTCGGCCGCTTCGACATCCTCTTCTTCCTGGTCTGCACGATCGTCGGCGTCGACACCATCGGCACGGTGGCGGCCAAGGGCGGGGTGGCGTTCACCTGGATCATCGTGCTCGCCGCGGTGTTCTTCATCCCCTCGGCCCTGCTGTTCGCCGAGCTCGGCACGGCTTTCCCCGAGGAGGGCGGCCCGTACCTGTGGACCCGGCTGGCGTTCGGCCACCTGGTCGGCGCGGTGAACAACTTCCTCTACTGGGTCACCAACCCGGTGTGGCTGGGCGGAACCCTCGCCGTGCTCGCGTCGACCACGGTCGCGAAGTTCTTCACCTCGTCGGAATCCCTGCCGACGGTGTGGTTCTACGTGTTCACCCTGGCGTTCGTCTGGGTGGGGGTGCTGTCGGCCATCCTGTCCTTCCGGGTCGGCAAGTGGGTCCCGACCGTCGGCGCCTGGTCCCGGTTCGTCCTGCTGGGTTTCTTCACGATCTCGGTGGTCGTGTACGCGGCCGAGCACGGATTCCACGGGATCGGCGGCGGTGACTTCAACCCCTTCGGCGGCGGGACGACCGCGTTCTGGGCCGGGTTCCTCACCCTGCTCCCGGTGCTGCTGTTCAACTTCGTCGGGTTCGAGCTGCCGAGCAGCGCCGGTGACGAGATGACCGACCCGCAGAAGGACATCCCCTACGGGATCGCCCGCAGCGCGGTGCTGTCCGTGCTGCTGTACGGCCTGCCCATCCTCGGCGTCCTGATCGTGCTGCCCACTGACCAGGTCACCGGCCTCGGCGGGTTCATCGACGCGATCAAGGCCGTCTTCACCGTGTACGGCGGCTCGGTGACCAAGGACGGCACGACACTGTCCGGGGCGGGCCTGGTGCTCGGGGACGCGGCGGCGATCCTGTTCATCCTCAGCCTGCTGTCCTCCGGGGTGACCTGGATCATGGGCTCGGACCGGGCACTGGCGGTGTCCGGCTTCGAGGGCGGCGCACCCCGGGCGCTCGGGGTGATCTCGACCAAGTACGGCACGCCGGTCCGGGTCAACCTGCTCAGCGGGATCGTGGCGACCGCGGTGCTGGTGGCGGCGCACGAGATCACCGGCGGCAATGCGCAGAAGTTCTTCACCGCCGTGCTGGGCCTGGCAGTCTCCACCACCCTGATGAGCTACCTCGGGATCTTCCCGGCCCTGGTGCAACTGCGCCGCCGCCTGCCCGCGGTGGCCCGCCCGTACCGTTCTCCCGCAGCGGGTTTCCTGTCCGGGTGGCTGACCCTGCTCATCCTGCTCGCCACCGTGCAACTGCTGGCCCCCGGCCTGGGCCTGGACTGGTTCGGCGCCGACTTCCGGCCCATGGGCTGGGAGGCCGGGGAGCACTGGACCTACCTGGCCACCGAACTGGTCCCGCTCGTGGTGTTCGTGGCGCTCGGGGTGCTGTTCTGGGCCCTGGGCAAGCCGACCCGCGAACACATCGCCCGCCGGGCCGACGTCAGCGCGCAGGAGACCCCTGCCACCTGACCGATCGGAGTCAACCGGCGCATCACTTGGCTGCCGGCCCCGAAGCCAACGCTGCGGGGCCGGCAGTTGCGTCCCGGGCCGCGTCCGGACCCGGCACGGAAACGGCGGTGGGGCGGAAGCCACGAGGGGGAGGCCAACGCCCTGTCCCCTGCCGGAGAAGGGTTTCAGCGGGCCCAGTGCCGGGCGCGGGTGGTCAGCAGGGCGGCCGCGACCCCGAGACCGGCCACGCCGGACAGCAGCAGCGGCAGCCGGCCGTCCCCGTGCCAGGCCAGTCCCGCCCAGATCCCGGCCAGCAGGACCCCGGCCCCGGTGGCGCCCTGGAACACTCCCTGGGCGCGGGCCTGCCGCCCGCCGTCGACCAGGGACGACACCCAGCCCTTGCCCACCCCGTCGGTGAACGCGGCGAACAGCCCGTACACCGCGAGCAGGATCCACGCGAGCCACTGGTCGTGGACCAGCCCGAGCCCCAGGTAGCCGATCCCGAAGAACAGCAGGCCGATGCCGAAGACCCGGTGGCGGGGCAAGCGGTCCGACAGCGCGCCCGCGGGGTAGCTGGCCAGCGCGTAGACCGCGTTGTAGGTGACGTAGGCGAGGATCACCGAGGTCACCGAGAAGCCGATCTCGTTCAGCCGTAGCAGCAACAGGGCGTCCGGGAAGTTCACCAGGCTGAACCCGGCCAGCACGACCACGACCCGCCAGTAGACCGGCGGCAGTCCACGCAGTCCACGCAGTCCCGGCCCGTCCCCGTTCCGGACCCCGTCGGCAGCCTCCCCAACGGCCAGAACCTCCTGCGCCGCAACGTTCTCCGCGCCCGGTGCTGGTACGGGAACCGGAACCGCGGACGGGACCGGCGGGCGGTGGTCCTCCCGGACAGCGGCGACCAGCAGCACACTGAGCACGGCCGGCACGACGGCGACCACGAGCAGCGGCCGGATCCGGTGCTGCAGCAGCTCATAGGCGGCCAGCCCGAGCAGTGGACCGACCACTGCGCCGAGAGTGTCCGCGGTCCGGTGCAGCCCGAAGGCCCGTCCCCGGGCTGCGGCCGGGATCCCGGCGACCAGGAGGGCGTCCCGGGGAGCGCCGCGCACTCCCTTGCCGAGCCGGTCCACCACCCGCCCGGCGAGCACCGCGGGCCAGCTCCCGGCGAGCGCGATGAGCAGCTTGCCGAAGGCGGCCAGGCCGTAGCCGCCCGCGATCAGCGGCTTGCGGGCGAACCGGTCCCCGATCAGCCCGGCCCCGAGCTTGGTGACCGAGGCGGCGCCCTCCGCAACCCCTTCGACGGCGCCCACGACGGCAGCGGGGGCGCCCAGTACGGCCGTCAGGAAGATCGGCATGATCGGGTACAGCAGTTCGCTGGCCGCATCCTGCAGGAAGGACACCCCGGACAGGACGGCCAGGTTGCGGGTCAGCCAGCCGCCCGCCGCCTTGCCGGCCTCAGGCTGCGGGCCGGCGTCCTCGACGGGTCCTCCAGATCCACCGGGCTGCGTCACGTGCCCGAGCCTGCCACCACCGGCCGCTGGGTGCCCGCAGGACGACGGGGAAGCTCCGCGCGCTCGGAAGGTTCCGCGCGCTCGGAAGGCTCAGTTGGCCGGGGCGGCGGCGGGGGTGCCGCCGGGGCCGCGGGTGCCCGTCGGGCGACCCGTCGGCAGGGTGATCCCGCAGGCCTCCAGCGCGGCCCGGACCTTGGGATCGGCGAAGAGGCCCCGGTTGCCGAAGCCACCCCCACCCCCGGTGGGCGCGCCGCTGGGCCTGGCGGTCGGCCGTTCCGACGGGTTGAACGTGCGGGTCGGGGGGGGCATGGTGATGCCCGCCGCGGACAGGCAGTCCCGCACCTTCTGCATCTCGGCCTGGTCGAACCTGCCCGCGCGCGGGGTCCGGGTGGAGGCGGCGGTGGGGGTCGTGACCGCCGCCGCCGTGGTCTTCGCCGCGCCGGACCCGCCGCCACACGCGGCCAGTGCCGCGGCGACCACCAGGCCGGTGGCGCCCAGGGCTGCCGCCTGCCGGACGCGCAGGGGGACTTCGCTCACTGTTCCTCCTCAGGAATTGCCGGATCAGTTCTGTGCGCGGATCAGCCGTTGCCGGCTCCGCGGCTCACCACGGAGGTGGCGTTCACGCTGCCGTCGGCGGCCTTGTCACCGGTGACCGACACCGTCGCGCCGACCTGCAGCCCGGTCACCCCGGGCGCCGTCACCGGCGTGGTCGCACCGACGTGCACGGTGACCCTGGTGCCGGCGAAGTTCTCCACGACCACGGTGCCGGCCGCCACGGACACCACCTTGCCGACCACCACGGGCGCCCCGGCCGCCGTCCCGGATCCGCCGCCGGCGTCCGCCCCGGACGGCCCGGAGCCCGCGGCTCCCCGCGACCCGCCGGGGCCCTGAGCCCCGGAACCCACCGTCCCCGAGCCGTTTCCGCCGAACCCCTGCCCGGCGCCGCCGCCCTGGCCACCGAACCCCTGTCCACCGAACCCCTGTCCACCAGCCCCGCCCCGGAAGGTCCGGCCGGCCGCCCCCGCCGCCGACGGCCCGGCCAGACCGGCGTCATGCTGCTTCTGCACCAGGACGCCCCCGGCGAACCCGAGTGCCGCCACCAGTCCGGCGGTCAGCACGAGGGTGAGCCGGTTGATCCGCCGCTGGGGCGTCCAGGCCGGGCCGAGCAGGTCCAGGTCGCCGTCAGGCACCGGGTCCACCACGGCGTCCGCTGGGGAGCCGTCCCGGGCTACGGGCGGAATCCCTTGTCCGGCAGGCGAATCCGCCGGACTGCCTGCCCGTGCCTCACCGAGCCGGCCCCAGAACCGGCTGCGCCGGCCCAGTGCTGCGTCCACCCGCTCCGCCGGATCCCTCTCGGGCGCCGCCTCCGCGGACCAGGGGACTGTGTCCGGGACCGGCTGCGTGGCCTGGTTGTCCGCTCTGTCGTTCATGCCTCGGCTCCGGTCACTCGTAGCGGAGAGCGTCGATGGGTCGCAGCGCGGCGGCCCGGTTGGCGGGGTACATCCCGAAGAACAGCCCGACCGCGACGGCGACCCCGAAGGCCAGGAACACCGAGTACGGCGCGACCACGGGCTGGACACCCACGATGGTGAACCGGCTGCCGATCAGTCCGGCGATCACACCCATCACCCCGCCGAACAGGCTGAGCAGCACCGCCTCCAGCAGGAACTGCCCCACGATGTCGGCCCGTTGCGCACCGATCGCCTTGCGGACGCCGATCTCGCGGGTCCGCTCGGTGACCGTGACCAACATGATGTTCATGACCCCGATCCCGCCGACCAGCAACGAGATCGCCGCCACCGCCCCCAGCAGCACGGTGAACGTCTGCGTGGTCGAGGTGACCGCGGACAGGATCGACTGGGAGCTGAAGATCGAGTAGTCCTCGGTCGCGGTGGTGACGTGGTGGCGGCCGTTGAGGATGTCCTCGACCTCGGACTGCGCCGCGGACACCGTCGCCGCGCTGGTCGCCTTGACCGAGATGCTGGACAGGTTGCCGTACCCGGCCAGGGTGTCCTGGACGGCGGTGAGCGGTGCGATCACCCGGTCGTCCTGGTCCTGCGGCCCGGTGCTGCCCTTCGCGGTCAGCACCCCGACGACGTCGAAGTCGATCCCGTTGAACTGCACGGTCTTCCCGACGATCGACAGTCCGTCGCCGCCGACGAGATCCTTGGCCACGCTGACCCCGAGCAGGGCCACCCGGTGCCGGTTCAGGTAGTCGGAGTCGGTGAACGGCGAACCGGACTGCACCGAGTCGTCGTCGTTGAGCAGGTAGTTCGGACTGCTGCCGGTGAAGGCGGCCACCGCATGCGAGGCCCCCGAGTAGGTCGCCGTCACCGAGGACGGGCTGATCACCGGGGCCACGGACAGGATGTCCGGTGCGGCGGACCTGTCGGCCAGCGCCTCGGCATCGGCCAGGGTGAGGGCGGCGACCCGGGTCTGGGTGCCCGAACTGACCGCCCCCAGCTGCGGCTGGCCGGCGGCACCGGCTCCGCCCCCCGCACCGGAGATCGCACCGGATCCGCTGCCGCCAGGCCCCGTGCCGCCCGCGCCACCGGTGGCGGCACCACCCGCACGGGCCCGGTTGCCGCCCGCCCCGCCGCCCAGCGCCGCGAAGACGCCGCCGCCCCGCCCGCCGGTGCCGGCCTGGCTGGACCGCACGTTGAGGACGTTGCTGCCCAGGCGGCTCAACGAGTTCTGCACCGCCTGGCTGGAC
Organism: Kineosporiaceae bacterium; assembly: GCA_035719045.1. Lineage (GTDB taxonomy): Bacteria > Actinomycetota > Actinomycetes > Actinomycetales > Kineosporiaceae > DASTGO01. The sequence goes on along the minus strand of DASTGO010000028.1, from coordinate 9,312 downwards.
CCGGTGCCGACGGCCACCAGGATGATCACGGCCGCGACGCCGATCAGGATGCCGAGCGTGGTCAGCGCGGAGCGCATCTTGTTCGCGGTCACGCCCCGGACGGCGAACCGCGCACTCTCCCGGAGGTTCACGACACCGTCCCCCCGGCCGCCCCGGACCACCCTGACGCTGCGGGAACGCCTGCGGCGCCAACGGTCTGCGCGCCGACGGTGTGCACGCCGACCGTCTGCGCACTCGCGGCCAGCCGCGGCGGCGGGCCCCAGACGGGAGCGGCCCGCTCGTCGGACACGATCAGCCCGTCGCGCATCCGCAGCACCCGCTTGGCGTGGTCGGCGACCTCCTCCTCGTGGGTGATCACCAGGATCGTGCGGCCGCCGGCGTTGAGTTCGTCGAACAGCCCCAGGACCTCTGCGGTGCTGTGCGAGTCCAGGGCTCCGGTCGGCTCGTCGGCCAGCAGCAGGACCGGTTCGGTCACGATCGCCCGGGCGATGGCCACCCGCTGCTGCTGCCCGCCGGACAGTTGCGACGGAACGTGTCCCATCCGGTCACCGAGCCCGACCCGTTGCAGGGCAGCCACCGCACGCTCGCGACGTTCGGCGCCCTTCACCCCGGCGTACGCCAGGGGCAGTTCCACGTTCGCCAGCGCCGAGGTCCGGGCGATCAGGTTGAACGACTGGAACACGAAGCCGATCTTCCGGTTGCGGATCATCGCCTGCCGCCGCTCGTCCAGCCGCCGGGTGTCCACCCCGTCCAGCCGGTAGCGGCCCCGGGACGGCACGTCCAGGCAGCCGATGATGTTCATCAGCGTGGACTTCCCCGACCCGGACGCGCCCATCACCGCCACGAAGTCGCCGCGCTCCAGGACGAGATCCACCCCGGCGACAGCGTGCACCGTGGTGTCCCCGGACCCGTAGGTCTTCATCACCCCGCGCAGTTCGACCACGGGGTGGACGGCGGTGCGGTCCGGCGCGGAACCGGCACCCGGCGATCCCCCGGCCGCCGGGCCCGTAGCCACCGGCAGCCCCGTCACCCCCGGCCCCCGCCGAGTCCGCCCAGTCCGCCCAGTCGCGGCAGGTTGGAACCGCCCGTGGACGAGGTGGTCGTCGGCAGCAGCACGCTCTCGCCCTGGGACAGCCCACTGAGGATCTGGGTGCCGCGGTCGCCGACCATGCCGATCTGGACCGGCACCGTGGTCGGCGTGGTTCCGCGCAGCACGTTCACCGTGTGCACGCTGCCGAAGGAGGTGACCGCGCTGGACGGCACGTAGAGCGCGTTGGTCACGCTGCCGGTGGTGATGGACACCGTCGCGGTCGCCCCGATCCGCACCGTCGCGGGTGGGTTCTTCAGGGTCACCGTCACCGGGTACTGGATCACGTTGTTGCTGGTGATGCTGGTCAGGGAGACCTGGGAGACGGTGGCGGGCACGGTGGTGCTGGTGGCCGAGAAGGTCACCGAGGCGGTCTGGCCCACCTTGACGTTCGCTGCGTCGGCCTCGGCGATGTTGGCGGTCACGGTCATCGTCCCCAGGTCCGCGAGCACGACCAGTCCGCTGCTGGACGACGACGAGCCGGAGGACGCCGAACCCGACCCGCCGGATCCGCCCGACCCGCCGCCGGAACCCGAGGAGCCCGAGGAGCCCGCGGAACCCGACGCCGAGGTGCCGCCGCCGCTGACCACCTGCCCGACCTTCGCGTTCACCGAGATCACGGTCCCGGCCTGGGGCGCGGTCAGGGTGGTCTGGTCGAGTGTCTTCTGCGCCTGCGCCACCGCCACCTTGGCGTTGTTCAGGCCCGCGCCGGCCTGGGCGAGCGCGGCCGGGGTCGGTGCGCTGTCGGCGGAGGCGGTCAGCCGCTGCTGCGCCAGCTGGTTCTTGGCCGCCGCCACCTGCTGCTGCGCCTGGGTGACCGCCTGCTGGTCCTTGTTCAGGGCGTTGGTGCGGGTCTGCTCCGCCTGGGTGACCTGCGCCTGCGTCCCGGTGCCCGCGGCGAGGTTGGCCTTCGCCTGGGCCACCAGGGCGTCCTGCTGGATGGTGTCGGTGGACAGCTGCTGCTTGGCGTTGCTCAACGACGTGTTCGCCGCGTTCACCGAGAGCTGCGCCGACTGGACGGCCAGCTGGTCCTTCTGCTTCTGCACGGAGGTGGCCCCGCCGGCGGTCTGGTCGTACTGCGCCTGCGCGGACGCCAGCTGGGCCTGCGCCTGTTGCAGCGCCTGCTGGGCGGCGGCCGGGTCGATCTTCGCCAGCCGCTGCCCGGCGGTGACCGTCTGGCCCGGCTGGACGTCGATCTCGGTCAGGGTGCCACCGCTGGGGAAGTTCACCGAGAGCTGGCTGGCGCTGGCGGCGTTCCCGGTGCCGGTCACGGTCGCGGTGAGGGTGCCCACGGTCGCGACGGCGCGGCGGCCCTGGTTCGTCTGGGCCTGCGGCGGGTCCCCGATCGACAGGTACGCGGCCAGTCCGGAGACGGCCAGCAGGACCGCAAGTCCGGTGTTGACCCAGACCACCTTGGGCCGCTTCACGACCTGCCTGCCCGTCGCGAGGGCGCCGGGCGGGCGGAACCGGACCTGTCGTGCTGAAGCCGGCGCCCACCCCGGGCGTCGGGGAACAGGTGGATCATCAGTCCTCCTTCGGCAGGTGGCCCTGCCGGAGCCGGATTAGACAGGCCCCGGCTGAGAGGTACCTGTGACCGGCCGGGGAGAACCGGGAATGCCCGACGGCGGTCCGGCGCACCGGGACGTCCGACCCGTGCGCGGCTCAGATCGCGGCGAGGACGAGGACGGCGATGTCGTCACGGTGGTCGGCGGCCCCGACCACGGTCCCCACCACGCGGTCGGCCACGGCATGGGCGACCTTGTCGGCGGCAGCCGGCCCGGGGGCTTCCTCCCACTGGGCGGCCGCCAGCACCTGGGCGAGCCGTTCCTCCCCGAACTGCTCCAGCCCGCGGCGGGCCTCGGTGACCCCGTCGGTGTAGGCGAGCAGCAGGTCCCCCGGAGCGAGGTCGACGACCGCCTGGCCGACCCGGATCGCGGCCAGCAGGCCCAGCGCCGTTCCGGAGCAGCGGGCCGAACTCACCGTGCCGTCCCGCCTGCGGATCAGGGGCGGCGGATGGCCGCCGGAGGCCAACCGGATCCTGACCCCGAGACTTCCGCCGTCCCCGGCCCGCAACGGAGTGACCCGGCCATAGAGCACGGTGCAGAACCGCTCCGGGTCCTCCGGGTCGAGCAGGGCGTCGTTGAGCTGTTGCAGGAGTTGGTCCGGGGGCCAGCCCTGGGCGCTGAGGGTGCGGGCTCCGTAGCGGGCCATCGAGGTCACCACGGCGGCCCGGACCCCCTTGCCGGACACGTCACCGATGACGAAGGCCCAGTCCCCGCCGACGGACGGGTGCACGTCGTAGAAGTCACCACCGACCCGGGCCCCCTCCTGGGCCGGGACGGAGCGGGCGGCCAGCCGCAGCCCCGGGACCTCCGGCAGGGTGGCCGGGCGCAGGCTGGTCTGCAGGATCTCCGAGACCCGGGTCTGCTCGGCGAGCAGTTCGGTGAGCCTCCGCTGGGTCTCCATCCGCTCGGTCACTTCGCTGACCACGAGCAGCCGGCCCGCCTCCTCACCGAACCGGTCCCGCAGCGAGGTCAGGGACAGTGCGAGATCCCGGGACCCGCCGCCCGGACGGGCCCGCAGGGACATGTCCCCGCGCGTGGTGCCCCCCGGCGTGTGCCGCTCCAGCAGGACCCCGGCCAGCGGCAGCAGGCCGGCGGCATCACGGCCGACGATCTCCCCGCGCCGGGCACCGAGCAGGGCCATCCCGGCCGGATTGGCGTCGACGACCCGCCCGTACAGGTCGAGGACCAGCACGGCATCGACCATCTGCTCCACCACCTGGCCGCGCGCCACCGGGACCAGGTCGAGCAGCCGCAACCGGAAGAACCCCCAGACCAGGATGACCGCGGTGACGGCGAACAGGAACGGCGTCGGGTCGACCTCGGCGGTGGACCCCGGGTTGAGGTTGTAGATCGCGTTACCGGCCAGCGGGATCATCACGGCGACGCTGAGCGCGGCGGCCTGCCGCCGGTAGGTCCGGGTCACCTGGACCAGCCGGGTGATCAGCATCCCGGCGGAGAACACGATGACCGCGTAGGTGTAGATCGCATGCGGCCAGAACAGGGGGCCGGCGGCCGCGACGGGCGCCCGGTCGAGCCGGATCGCGGCCTGCTGAGCTGGGGTGTAGTCGTGCACCAACCCACCCGTCGCGGGGATCGAGAGGAGGGTGAGCACGGTCACCGGTTCGACGGCGAGCAGGGCCAGTACCCAGCCGCTGACCTGCCGGGCCCGCCCGGTGTAGGCCATGACGAAGGCCCAGAACGCGGGTGCGAGCCCGACGATCCCCAGGAACTTCAGCCCGGACCAGACCCGGGCCGCGGCCACCGTGTGCGACCCCAGTTCGAAGCCGTAGCAGAGGCTCCAGACGAACACCGAGAGCAGGATGACGACGAGGGCACGCCCCCCGGTCGCCCGCCGGTGGAGCCAGACGTAGCAGGCCAGGCCCAGGTAGGCGGCGGCCCCGACCCCGAGACCGACGCCCAGGCCGACCGACTCCGACATCCCGGACCCCCGAACCCACACCGCCGGACAACCCTCTGTTCACCGTAGTCGCCCGGTCACGTGTGAGGCGTTCCCCGGCAGGACCGGGCTTCGCCACGTGGAACAGCCGACGCCGGTTCACCACCAGGGCCAGCTGCTCGGCCCGGCCCGCCGGCGGTCGTCACCGGCGGCCCCACGGTCACAGGTGAGGGACGTCTCCCTTGCGGGTGGTGTGGACGGTGAACCGCCGACCAGTGATCTTGGTGGGCGTGATCTTGACGAAACGCTCCTTGGGCGAGGCGTTCCAGGGGAACAGCGGCAGGTCCTGGGCGTGGTAGATCTCGGCGAACCGGTCCAGGTCCTGGGCCTGGCCCTTGACGACGACGCTCCAGGCACGGCCATGCTCGGGGTCGTACCCGTCGGTCTCGAAGGCCACCCGCCCGGCCAGGACGACCTCGACCAGCTTGGTGCCCTCAGCCGTCCGGAACACCAGTTCGCGACCGTCGAGAACGAAGTTCACGGGGTAGATGTCGACGTCACCGGCGGCGGCGACGGCGAGGCGCCCGACCTCGACGGTGGACAGCAACTCCCAGCACTGCTCCTCGTCGAGGACTTCCATGTAGCCGGTCTCGCGGGCCACGGGGTCGATTCCCGGGGTGGACTCGGCGGGGTTCGTTGCCTGCATGTTCTGGCCCTCCATGTCCGGATCGTTCCATCGCCCCGACGACAGGGGCGCGGGTCCAAGGTCCTGTCGGAACGGCCCCCGCGCGCCTGCCGACTGTAGTCCGAGATCCACCCTGACATGCCCGCTGACCTGCGACGGCGCGCCGGAGTCCGGCCGCCGCAGGCGTGCCCTCGTACCCAGGACAACCACGCTCGCGGGACGTAGGTTGCGCAGATGGCCGCCCCCGTCCCCCCGCCCCCGGAAGGCCGCTGCAGGCGCCCCTCCCCCGGGTCGACGCCGGAGGCCGACACGGTCTCCCTGGAGGCCCTCACCGCCGCACTGGACGAACTGGTCCTGCGCGGCACGCTGTCCGCCGATCAGGTCCGCGCCGTGCTCCGCAGGCTCTCGCTGCCGCCCCCGCCCGAACACCTTCCCCCACCCGAGACGCCGGTCCCACATCTGGTCCCCACCCAGTCGCCGCCACCCAGCGGCGAGATCCCCGCCGTGACCACACCGCCGGCAGGTCTGCCCGCCGGGCGCAGCCGGCGCCGCGGCCGGGCCTGGCCCGCCCTGCTCGCCGAGGTCGGCGGCTACCTCGGCGCAGTCTTCTCGGCCGCGGGCTGCGCGGTGCTCGTCCGTCCCGGCTGGGACACCCTCACCCGCGGCGACCGTGTGCTTGTGCTGACCGTCCCCGGCACCGTGCTGCTGCTGGCCGCGCTGGCCCTGATGGCCTCCACCCGAGGTGGCTGGGTGGCCCGCCCGCACGCCGGCGGCACGCCCCGGCGCCGTCTGGTCGGCAGTGCGGTCCTGCTCGCCGCCACCCTGTTCGGCGGAGCGTTCGCCCAGTTCGTGCCCGGACAGCGACAGGCGGAGGTGTTCTGTGCGGGGGCGCTCGCGGTGACGGCCGGCGGGTACCTCGCCTGCCGGGGTGCGCTGCTCAACCTGGCCACCGCGATGTGGTCGGGATGCCTTCTGGCGCAACTGCTCGGGCCCCCCTGGGGGTCCTCGGCCCAGGCCCCCTGGGGGTTCGTCCTGACCGGGATCGTCTGGGCCGGACTGGCGGCCACCCGCCTGCTGGACGAGCGGACCGTCGGGGTGACCGCCGGGGGCGTTCTGACGTACTTCGGGGCGGAGTCGCTGACCTGGCACCGCGACCCGCTGCCGGGGTACGTGACCCTGCTGGCGGTCGCGGTGGCCTGGCTCGCCGGCTACGGATGGAGCCGGCGGGCGTCCGTCCTCGTGGTCGGGGTGCTGGCGCTGGCCACCGTGGTGCCGCAGGCGGTCACGCACTACACCGGCGGGGCCCTCCAGGCCGGTGGCGCGCTGCTGGTCACCGGGCTGTCGATCATCGGTGCCAGCATGGTCGGGCTGCTGCTGCACCAGGGGTCCCCGGCACACCGCCGCTGACCGGGCGGAACGCGGCCACTGCCGGACCGCCGCTGCCAGTTTCTTGGATCAGTCCCGGAGCAGACCGGCCAGGGCGGTGTCGAGCTGGCGGTCCAGGGCGGGCCATCCGGTCCCTGGAGCGGCGGTGCGCAGGGCAACGATCCCGTGCAGCCGGGTCCACAGGGTGAGGGCGGCCGCCCGACGACCGGCCTGCGTGGCCCGTCCCGGCACGGTGCCGGGGAGCAGGTCGGCGAACAGGTCCACGACCATCGTGCCCGCAGGCCCGGCCATGGCGGCCGCATACAGGCCCGGAGCCTCCAGCCCCCGGCGCAGATAGGCCCGTACCACCGCACGCAGCCGTTCCGCCGGCTCCTTCCGGACCGAGCGCCGGGAGACCCGCTCCAGGGCGGCCAGCAGGTCGGCTGCGCACTGGTCCCGCACGGCGGCGACCAGATCGGGCAGCCGCGGGAAGTGGTCGTAGACGCTGGGGGCGGCCACCCCGGCCTCCCGGGCCACTCCGCGCAGGGTGAACACCACGCCGGGATCGGCTTCCAGCAGCCGCAGTGCCGCCGCCAGGAGTTCCTCCCGCAGCCGCCCGCCCTGCCCGCGCGGATTCGCCGTCCGCCGCCCCTCCACGGTCATCACCCGCTCCCGTCGTCGACGCCACCGTCCGACCGAGCCTAACGCCCGTAAGGCCGGTCGGACACAGCCTCACGACGGGGCTTCAGGACCGGACGTCACGACCAGCCCTCACCACCGGATTCCGGGCCGGGCGTCAGGACCAGCCGAGCTCGTGCAGCCGGTCGTCGTCGATGCCGAAGTGGTGCGCGATCTCGTGGATCACGGTGATCCGGACCTCCTCGACCACCTCGTCCCGGCTGTCGCAGACCTCGAGGGTCGGGTGGCGGAAGACCGTGATCCGGTCCGGCAGGGAGCCGGCCGCCCACCAGGAGTCCCGCTCGGTCAGCGGCGTGCCCTCGTAGAGTCCCAGCAGGTCCGGGTCGTCCTCGGGGGCGTCGTCCTCGACCAGCACCACGACGTTGGTCATCAGCCGGGCCAGCTCCTCGGGGACGGCGTCGAGGGCGTCGGCCACCGCCTCCTCGAACTCCTCCCGGGACATCTCGGCCATCCCGCCTCCCCTCCCGGTCGATCCCCGGCCGATCCTCGCCGTGCCGGGGTGGGAGGTCCAAGGGGCGGGGCGGGGCCGGGCAAGAATGTGGGCCGGACACCAGGATCGGGCAGACGAATCGAGGAGGCCGGAATGACACGGGTCTGCGTGACCGGGGCGAGCGGCAAGGCAGGGCGGGTCATCGTCCAGGACCTGCGGGACCACGGCTACGACGTCGTGGCGACCGACATCACGGCGGCCACCTACGACTTCGGGGTGATCCGGGCGGACCTCACCGACTACGGGCAGGCCGTCCAGGTCCTCGACGGTGTACAGGCCGTGGTGCACCTGGCGAACATCCCGGCGCCCGGCCTGTACACCCCGGCGACGACGTTCAACACGAACATGGCGATGAACTTCAACGTGTTCCACGCGGCCGCCACGGTCGGCCTGGAGCGGGTGGTGTGGGCGTCCAGCGAGACCACCCTCGGGTTGCCCTTCGACGTCCCGCCGCGGTACGTCCCCGTCGACGAGGACCACTACCCGCTGCCGACCTCGACGTACGCCCTGTCGAAGGTGGCCAGCGAGACCATCGCCGAGCAGATCTCCGCCTGGTCGGACATCCCGTTCGTCGGCCTGCGGTTCTCGAACATCCTCGGCCCGAGCGACTACGAACGCTTCCCGGAGTACTGGCAGGACGTCCGGTCCCGCCGGTGGAACCTCTGGGCCTACATCGACGAACGGGACGCCGCCCAGGCCTGCCAGAAGGCACTCACGGCCGAGGTCCAGGGCTCCTCGAACTACGTCATCGCCGCCGCCGACACCGTGATGCCCCGCCCATCGGCGGACCTGATGGCCGAGGTGTTCCCCGGGGTCCGGGTGACCCGGGAGATCGACCGGTACGGCTCCCTGCTGGCCACCGACCGGGCCCGGGCCGTCCTCGGCTTCGTGCCGGAGTACTCCTGGCGCGACCACGTCGCCGAACCCGGCTGAACCCAGCGGTCAGGCAGGCCGGCGGTCCGACGCGAACCGATCCCGGTGAACTGCCCCGGCGGGCTCACGCGAAGTGGTCTGGATCGCCCACACCAGGGCGATCCGGACCAGCCGGGCCGGCCGCCCACCCGTCACCCCCGGCATCGAGCCCTCCAGGTGGGGGCGCAACTGGCCCGCACTCCAGCCCCCAGGAGCCTTCAAGATCATGGATATACGCGCTGACCTGCAAAAACAGATCCGCTTTGGAGATGACGCCACTCAACCCATATGCTGTCCCAGTCCTCGACGGGATCCCGGACGTCAAGGGGAGCGTCGTGACGCCCTCATCGTCTAGTGGCCTAGGACGCCGCCCTTTCAAGGCGGTAGCACGGGTTCGAATCCCGTTGGGGGCACGGTCTTGGTGACCACCAAGGCCCCGTAGCGCAGTTGGTTAGCGCGCCGCCCTGTCACGGCGGAGGTCGCGGGTTCGAGTCCCGTCGGGGTCGCTTCGTCCGGATCACGATCCGGTCGTACGGCCAGGTAGCTCAGTTGGTACGAGCGTCCGACTGAAAATCGGAAGGTCGGCGGTTCGACCCCGCCCCTGGCCACCCC